>JBNLDR010000001.1:0-44854 GCA_050304495.1 Altererythrobacter sp.
TAGGCGGCCTGGTCGCGCCAGCGGCCGGCCAACGCGTCGTCGACGTCACGGCCGTCGATCTGCAGGCTGCCGGCGTCGGGGCGAACAAGCGTCAGCATCACGTCGGCGAGTGTCGTCTTGCCGGCACCGGTCGGGCCGGTCAGTGCATGGCAGGCAATGCCAGATCAGGCCCGCCATCTCCGCGATGGTGAGCGCCCCGCCTGACGCGCGCTCGACCAGCGCGAAGAGTGAGCCCAGCTCCTCCTCGGCGGCGACCAGCGCTTCGAAACTGGGGCGCAGCACATAGCTGCGTCCGGCAATCGCGAAGTTCACTTCGCCACGCGCCGCATTGGCTGGCCTGCTGTTGCTTGCATCCATGCTCATGCGGGCACGACCGGGCCGGAGCTTTCAAGCTGCAGCGTGTAATTGCGCTCGCCGTTGAAATCGCCCGCATAGTCGAGCCGCTGGACCAGGAAAGCGCCGCGGAGCTTGGAACCGTCTTCGAAGGACAGCTCATATTCCTCGGTCGTCCCGCCCAGCGCATGGGCGCGGACCGAATCCTCTGCCGTGCTGCCGAGGAAGATTCCGGCGGCGCTAACCGAGACCGAGCGCGTGCCCGCGCCGGAAAGCAGTTCGCGCCATCCGCCCGATTCCTTATGCGTTACGACCACGGTGTCGCCATTGATCGATAGCTGCGTTGTCCTAAGACCCGCCACGGTTTCATAGCTGGGCGGCTGCGCGCCATCGCCGATCTTGAGGAGGAAGGCGGAGCCTTTCTGGGCTGTCATTGTCGGTTACTCCACTGGTGTTTCGAGAAGGCGGAAGCGGTATTCGAGCAGCGCCGCGCGCAGATTGTTCGGGCGGCGTTCGGCGCGGGCGCGCAGAAAGCGGATATTGATGAGGTCGAAGCCGAGTTGCGCCACGGGCATGGCCTCCACCCGCCGGTCGATCGCGGCGATCATGCTGCCATCTGCGGCCGGATCGTCGCCGCGCGTGACCAGTTCCAGCGCAATGCGGGTATCGCGCCCGACGCGGTCCTTGGTGCTCCAGTCGATCGACGCGCTGGCGGAAATGCCCAGCCAGGGCGGGCTGACGCTGAGCGGGCTCTCTTCCTCGACCGCATTGAGCGCGGCGAGAGCGGGGTCGCTCCGCAGCCATTCGAGCAGCGCGGCGCGCAGAAGATTTTCCATATGCTATTGAATCCTGTCTAGTACGGAGCGCCGCAGGCGATCCGCAAGCATGTCCTGAGCGGCTGGCATGCCAGCCAGCCGAAGGGGCCGACCGGCCGCCGCGACTTATGCCGCGGAAGCGGAGCTGGCCGGCAGGCCAGCCCAAGCGGCCCGGATGGGCCGCGCCCGGCGTTTGAGGGTCAAATCAAAAGAGTGGCCAGAGCAAGTGGGCCGAACGCCAGGCGGCACCATCGCGTTTGCGCGCGGTGCGGCGGGACTGCGCGAAGGCTTCGCCAAGCGCTCTGGCTTTGGATGTAAGGCGCGCCTCAAGGCCGCGAACAGGGGCCTCCAGTTCGGCCTTGATCACGCCAGTTGCAGCCTGCGCCAGGGGCGCCACAGCGCGGCGACGCTGGCGGGCGGTCTCAGCGGTTCGCTTGCATCCCGGTCACGGTAGTTGTGCGCAGCCAGGCGGATAATGCCGTGGCGCAGCGCGTCGGGCAGCGCTGCCCAATCGGCGGCGATCCCCGCGACGAAGGACACCACTACGTGCCTCCCCGATAGTGGCTGTCTCAGGCGCACTCGGCCTTGCCCGTCCGCAGCGATCTCGATTTCGTAGTTGCCTGCGGGTAGCGCGCTGCGTGTGCCGTCGCCATTGACCAGTTCGACCGCTGTAATTGCGCGGACCGGAGCGGTCGCCAACGCAGTCCATTCGCGTGCAATGGGCAGTGCTTCTTCGCAACCCACCTCGATCGGCATCTGCCGGGTGAAGCCCTCGCACATGTCGAGACTCGCGCCGAGCAATCCGGCGAGCTGCGCATCTTCATTGGCGCTGGTGATGCCAAGCCATTGCTTGAGCTCGGCGAGGGCCGCGCCCGAGAGGTCGGCCGGTTGGACGATAACCCGCTGCATTGCGGTCTCCCTGTTGGATTGGATGTGGGTTGAAGCGAGATGGGGTGCGCCCGCACCGCTTGAGCCTGGCTGAAACGCGAGGCGGGCAGTGCGGGCGCGGGGTGCCGACGGGGGAGTGAAGGGGGGCTCTCAACCCCGCCGGGGATGAGCGTGCTTGGGCCTCAAATTGTCATCGACTTTCGCGCCGCCGCAGGCGGTGCCAGCGCGCGACTGCGCGCCGCGCCCTCTGGCGCGAAAGCCTAGGGGCCGGATGGCCCCGCCGACGTTTGAGGCTAAACAAACTAGAGCTCTATCTTCAGCAGTTTGATTGCATCGCTATCGAGCACCTGCCCGCCCACGCGCTTGGTGGCGTAGAAGTGGACGAAGGGCTTGTTGGTGTAGGGATCGCGCAGGATCTGCGTCGCGCCGCTTTCCGCGATCAGATAGCCGTGGCGGAAGTTGCCGAAGGCGATCGGGAAGGCACCCGCCGCGATATCGGGCATGTCCTCGGCCTCGACCACTGGATAACCGAGCAAGCGGTCGGGCTGGCCCTCGACCAGGCCCGGCTGCCACAGGAATGCGCCGTCTGCTGTCTTGAGCTTGCGCACAGCGGCCAGCGTGGCGGAGTTCATGACGAAGCTCGCGCCCTGGCGATGCCCGGCCTTCATGGTGTGGATCAGATCCACCAACCTGGCATCGGGTGCGGCGTCGAACCCGGTCGCATCGCCCGAGCCGATATATTGCAGCGTGCCGAAAGCGCGCACGCCGTCTTCTGCGGTCGAGCTGGGCGCGGTGAGGAAGCCCTCGGGCTGGTCGGCGCCGGTCCCGCCCACGAAAGCGGCACCTTCTGCGCGGGCGAATTCCATCGCGATCTCGCTTGCGAGCCAGCTCTCAATGTCGAAATCGGCATCGTCGAGCATGGACTGGCTGGCCGCCGGATTGGCGTAAAGCTCGCCGCTGGGCGGTGCGATCTCGGTGAATTGCGGAGTATCGGTTTCAGGCCGTGCAGCGGTTTCACTGACCCAACCAGAGGCGGTGCCGCCGGTTGCCATCAGCTTGCGATAGCCGGAGCTGCCAGTCTGCACGACCTGAGCAAGCGCGCGGATCGGGCTGATCTCGGCCAGTTCGCTGGCAATGCGGGCGTCGACTGGCTGCGGCACTGCATAGCCACCGTCCGAAGGAGCAGAGCCGCTGACCGACTTGATCTCGCTCTCGCGGCCACGGCGCAGATAGCCATCGACGAAGCCTTTGACTTCGGGTGAGCTTGCTTCGGCGGCGATCGCGGGGCGGGCGGCAGCGCGCGAAACCTTTTCGAGCCGGGCTTTCACTTCATCGACATCGCTGCGCAAGGTCGTGATTGCTTCATCGGCCTTGTCTTGCCGGGCGACGATATCGAAGCTTTCTTCAAGCGTATCGGTCTGGGAGGCGGGAGTGCTTTCCATGGGGCAATTCACCTTTCATTCGGTTCTTGGGGGGCATGAAATTGGCCGCCCCCCAAAGCGAAGGGGTCGGCCGGTTGGAAACTCGGATCGATTGGTTCTTGGTCGCGGCGGCCAGAGCGCTAATGCGCAGGTTTTATCCTGAGCGGCTGGCAAGCCAGCCGAATGGGCCGGTCAGGCCGACGCCAAGCGGCTCGGAGGGGGTGCGCCCAGCGTCTGAGGGCGTTGAAGAAAATGCACTCGTGCGCCGTCTTGCAATGGGTGGGAGACCAGGCTCACCTCGAACAGATCGATATCGGTCAGCACGCGGCCCGATTGTTCGTGGCGGTAACCGCGCGCGCGGTATCCGAAGCTGAGGCCGTTCACTGCGCCGCGCCGCAATTGCGCGGCGGCGCGCCCATTGGGATTGTCGATCCGGGCGATCACGCGCAGGCCGCGGTCATCCTCGGCGATGCTTTCGACCACGCCGATCACCTGATCCGGGCGATGCTGCCAATAGAGCGGCAGCGGTTCTCTCCGTGCCGCCAGGGTACGGATGAAAGCGCCGGGAAGGATCGTGTCGCGCGCGCCATCGGGCCGGTCGAACAGCGCGGCATATCCGGCGAAGCGCAAGGCCCCGTCCTGAGCCTGTCGAAGGATCACCGTAGCAGCTCCGCAGCGCCGAGCTTCACCGCAATGCCGATCAGCAGCAGAGCGAGTAGCCCACGCACGGTCCAGTCGACCAGCGCCTTCCACGCACTCTTCTTGGCATCGCGCCAGGCGCCGAGCAGTTCGCGCAGCTCGTCGAGATCGTCCTGCGCATCGGCATCGGACAGGCCCAAATGGCGCAGAACGCGATTGGCGGTGAGTTCGCTCGTCTCTTCCACGATCGCGCGTAGCGTGACGAGTTCTCCGCCTTCGCTGGCAGCCTGCGCCATCAGCCGGGCAAGCAGTTCTTCGCGGTTCATGCGCGCGCTCCTTTGGTATCAAGGCCAAGCATGGCCCGCTTTTCGCTTTCGCTGAGGAATTCGGCTTCCGAGACCTGCTTCCACAGCCGCTCTCGGTCTTCCGACAGCGCAGTGACCTGATCGAGATCGACCGAGAGCCGCGCATCGGGGAACCACGGGGCCAGCCCTTCACACAGTGCGGAGAGCAGCTTGTCCGCCAGCGGCAGCAGCGTCAGCCGCCACAGCGCGCGGTTGGCCTCGCGGTAATTGGCATAGGTGTTGTCGCCCGGCAGGCCGAGCAGCATGGGCGGTACGCCGAAGGCGAGCGCGATGTCGCGCGCCGCGGCGCTTTTGAGCTCCGCGAAATCCATGTCTGCCGGGCTGAGCGCCATCGACTGCCATTTGAGCCCGCCGTCGAGCAGCATCGGCCGCCCGGCATTGCCTTGCCCACCATAGGCGGCGGCAAGCTCGGACTTCAGCCGCTCGAACTGATCGGCGGTGAGGCTTGTGCCATCGGCCACGTCATAAACCAGCGCACCCGATGGCCGCGCCGCATTTTCGAGCAGCGAGCGGTTCCACTGGCTCGCGGCATTGTGGATCGCGATCGCCTGGTTCGCGGCAGAAAGCGCGCCCGCGCCATAATGGTCATCGGAAGGATGCAGCGCCTTGATATGCACGATTTCGGACCAGCCGTTGTCATCTTCCAACCCGATGGTCAGCTTGCCGGTGCCGACACGGTATTCATAGGCGCAGGGCCAGCCATCGGCACCCGCCACCACGCTCATCCGTTCCGGCCTCAGGGCGAACAGCTCGACCGGCGTTCCGCTGCCATCCTTGAGGATCTGGACATAACCATTGCCGTGGAGCAGCAATTGGGCGGCCAGCGTCTCGATCAGCGGCTGGCCCGCGCTGGTGGCGTTGACCAGCGTTGAAAGGCGATCATCGCTCACGCTCAAGGGTGCGCGGCCCACGCCCTCTGCCACGATCCGCACCGCCCGTTGGGCGATGGGGTTGGCGACAAAGCCCGAACGGATCGCCGCATTGTAATCGAACTGCGGCGTGCCGCCCGAACGATCGAGCGCGAGTGCCCAGGGGGAAGTGAAGCCGCGCGCCAGGGGCACGCGATTTTCGCCCCCGCCCTTAAAGGCGGAAGCGAGCGTGTTGAGGAATGACATGGGGACCTTCCTGTATGTTCGAATTGTTGTAGTGGTGGGTGCTTGCTAGTTGAGAGGCGTTTCGTGGACTTGGACCCCAATTCGAAAATTGGTTTGGCAATCCAAACTCTGGGCCAGGAGCCGATCAACGGGTTGCGGCATCCTCCAGAAGGAGACACTTCTGGGTGGTATATTTGGGCCGGTGAATCACTCGAAGAAGGGGATGACTACTTTCAACCTTGCCATGCCTCCCACCTCCAAGAAATACTTCCGGAAGTGGTGCCATTTTTGAACTTGGATCCGGGATGGCGATTTTTGATCGGAGCTGGAATTCGGGACACTTGGTTCGATCCGTCACTTCTCTACATTTCACAACCTTGAATGCTCAAATCTGCCGAACGCTTGGTGCGGATCGGCGCGACAACATCAATTCACTTAGCGCCCAGACCAGCGCATCGGCGCGGTCTGGTGACCGGCCGGGGCCTTCGTAACCACCGCCCGCCATCATGCCGCACAGCTGGTCTTCCAGCTTCGGGAACATGGCGCAGTGGCGCACGCGCCCGGCTTCATAGAGCGCCGCGACCGGTTCGGCCCGGGCCGTCTTGCCTCGGCTGGCATGGACCAGCCTGACCGGCATGGCACAGTCCGCCGCACGCAAAACGCTTTCGACCATGGCGCCGCCCTGGTTGGCTTCAGCGATAACGCGGTCCGCCTGCCACTCGCTCGCGGCGTTGGCGACTGCGCGGGCCCAGCCTTCGGGGCTCGCGCGTTCGACCGAGCAATCGGCCAGCACGCGCCCGATGCCGTCAGCGCCGAGTGCGGCGACCACGATCCCGCAGGCATCGCCATGTGCCGAAGCGGGCGGATCGACCGCCACCACCAAACGCGCAGGCTCCGCTGCGGGTTCCAGCTCACGGCACCGTTCAATCAGGGCCCGGTTCCACAATGCGCCCTCCACATCGGCAATCAGCTCGCCATCGAGCTCCTGCCGGGCGAGCAGGCTGCCCGCATATTCGGTGGTGACCGCTTCGATAAAGCTGCGCGGCAGATTGCCGGCATTGTCCAGCGTCGTGCCGTGCGTCACTGCGCATGATCCGCTGCGCTGCGCCTCGATCAGGCGGTGCACCAGCGGCACGCTGCGCGGCGTGGTGGTGGCGACCACGCGCTGGTCATGGCCCAGCCTCAGTCCCAGCAGCAGATTGTCCCAGCATTGCGTGGCGCGATCATGCGCCAGCGGCCATTTGCCGATTTCGTCACACCAGGCGTGGCTATGCTGGGGCCCGCGCAGGCTCTCCGGCTCTCCGGCCGAATAGATGGAGGCGATCGCGCCGTTCGGAAAACGCAGCCGCCGAAGCGAACTTTCGAACACTGGCAGCCGATCTAGCGGTGAGCAGGCGATGATCCCGCTTTCGCCTTCGACCATCACCGCGCGCGCCTCTGCCAGCGAGGATGAGACCAGCGCGATGCGGGCAGCGGGATCGCCCTCTGCAATCATCCGCACCCATTCGGCCCCGGTCCGGGTCTTGCCGAAGCCGCGCCCCGCCATAATCAGCCAATAGCGCCAATTGCCGGAAGGGGGCAGCTGGGCGGGCCGCGCAAACAGGCGCCAGTAATGCTGGAATTCGGCCTTCTCGCTCTGGCTCAGCCAGCCGGCGATCTGGTCGCGAATTTTCGGGCTGACTTCGGTCAGCCACTCCAGCGGTTCACTTGTCACTGCGGCCCTTCGTCGCCTTTTCGCGCATGACCAGTAGGCGGATTTCTTCGACCTTGCGGTCGATCGACGCCCTTACCTCTGCCGCGCTGACATTGCGCTGCGCCGCCTGGGCGCGGGCGGCATTGTCGCGATGCGCGGTCAGCAAGCGGATGGCATTGGCGAAATCGTATTTCTCGCCGCCTGGGGTCACCAGATCGCCTTCGCGCAGGCGCCGCAGCACTTCCATTTCGAGATGGGTGTAACCTTCCCACAGGGCAGCGAGCCATTGCTTGGCGAATTCGCTTTCCTCGCGGCGGATCTTGTAAGCGCGGCTGGGGTTGATGCCAGAGATGCGCGCAGCCTCCGAAACATTGGACGTTTCGGCCAGGCAATCGAGGAACAGGCCGCGCCAGTGGCGGTTGAGGCCGGGCTTCTCTCCCTCTTTGAGGTGCGCCTTGATCTTGGTGCGCTTGGCGCGCCGCTGCGGCATATGACGATCTCCAAACGCAAGGGGTGCGAGGCCCAACGCAAAAAGGCGACACTTCCTGAAAGGAGAAAGCGCCGCCGTTCGAATCGGTTTATCGCGATGTTCCGCTTCTCTAACCAAAGAGCGTCACGATGTCAATACAAAAGTGCCAAATAGGTTAATAAGTCAAATCTTGCCTGTTTCCCGCTCCTCGCCTAATCGATCGTCTCCGGATCGCACGAGGAATCCCCATACATGTTGCGCAAGCTTTTCGTCTGGACGCTCGAGAAAGCGGCGCACCCGCATGCGATCTGGTGGTTGGCGATGTTTGCCTTCATCGAGGCGAGTTTCTTTCCAATTCCACCGCACCCCCTGCTGGGCCTGATGTGTCTGGCAGAGCCGAAGAAAGCGGTGCGTTTCGCTGCTGTGGCAACGCTGGCATCGGTCGCCGGCGGCCTGCTTGGTTATGCCATCGGCTGGGGCCTTTACGACACGATAGGGCAAGACTTGCTTCGTATCCTGGGTCTTGAGGAGAGCTTCCCCCAGGCCGCCTGCTATTTGCGCGAATACGGGGTCGAGATCCTGATCGTCAAAGGGGCAACCCCGATCCCGTTCAAACTGCTGACTATTACAGCGGGTTTTATCGGCATGGCGCTGGTGCCCTTCATCCTTGCCAGCATTGTCAGCCGTTCGATCAGTTTCATGATCGTGGGTGCGCTTTTCCGTCTGTTCGGAGCGCCGATAAAGGCATTCATCGACAAATATCTGGGTCTCGTAACGATCGGCTTTGTCGCGGTGGTGATCGCGGGCTTTGTCGCACTCGCCTATGTCGACAATGGCGATGAAGCGGCTAGCGAGAAATGTGCACAGGCTTCGCTCGCCCAGTCTTCCTGACGATCGTTCTATTCTAACGAAAATTGAACCAGCCGATCGCGATCAAGGATGGCAATACTCCCGTATGATCGCTTGATCAGCCGAAGCTCCTGAAGTTCGCGCAATGCGTGGTTGGCGGTGACCCGGGTTATGCCAAGAAGATCGGCCAACTCCTGCTGGGTGACATCTATGCTAAATCTTCCCGCCTGATCACCGGCAAGATTGGCCAGCAAGCCTGCCATGCGGCTGGAACTCGTGCCATGGCGCAAGCCCGAGAGCAGGTTGAGCGTGTCCTGCAGTTGTTCCGATAGAGCGCCAATCAGCGCATGGGTTGAGACTGGGTAGTTTCCCAGTGCCTGAAGAAATGTCTTTCCGACAATGAACCGCAACCGACTGGGCCCGCGCGCAACCGCGTCAACCACTCGCGGTCTGCCCGAAAAAACCGCGAGCTCGCCAAAGGAATCGCCCGGGCCCAGCAATGCAACCGCGCGAAATTCGCCATCGGGCAGAAATTGCCCGATCATCACGGCGCCTTCTTCGATCAACCAGAATCCATCGGCCGCATCGCCGCGTTGCTGGACGATCTGGCCATCGCCAAAGGATCGTTCTGCGGCACCTCTGATCAAGTGCGCTTGCAACGCCTTGTCCAGCGCCCCGAAAAGCATCGGAGTCACCAGCGAACGCCGTGTCTGACCTGAATGTATAGAATTTAACATTCTTGCGGTGAAGTAAACGCTAATGCGGGATTCGACAAGATCGACCAAGGGGAGAGGCACTGTGCCAGCATCGACATATGCCGTGATCGCGATCTATTTCGGATTTGCGCTGCTCGAACTGTTTCGTTCGAATCTGTTCGCGAAATCAGAGCAGACTCGCGATGACGGAATCGTCGAGGCGGTGAGCATGACGGTCTTGCTGGCAATTACCCAGCCAGCGATCCTGCTCTTTTCGGGCTGGGCCATGGGCCAATTATTCCCGCAGTGGGAAGGAGTCCTGACCAACCTCAATGTATTCGCCGCGATCGCGCTTTTCCTCGTCCTTGAGGACATGACGCAATATTGGTGGCACCGCGCAAGTCACAGTTTTCACTGGCTCTACAATCTGCACCGCGCTCACCACAACGCACGGTACATGTCAGTGCGGCTCGTGTATCGTAACAACATTATCTATTATGCTATGATGCCCGGTATCTGGCTGTCTGGCGTGCTGCTGTATATGGGGCTGGGCTGGGTCTATGCGGGCTATCTGATCGTCAAGATGGCAGTAATCATCGGCGCCCATTCGGACGTCGCCTGGGACAAGCCGCTATACAAGATCAAGTGGCTGTCTCCCATCATGTGGCTGGTCGAACGTACAATCTCGACGCCTGCCACCCATCATGCTCACCATGGCCGCCATGCCGATGATCCGGCGGTCAATTACAAGGGCAATTACGGGAACCTGCTGTTCTTCTGGGATGTGCTGTTCGGCACAGCCAAGGTCACGCGCAGCTTTCCCAAAAGCTACGGGGTAGAAAATCTGGCCCCGGCAACACTGGGTCAGCAATTGCTGTGGCCGATCTTCCCCGAGAACAAGGCAATGCCCGAACAAGTTGGAGAGGGAGCGGCTACCGCAGCCGCTTGAGCCCCCTGCGGGGGGCGCGGCCGGGGCGTTGGGAAGATCGCCTCGGCCGCATCACATTTCAGCTAGATAATGCCTACCGTCTTACCGGCGCGTTCGAACATGCCCAGGATCGTCTCGACCTCCTCCGCAGAATGTTCGGCGCAGAGCGAGCAACGTAGCAGGGTCATATTGGCGGGGGTTGCCGGTGGACGCGCCAGATTGACGTAGAGCCCTTCCTTCAGCAGCGCCTCCCACATCGCAGCGCCACGCTCCAGATCGGGCATGATCACCGCCACGATCGCGCTTTGCGGTTGCTCTGTGCCCAATTGGAAGCCCAGCGCCTTTAACCCGGCATGGAGGTTCTTGGAATTCTCCCACAGATGCGCCCGCTTGTTCGATCCATGCATCAGCTTGCGGATGCTAGTGGCCGCGGTAGCCACCACGCTGGGCGGGAGCGAAGCGGTGAATACATAGGGACGACACACCAGCCGCATGATTTCGAACTTGGGGTGGTTGGAAACGCAGAATCCGCCAACCGTGCCCACACTCTTGGAGAATGTGCCGATGACAAAGTCGACATCGTCGATGCAGCCGGCCTGCTCGCACACGCCGCGACCATGTTCGCCGATGAAGCCCATCGAATGCGCCTCGTCGACCAGCACCATGGCCCCGTTCTCCTTGGCGACCTTCACCATCTCGGCCAGCGGCGCGATATCGCCCAGCATCGAATAGACACCTTCCAGCACCACCAGCTTGCCTGCACCCTCTGGGATACGCTTGAGCCGCTTTTCCATCGCTTCGATGTCGTTGTGCTTGAACGGCACCACCTCGGCGTTGCCCAATGCGCAGCCATCCCAGATCGAGGCGTGGCTATCGATATCGAGTACGATGTAATCGCCCTTGCCGGCGATCGTGCTGATGATGCCCAGGTTGGCCTGGTATCCGGTCGAGAACACCATGGCGTGGTCCATGGCGTAAAATTCCTTGAGCGCTTCCTCGCATTCCTTGTGGCCCTGGTAGGTGCCATTGAGAACGCGGCTACCCGTGGTGCCGCTGCCGAAGTTCTCGAGCGCCTGCTTGCCGGCCTCGATCACATCGGGATCGAAGGTCATCCCCATATAGTTGTAGGTGCCGAGCAGGATAGTGTCGCGCCCGTTGCAGACTGCACGGGTGGGAGAAAGAACCTTCTCCATCACAAGGTTGAACGGATCTTCCTGCCCACCGGCCAGAAGGCCTTCGCGCATCTGGATCAGATCGTCGAACTTGGAGAACAAATCTCCCGAAACGGTCTCGTCGCTCATCGTCAATCCTGAAGCTTCGTTACCGCGTCGACGAGCTGGCCGAAATTCTCGATCTCTGCCTGCTGGTTCATGCTAATGATGATGTCGAATTCGTCTTCGATCGCGGCCACGAAATCCATCACCGTCAGGCTGTCAAATTCCAGATCATTGGCAAAGGTGGTGGCGTCGGCAATGTCCACTTCCTTTTTGTTGAAGGGTTCGATCAGCGAACGAATGCGCGTGTCGACTTCGGCACGATCCATCAAATTACTCACTTTCCTGTTCCCGGGCTGGCCGCGCCTGCCACTACAATGCGGCGGAAAAGCGGCTGATGGGCCCGCTTGTCAAGCTTTGATCGGGCTGGCAGACCGCGCATATTGTGGGCGAAAGCATCTCAGGGTGGGCCGAAGCGTGATCGAAGAGACGGAAAACCATGCTGAAATTGGACCGGTTGATGCCGGGATGGACAGCTTTTCCGCGCAAGCGATCCACCTGGTGCGGACCACGCAAAACAATACGCTCGCGCTTTCGGCCATGGCCGATCAAAAGGCCTCGATCCTGATGGGGGCGACCTTCCTCGTCTTCTCGCTCTCGGTCAGCCGCGCCTTCACCATGGGGCTCAGCTGGTCGATGATGATCCTGGCGGGTTCAGCCTTCGTCAGCACGATGTGCGCTGTGATGGCGGTGCTTCCATCGGTAGGCAGGTCGGCCAAAGACGCAGTGCCGCCCAACAAATTGTTCTTCGGGCATTTCACCGCGATGGAAGAAGAACAATGGACCCGCGAAGTGCTGGAACAGCTGCGGACCGACGAAGGCGTCTTCAGGACCATGCTGCATGACATCTACCAGAACGGGCAAGTTCTGCAGCGAAGGAAATACAAGTTCCTCAGCCTTGCCTATCGCATCTTCATCCTCGGCCTGTTCGGGACGATGATTGCCTATCTGATTGAGACCGCGCACCTCATGTGAAGCGCCCGCCCTATTGCGGCAGCAGTTCCTTCACTGCATTCATGAAAGGAATGATCGAGACCGGCTTAGCGAGATAACCTGCTGCCCCCGCGTCACGAATCCGCTCCTCGTCTCCTTTGCCGGCATAGGCTGTCACCGCCAGCACCGGGATTGCCTGCAGCTGCAGATCGCGCTTGGCCGCTTCGATCAGGTCCACGCCTGAAACATTGGGCAATTGGATGTCCATGATGATAAGATCGGGATTGACGCGCCGGGCGGTGTCGAGCGCGCTCTCGCCATCGGCTTCGGGTTCGACTTCGAAGCCGTTTGCTCGCAAAACGTCGCAGAACAATTTTCGGTTGAGGTCGTTGTCCTCGACAACCAGGATTCTCTTTGACACTTACCCTCGACGCTCCCTTGATCGCTAACTAACTAGATGAACGTGATGCCAGCCACAATTAACAATCCCGCCCAATCCCCCACCGCGGAAATGCTCGCCCTCTCGGCGCTCGGCTGGGTGCTCGAGGACGAGCAACGCGCGCAGCGACTTCTGGGGCTGACCGGCCTTAGTCCCGATGCGCTGCGCGCTGAATTGGGCGCATCCACTGTACAATCGGCTGTGCTGGAATTCCTTTCCAACCACGAACCGGATTTGATCCGCTGTGCAGAAGCTTTGGCGGTTACCCCGGAAGAGCTGGTGCAGGCCGGCCAGGAGCTTTCCCGATGAGCCGCCCTCTGGTGATCAGCGATTGTGATGAAGTGCTGCTGCACATGGTCGTACCCTTCAAGAACTGGCTGGAAGAAAGCCAGGGCGTATCTTTCAACCTTGTCGGTCAGAATTTCGGCACTGCCATGCGCTGGCAGGAAAGCCAGGAACTGGTTGAGCAAAAAGATGTGTGGCGGCTGCTCAACAGCTTTTTCGACACCGAAATGCATCGGCAGATGCCGATCGATGGTGCGGTGCCAGGGATCAATCGGCTGGCCGATCATTGCGATGTGGTGATCCTGACCAATCTGCTCGACGAGCGGCGGGACAATCGCGCGCGGCAGTTGGCCGAGCATGGCGTTCATGCTCGGGTCTTCACCAACCAGGGACCCAAAGGACCAACGCTGAAGGCGATCATCGAAGAATATTCCCCGTCAAAGGCAATCTTCATTGACGATCTGGCGCAGCACCACCAATCCGCCGCCGAAACCGTTCCGGGCCTGCGGCAATTGCACCTGTGCGGCGAGCCCATGATTTCGGGGCAGATTCCCTGCGCGCATGAGGCAGGCCATGCCCATGCCAGGATCGACAATTGGGCCGAAGCGCTGCCATGGCTGCTCGGCGAAATCGAAAAGGACGATTGATGAGTACTGATGCACGTTTGCAGGAATTGGGAATTGCATTGCCTGTCGCCGCTGCGCCTGTGGCGAGCTATGTCCCGGTCGTGATTCATGGTGATCTTGCCTATGTTTCGGGCCAGGTATCTTTCGTCGATGGCCAATTGTTCACCGGTCGGCTGGGCGAAGACGTTTCGCTGGAGGATGGCATTGCGGCCGCTCGTGGATGCGGGCTGATGATTCTGGCACAGCTCAAAGCCGCGCTCGGCTCGCTCGATCGGGTCGAACGGGTTGTCAAGCTCGGCGGCTTCGTCAATTCAACGTCTGACTTTACAGACCAGCCCAAGGTGGTGAACGGCGCGTCCGATCTGATGCTTGAAGTGTTTGGCGATGCCGGCAAGCACTCCCGGGCGGCGGTGGGTGCCCCGTCTCTTCCTCTGGGTGTTGCGGTAGAAGTCGATGCGGTGGTCGCCATCAAAGGTGCGTAACCGCCAATGAGCAAAAGGCGCGCTCCATCCTGGCTGACGCAATGGGAATATGCCCATCGCGGGCTGCATGGTGCCAGGGAAGGAGGGTTCGTTCCTGAAAACTCCTTGCTTGGCGCCAGTCTGGCAATCGAACGGGGCATGGGCATCGAATGCGATATCCAGCGTAGCCTGGACGATTGGCCGATGGTGTTCCACGATTGGGAACTGGATCGGCTGACCGGCGCGCAGGGAGCTATCAATACACATACCGCGCCAGAATTGCGGCAGTTCACCTATCGCGAAAGCGAGGAACACATTGCTGCTTTCCCTCAGTTGCTGGAACTGGTCGATGGCCGCGTTCCGCTCCTGATCGAGATCAAGTCCAAGGCGGGGTATGATGTTGCGCGAAGCTGTCGGATCGTCGCCGGGGCGTTGACCAGCTATTCAGGCCACCATGCGGTCATGAGCTTCGATCCACGCGTGGCGCGCTGGTTCCGTAAACATTCGCCGCAAACCTGTGCTGGACTCGTCATGCGTGAGGATGAGCATGGTCACACGCAAAAGGCCTGGCAAAGGCGGCTGGCCTATTGGATCGCCAGGCCCGATTTCCTGGCTTATCACATCGCGGCTTTGCCCAGCCCCTGGGTGGCGGGACTTAGGGCAAAAGGTCTGCCGGTCCTGACCTGGACGGTCAATTCTCCTGAAACCCGCGAGCGGGCCTTGCGGTATGCCGATGCACCGATCGCCGAGGGAGAAGGCCTCGCATGAGCGAAGGCGAGCTGATCGTAAGGCTGGCACCTTCGGTCGGGTCGTTCGACGCAGATCAATGGAATGCGCTGGGGGGCAATCGCAATCCCTTTGTCAGCCATGAATTCCTGACCGCACTGGAGGATTCGGGTAGCGTTGGGCCGGGGACGGGGTGGGATCCGGTGCCGATCGCGATCACCGATGCAGAAGGTCACTTGCTCGCGGCCCTGCCGGCCTATGCCAAATCGCACAGCCAGGGTGAGTATGTCTTCGACCATGCTTGGGCCGATGCGCTGGAGCGGGCCGGTGGGCATTATTACCCAAAGCTGCAGATCGCTGCGCCCTTCACCCCGGCCAATGGACCGCGCTTGCTGATCAGCGATCCTGGCCTCGCGATCCCGCTGCTGCGGGGCGCGGAGGCCGTGTGCCTGCAAAGCAATCTATCGTCTGCCCACGCCACCTTTATCGAGGAAGGCCAGCGCGAGTTGTTCGAACAGGCTGGCTGGCTGATGCGCAGCGACATCCAGTTCCATTGGCGCAACCAGGGATATTCCAGCTTCGACGACTTTCTTGGATCGCTCGCTTCTCGCAAGCGCAAGGCGCTGAAGAAGGAGCGGGCCGCGGCGCAGGAAGGCGTCGAAATCGTCCGCCTTTCGGGCGACGATATCCGGCCCGAACATTGGGATGCCTTCTGGGTGTTCTATCAGGACACCGGCGCGCGCAAATGGGGGCGGCCCTATCTGACGCGCGAAGCCTTCACCCTTTTTGGCGAACGCATGGCCGAACGGATCGTGCTGGTACTGGCCCTGATGGAGGGGAGGCCGATTGCCGGCGCCTTGAACTTTGTTGGGGAAGAGGCACTCTACGGCCGCTATTGGGGGTGCACGCTAGACAGGCGCTTCCTGCATTTCGAGCTATGCTATTATCAGGCGATCGACATTGCGATCGAGCGCGGGCTCAGGCGGGTCGAGGCGGGTGCGCAAGGTGGGCACAAGCTCGCGCGGGGTTATGAACCGGTGCAGACATGGTCGGCCCATTGGATCGCCAACCCGTCATTTCGTGATGCCATCGCTGATTACCTTGAGCGCGAACGCGAAGGCGTGGCGATTGACCAGGTCTATCTGGGCGGGCGAACGCCCTTCAAGAAAGGCGAGTAGGCTGTCTCAGGCGGCCTTGCGCTCGTCGGACAACCACTGGCGCGCGCGGCGCTGGGCTTCGGCGATTTCGCGGGCGGTCATCTCGTCAGAGATGTCGGCGCGGCACCATGCGGCTTCTTCATGCCCCTTGGAAGCGGCGAGATTGAACCATTTATGGGCCTCGATCATGTCGCAATCGGCGCCATGGCTGCCGGTGGAGAATGCGACGCCGAGGTCGTAAAGGGCAGCGATATCGCCCCGTGCGGCTGCGGCAAGGCAGCGGGCTACCAGCAGATCGGCTGGCCTTCCCTTAATCTCGCTGGCGCTGCCGCCGTCGATCTGTCTCAATTCCATTTCTTGTCCCCCTGTTGGCCGCGCGATGTCTCTTCCTGAGCCATCCCGCTTGAACGGGTGATCGCCGGAACATGGTCAACAAATGGTTAATGCTAGGTCGATTTTTTGTGCGGCCATGGCTTGGCCGTTCGCGTGAAATTAATTTTTGCACATCTAACGGGTCCTTCGGCGAAACCGACTTGTGTGGGTTTGGCGGCGGCCCTATAGGCCCGCGCAGCCGGTCGACAGAACCGAGGTTGCAAGCCACCGCGGCTTGATCATCCGTCAGCGTGACGGGCAATAACTGGGATGAGAGGACTAAATGCCCAACGTGTCATCCGACGAAATCGACATTCTCGAAAAAGCTAAGGGTACGCTCGACACGGATTATGTGCCGAGCGAAAGCGAGCCATACATGAACGAACGGCAGCAGGATTATTTCCGATCCCTGTTGACCGAATGGAAGCGTTCGATCCACAATGCTGCGGGTCAGACCTTGCAGTCGCTTCAAGACGGGCCGATCCGCGAGCCCGATCTCAACGACCGCGCCTCCAGCGAGACTGACTGGGGTATCGAACTGCGCACCCGCGACCGTCAGCGTAAGCTTATTTCCAAGATCGATGCTGCTTTGCGCCGTATTGATGAGGGCGAGTATGGCTATTGCGAGGTGACCGGCGATCCGATTGGGATCAGGCGTCTGATTGCTCGGCCCGTCGCCACCATGACAGTGGAAGCGCAAGAGGCACATGAGCGCCGTGAGAAGATCTCGCGCGACGATTGATGCGAGCGTGCGCCTGGCGCGCCCAGCCCCGAATTCGCGGTTAATGGTTCCTTAGGCTCTTCGCGCTAGGTGCAGTCTAGGGCGGTCCGATTGCTGGACGCCCGGTAATTAACGCAGGACCCGGGGGAACTGGGAAACGATGTCCGGCATCGAAACACGTAGCCAATCGCGCGAAAGCCTGTTCATGTTTGCCGAAGTGCAACTGGGGCAGCGGCCGCATCGCTATCGTGTGCGCGTGCGCAATCTGTCTTCGACGGGTATGATGGGTGCGGGCAATCTGCGGGTTGAACGCGGGGCGCAAATCACGGTCTTCCTTGAAGGCGAAGAGCCGATCGAAGGCCATGTCGCTTGGGTGCAGAGCGACCGGTTTGGAATTGCCTTCGCAGACGAGATCGATTTCGACGGGGTCAAGCACCACAATATCCATCGTTCCACGTCTGGCTCCATGGAAAGCGCGATCGTGCCCCGCCGCGATGCCGCAGCACCGTCGGCACAGGACAAGTTTCGCTCCATCTGACCGGAGGGGCTGCCAAAAATCACAAAGTGCCCTAATCGCCGCTGACCGGGGCAGAACAAGCTGCTAACCAGCCTGAGCAATGCGATTCTGGCTGTCTTTCATCCCTGTTCTTTTGCTGGCTGCGTGCGGGCCATCCGGTTCGGGCGGGCCGGTTGATGTGGCGGTGATCGGCAACAGCAACAGCCTGTTTCAGCAAGGCGTGCGCCTTTCGGCCGCGGCCCAGCATTTGCGCGGCGCCACTCATGAGGGATTGGTCGCGCTTGATGCGAGCGGTCAGGTCGTTCCCGCCCTTGCGGATCGCTGGATCGTCACCGATGATGGCGCGAGCTATATCTTCAAGCTCCGCGATTCCGACTGGCCGGATGGGGAGCAGGTCACATCGCGCGACGTGCAGCGCCTGCTGCGCGACAATATCCGGCGGTTGCGTGGGACATCGCTGGGGCTCGACCTGGAGAAGATCGTTGACATTCGCGCCATGGCGGGCCGGGTGGTCGAGATCCGGCTGTCGAGCAGCATGCCCGATTTCCTGCGCCTTCTGGCCCAGCCCGAGATGGGGCTGTCCTATGGCGGAAAGGGCACGGGCCCTATGACTATGGTGCGCGAAGCCGGCAGCGACATTGCGAATTTGACTGCGGTGCCACCGGAAGCCCGCGGGCTGCCGGCCCGCGAAGACTGGCAAGCATTGGCGCGCCAGGTGAATGTGCGGGCCATGGCCGGTGCGAATGCCATCAAGGCATTCAATTCCGGGCAAGTTGATCTGGTTCTGAATGGCCGGGTCGCGCAGCTGCCGCTGGCGGAATCCGGGCCGCTTTCACGCGGGACGATCAGGCTTGATGCGGCGCTGGGCATTTTCGGGCTTGCGCCTCGCAATGAGCGGGGCGTGCTTGAAAGCGCGGAAATGCGAGAGGCACTGTCAATGTCGATCGATCGTAGCGCCATTGCCGCCGCGCTGAACATTGGTGGGTGGGAACAGACTACGCTGATCGTACCCGGAACAATAAGCGAGTCCCCGAAATCCACGCCCGAACGCTGGGCTGACCTTTCGTTGCAGCAGCGCCGCGCCATCGCCACGCAGCGGGTAAAACAATGGACGTTCAGGAATGTTCGCCAGGCCAGCATCCGCATCGCCATGCCGGAAGGGCAGGGCAGCAATGTGCTTTACGGCCTGATTGCAGAGGCGTTCCAGGGGATTGGTGTTGCGACGCGCCAGGTGAAGATGGAAGAGGACGCCGATCTTGAACTGGTTGACCGGTCGGCGCGCTATGCTGCGCCGCGCTGGTACCTCAATCAGTTCAATTGCACATTCAATCTGGGACTGTGTTCCACCGATGCCGACGATTTGGTGGCGCAGGCAATTATTGCGACGGATCCTGAGGTAGAGCGGCAATTGCTCGCCGAAGCACACCAGAAATTGATGGCGGAAGAGGTTTTCATTCCCCTGGGGGCACCGATCCGCTGGTCATTGGTACGCGGCAGCATTTCGGGGTTCGAGCCGAATCCGTGGGGCCTCCACCCCTTGTTTCCGCTGTCCCAGCCAACCAATTAGGTGAGGAAGGAGAGGTCCATGCCCGCACCACAGCGCCCCAGACCGCTTGTCATGAACCTGCCCACCGGAACCGATGTGCATTCGATCAGGGCGCGGATCGAAGCGCTTGAAATCATGCTGGAGCGCAGCTTTCACCTGCCCGTGATCAACTATCCGGTTGGGCTCGATGCAATCGTTGGGCTGGTCCCGGTGCTGGGCGAAATCGTGACCACCGCCATGGGTGCCTATCTCGTTTGGGAGGCGCGCAATCTGGGCCTGCCCAAATGGAAGCTGTGGCGCATGGTGGGCAATGTCGCCTTTGACACCGCGATCGGCACGGTGCCGATTGTTGGCGATGCCGCCGACCTCCTGTTCCGGTCAAACACGCGCAATCTCAAGATCGTCAAGAATCATCTCGACAAGCATCATCCGGCGACCAGCGTGATTGAGGGGTAATGGCTGGGGAGGCTCATTCCTCCAGCTCGATGTCCCAATACAGCCAGTCGCGCCAGGTTTCGTGCAAATAATTGGGCGGGAACAGCTTTCCGCGTTGCTGCAATTGCCAGCTGGTGGGTCGGATCGGCTTCATCGGCAAATGCATATGCGCCTGCTGCGGTGTGCGTCCGCCCTTCTTCATATTGCAGGGCGCGCAGGCGGTAACGATATTTTCCCAGGTGGTCTTTCCCCCCAGACGCCGCGGGATCACGTGATCGAAGGTCAAATGATGCGGGCTGCCGCAATATTGGCACTGGAAACTGTCACGCAGGAACAGGTTGAAACGGGTGAAGGCGGGAAATTCGTTCTGCTTCACATATTGCCGCAGCGCGATCACGCTGGGGATCTTCATGTCAAGCGAGGGTGAATGCACCTCCCGGTCATAGCTGGCGACAATATCCACCCGGTCCAGGAACACGGCCTTGATGGCGGTTTGCCAGGGCCACAGGCTCAATGGGTAATAGGATAGAGGGGTGTAATCGGCATTGAGCACCAGCGATGGGCAGGCCGAAAGGTTGCGCCCGGGATCCTCTTCCGCGCTGCGGAATTTAGCCGCCTTCTCGATCAGTTCTGCCTTGAACACGTCTGGCCACTCCCTGATTAAGTCGAAAGAATCATTTGCTGATAAAAGCGTCAACCCCGTTACAAGCGAAATTTCCACAAGCAGAATTTGACGATTGGTCCGAATCGCCCTGATTTCGAGTCAAGCATGATCACCACACGATTCGCCCCCAGCCCCAATGGCATGCTGCATCTGGGCCATGCTTTTTCCGCAATCACCGCGCATGACCTGGCCAAAGCAGGGAATGGCCGCTTCCTGCTGAGGATTGAGGATATCGACGGTGAGCGCAGCCGCGCGGAGTTGACCGATGCCTTTCGGGCGGATCTTGCCTGGCTCGGCCTCGAATGGGAAGATGTGCCTGCCCAATCGACCCGGCTAGCCAGCTACTCGGCAGCGATAGAGCGCTTGGGCGCGATGGATCTGCTTTATCCCTGCCAATGCACGCGCGCCGAGATTTCGGCCGCGGCGCACCGCATCGGGCCGGAAGGGCCGATCTATCCCGGCACTTGCAAGGGGCGGTCGATCGATCATGCAAGGCCGGTAGCTTGGCGGCTTGATACCGCTGCGGCATCTGCGCAATGCGGACCTCTCGAATGGCTGGACGAACTGGCTGGCCCGCAAGCCGCGCGGCCTGAATTGCTGGGCGATGTGGTCTTGCAGCGCAAAGATGAGCCAGCAAGCTATCACCTGGCCGCTACGCTTGATGATGCCGCAGATGGCGTCACCCTGGTGACGCGCGGTGCAGATCTGTTTACGGCAACGCATGTGCACCGCCTGCTGCAGGCGCTATTGGGCCTGCCCGTCCCGCGCTGGCACCACCATCCTTTGTTGCTGGACGATGCAGGGCGCAAGCTGGCCAAGCGCCGCGGCAGCGCCTCGCTTGCCGATATGCGCGAAAGGGGCGTGGATGGGCTGGCGCTGGCGGCAAACTTGCGCCGCCACATCTTCCCGGCTGGTATTTCGCTGGAGAAGGCCTAGATTGCGCACATGAATACATTCCTCATCATTGCACTCATCGGCGTGATGGCGCTGGTCCTGATCAGCCTGGTGCGCGGTGTCATCGCATTCCTGCAAACGACCAAGCTGGACCTTGAATCCGGTGAGACCGAGCAGGTCACCGAAATGCAGCTGAAGCAAAACCGGATGATGATGAACCGCATCCTGTTCCAGGGGGTGGCGATCATCATTGTGGTGCTGATACTCGCATCCGCCAGCTGACCAGGGCTTTTCACGCCGATGGTGAAGCTCAACAGGATCTATACGCGCACCGGTGATGACGGCTCCACCGGGCTCGTCGATGGTTCGCGCGTCGCCAAGCAATCCCTGCGGATAGAGGCGATCGGCAAGGTCGATGAAGCCAATAGCGTGATCGGGCTGGCGATTGCCGCGCTGGATGATGACGGTGCCGCGGCTGAAGCCCTTAGGCGCATCCAGAACGATTTGTTCGATCTTGGCGCCGATTTGGCGACTCCGAGTTCCGATGGCGTCTTTGCCCCGTCCGAAATGGTGCTGCGCATGGTTACAGGGCAGGTCGAATGGCTGGAACATGCGATTGACCAGCTGAACGATAATCTTGAGCCACTGACGAGCTTTGTCCTTCCTGGCGGCGGCGAAGCCGCAGCCAGGGTCCATGTCGCGCGCGCCACCGCCCGTGCGGCCGAGCGCGCGATTGCGGCATTGGCGGGTGGGGAGGCGGTCAATCCAGCCGCGCTCGCCTATGTCAATCGCCTGTCAGATTATCTCTTTGTCCTCGCTCGGGCGCTCAATGACAATGGCGCCAGCGACATAAGATGGATTCCCGGCGCAAATCGCTGATTGCGCGCTGGCAAAGCCTGCAATGCCCCGCTAACAGGCCCACTATGTTGCAAGTGCGAAGGGAATGGCTATGCAAACAGTGGCGGTGATCGGGGCGGGGCAAATGGGCACCGGAATCGCCCAGACCGTGGCGCAGCACGGGATAAAGGTGTTGCTGTCCGACGTCGATCTCGCACGCGCGGAGGCCGGCAAGGCCACGGTCGACAAGGCGCTGAGCAAGCTTGTCGGGCGCGGCAAGATGGAAATCGCGGAGGCGGAAAGCTTGCTCGCGCGGATCACCCCGGTTGGCGACTATGGTCCGATGGCGGATGCCGAACTGATTATCGAAGCGGCGACCGAGCGCGAGGAAATCAAGAAGATCATCTTCGAGGCGGTTGGCAAGATGCTGAATGCCAATGCGGTGATGGCCAGCAATACCAGTTCGATCCCGATCACGCGGATGGCCAACTATTCACCTGATCCGAAACGCTTTATCGGCCTGCATTTCTTCAACCCGGTGCCGGTCATGGGGCTGATCGAAGTTATTCCGGGGTTGGCCACGGCGCCAGAGACCACCTCCCGCATCACCGCCTTTGCCGAAGGGCTGGGCAAGCAGGTGGTGCTGAGCCAGGATGAGCCAGGCTTCGTCGTCAATCGAATCCTTTTGCCGATGATCAACGAAGCGGTGTTTGTGCTGGGTCAGTCGACTGCCAACATAGCCGATATCGACAAGGGCTGCCGCCTCGGTCTCAACCATCCGATGGGCCCGCTGGAACTCGCCGATTTTGTCGGGCTGGACACCTGTTTCGAGATCATCAAGGTGCTTTACGAGACCACCGGTGACAGCAAATATCGCCCCGCGCCGCTGCTGGTGAAATATGTCGAGGCCGGCTGGCTGGGTCGCAAGACCGGCCGCGGCTTCTACGATTATTCAGGCGAAGCGCCGGTTCCCACGCGTTAAGGGGTCCTGCGAAAGGGCAAGCCAAAAGGGCTATCAGGTACCAGGGCCGTCAACCCCCGGGCGCGGCCTTCGTTCACCCTGTGACGAACCTTCGCCAGCGCGCGGGGGTGGCGCATAATCGCCGATTTCGACGTCGCTCTCGAAATCGTCGAACTCGTTGGAATCTTGATCCGGTGCGAAGCTGCCAATCGATGCTTCCTGGTTGCGGCCACGCGAGGCCTGCTTGCGCTCCATCAACCGGCGATAGCTGTCGCCGCCAGAATTATCGTCGCGCGTCGCGGCGGTCAGCATGTTGTCGCCGCTATTGGAATCGACCAGGACCACCGTCCCGACGATGATGCACCCGGCAAAAACGAGGGCGTTCTTGGAGCTGGTGAACAGGTTCGTCTTCATGGCCGCCATGATAGCTGACCCTGCGTTAACTTTCCGTAGCTTTGGCCTCTTTAACGAGTGCATAAAGCGTATCGAGTGCTTCCCGCGGCGAAAGGGCATCGACCTCGATTGCCGCGATCCTTTCGATCAGCGATTCCTCTGCCTCTTCGGCGACTTCCTGGAGCGCAGCGAATAATGGCAGTTCGCCAAGACCCGCCGCGATCCCGCCAGTTTCCGCGCGCCCTTTTTCCAAACGTTCAAGCACCTGCCTTGCGCGCTTCACAACCGGGGAAGGCACGCCTGCCAAACGCGCCACCGCCAGGCCATAGGATTGGTCAGCCGCCCCTTCGGCCAATTCGTGGAGCAGCACCAGATCACCCTTCCACTCGCGCGCGCGGACATGGTGCAGCGACAGCGCATCGCATGTCTCCGCCAGACGGGCCAGCTCGTGGTAATGAGTCGCGAACAAACACCGGCAAGCGATCTGCGAATGCACCGCCTCCACCACCGCCCAGGCCAGCGCCAATCCGTCATAGGTGGAGGTCCCGCGCCCCACTTCGTCGAGGATCACAAAGCTGCGCTCGCTCGCTTGCGACAGGATCGCCGCGGTTTCGACCATTTCGACCATGAAGGTTGAGCGCCCGCGCGCCAAATTGTCCGATGCGCCAACCCGGCTGAACAACCGGTCGACCAGGCCGATCCGCGCGCTTTCGGCGGGCACATATCCGCCTGCCTGAGCCAGCAGCACGATCAGCGCATTTTGTCGCAGGAAGGTCGATTTACCGCCCATGTTCGGTCCGCCAATCAGCCACAAGCGATCATCGGGCGAAAGCGAGCAATCATTAGCGACGAAGCGTTCCCCGGCCTTGGCCAGCGCTGCCTCGACCACCGGATGCCGCCCGCCCGATATCTCGAGCAAAGGTGCATCCTCAATCATCGGCCTGCACCATCCGCCTTCTGCCGCGCGTTCGGCCTGGCTGGCGGAAACGTCAATCCGGGCGAGAGCGGCCGCAGTGGCCGCGATCCGCGTGCTGGCGGCGCAGGCTTCAGCGACCAGTTCTTCGAAATGCGCCTCTTCTGCGGCCAGGGCATGGCCGCCCGCCTCGGCGATACGGCTCGCTTCCTCGTGCAGCGCGACCGAATTGAAGCGCACCGCACCGGCCATGGTCTGGCGGTGGGTGAAGCCGCTATCGGGCGCCATCAGCGCATCGCCATGCTTGGCCGGCACTTCGATGAAATAACCGAGCACGCCGTTATGCTTGATCTTGAGCGGGGCGATGCCGGTCTCTGCGCGATAGCGCGCCTCCATCGCGGCAATTGCGCGGCGGGCATTGCCCGAAATGGAGCGCAATTCGTCAAGCGCGGCATCATAGCCTTCCGCGATGAAGCCGCCATTTGAACGCTCTGTGGGCGGGGAGGGAACCAGCGCGCGTTCGAACAGGTCCACCAGCGCGCCATGTCCGCCAAGCTGTGGTAGCAAGCTGGCGAGCAGCGGTGGTGTGTCAGGCAAGGCAGCGAGAAAATCGCGAATCCGCCGCGCATCGCGCAGCCCGTCGCGCAGCTGGCCAAGGTCGCGCGGAGTGCCCCGCCCGGCCACCACGCGCCCCAGCGCCCGCCCGATATCGGGCACTGCCCGCATCGCTTCGCGCAGGCAGGCACGGTTGAGCGGGTCATCGTGGAGCCAACGCACAAGCGCGAGCCGCTGCTCGATTTCCTGCCGATTGAGCAGCGGCGCGCCGAGATCCTCGGCCAGCAGCCGCGCACCGGCCCCGGTCACGCAGCGATCGACTGCGGCAACCAGGCTGTGCTCACGCCCGCCGGCCTGGCTGGAGAGTATCTCGAGGCTGGCCCGCGTCGCCTCGTCCATCAGCATCGCTTGTCCGCCGGCGCGGGGTGTGGGAGGCAGCAGCAATGGCAGCTTGCCGCGCCCAACATGGTCGAGATAGGAAATGAGCCCGCCAGCCGCGGCCAGCATGGCGCGCGAGAATTGCCCGAAACCGTCGAGCGTCGCCACCCCGTGCACGCGCTTCAGCCGATCTTCGCCCTGGTCGCTGGCAAAATCCGCATGGTAATGCTGGATCGTCTCGTCCGGGCCAAATTCCCAATTTTCGGGCACCACCACTTCGGTTGCGTTCAGCCGCGCGAGGCAGGCGCCCAGCATTTCAGGCGCGCATTCTTCCAGCACCATTGCCCCGGTTGAGATGTCGCAGCTGGCGATGCCGATTGTGCCGCGCAGCTCGGCCAGTGCCGCCAGTAAATTGGCCCGGCGCGGTTCCAGCAAAGCTTCCTCGGTCAGTGTGCCCGCAGTTACGAAGCGCACGATGTCGCGCTTGACCAACGCCTTGGAAACCGGCCGCCCTTCCTGCTTGGCGCGGGCCTTGGCCTGTTCGGGGGTTTCGACCTGCTCCGCGATGGCGACCCGGCACCCGGCCTTGATCAGCCGCGCCAAATAGCCTTCTGCGGCATGGACCGGCACCCCGCACATCGGCACCGCTTCCCCGCCATGTTCGCCGCGCGATGTCAGCGCGATATCGAGAATGGCAGACGCTTGGCGGGCATCGTTGAAGAACAGTTCGAAAAAATCGCCCATCCGGTAGAACAGCAGGCAGCCGTTGGCCTCGCGCTTCAGCGCCAGATATTGCGCCATCATCGGGGTTGGGGTTGCGGCCATAGCCCGACCTAGCCATGCTGCGAATGATTCGAAATGGTGCGAATGTGCCTTTCCCCTATCGTTTGCCGAAAACACAGAGTAGGGGCGCTGCGTTACGCAAAGGAAGGTTCAAGACTTGGCTGACGAAGGCAATAAAGTAACATTCACGACGCGCGAGGCGCTATTTTATCACGAGACCATTCGGCCTGGTAAGATCGAAATCATTGCCAGCAAGCCGATGGCGAGCCAGCGCGATCTCAGCTTGGCCTATTCGCCGGGTGTGGCCGCGCCGGTCGAGGCGATTGCCGCTGACCCCAAGATGGCGGCGAGATACACCGCGCGCTCGAACCTCGTCGCAGTAATCACCAATGGCACGGCCATCCTTGGGATGGGCAATCTTGGCGCCTTGGCCGCCAAGCCGGTGATGGAAGGCAAGGCGGTGCTGTTCAAGCGCTTCGCCGATGTCGATTCGATAGATATCGAGCTCGATACAGAAGATCCTGAAAAGTTCATTGAGGCGGTCGCGCTGATGGAACCGACCTTTGGTGGCATCAATCTGGAAGATATCGCCGCGCCGGAGTGCTTCATCATCGAGCAGGCCCTGCGCGAACGGATGAATATCCCGGTGATGCATGATGACCAGCATGGCACTGCGATCATCGCAACGGCGGGCCTGATCAACGCCGCGTTGTTGACCGGGCGCGATCTCAAGGATTGCCGCATGGTGGTGAACGGGGCGGGCGCGTCGGCACTGGCTTGCACCGCACTGATCAAGTCGGTTGGCATCCCGCATGAAAATGTGATTGTGTGCGATCGGTCTGGCCCGATCTATCCGGGGCGCGAAGGCGTGGACCAATGGAAGAGCGCACATGCCGTCCCGACAGAGGCACGCAGCCTGGAAGAAGCGCTGGAAGGCGCGGACATCTTCCTTGGCCTCAGCGCGGCCGGGGCGCTCAAGCCAGAATGGATCGAGAAGATGGCGGATAAGCCGATCATCTTCGCCATGGCCAATCCAACGCCCGAAATCATGCCCGACGAGGCGAAGGCAGTGCGCCCCGATGCGATCATCGCGACCGGTCGCAGCGACTTTCCCAACCAGGTCAACAATGTCCTTGGTTTCCCCTTTATCTTTCGTGGGGCGCTCGACGTGCAAGCCACCACGATCAATGAAGAGATGAAGGTGGCGGCTGCCCATGCCATCGCGGCGCTGGCGCGTGAACGAGTGCCGGAAGAAGTCGCTGCCGCCTATGGAATCAACCACAAATTCGGCACAGACTACATCATTCCCGCCCCCTTCGATCCACGCTTGATGGAGGTAGTTTCTTCTGCCGTGGCGAAAGCGGCGATGGATTCGGGCGTGGCGATAGCCCCGATCGAGGATTTCGATGCCTATCGCCACAGCCTGAAGGCGCGGCTCAACCCGACGACGTCGGCGCTCGCGCGGGTCTATGAAGAGTGCCAGGCCAATCCCAAACGGATGGTTTTTGCCGAGGCGGAAGAGGACGTCGTGCTGCGCGCGGCGATCCAGTATCGCGACTTTGGCTATGGCACCCCGATCCTGGTCGGGCGGACCAAGAATGTGGTCGATCGCCTGCATATGCTTGGGGTTTCGGATCCGGGCAGTTTCGAGATCGAGAATTCCGCCGTGTCGGAACATGTCCCGGCCATGGTCGAATATCTCTACGAACGGCTGCAGCGCAAAGGATATACCGAGCGCGACGTGCGCCGCCTGGTCAACCAGGAACGCAATGTCTTTGCCGCCCTGCTGGTGGCGCTGGGGCATGGCGATGGAATGATTTCGGGCCTGACCCGCACCTTTGCGCAAACCGCGCGCGAGGTGAATTTGGTGCTCGATCCCAAGCCCGGTGCGGTGCCTTTCGGTGTTCACCTGATGATCGGCAAGAATCACACCACCTTTCTTGCAGACACGACCATCAACGAGCGGCCCAGCGCCGAAGATCTGGCGCATATCGCCAGGGAAACCGCAGCGGTGGCGCGCCGCATGGGCCATGAACCGCGGGTTGCCTTCCTCAGTTATTCCACTTTTGGCAATCCCAGCGGCAGGTGGCTCGAAAATATCCGCGAAGCTGTTGCGATCCTCGACAAGGAAGTTCCCGGCTTCGAATATGAAGGCGAAATGGCGCCCGATGCCGCGCTCAATCCCAAGGTGATGGAACTCTATCCTTTCAGCCGCCTGTCGGCGCCGGCCAATGTGCTGATCCTGCCTGGACTGCAATCGGCCAATATCTCGGCCAAATTGCTGCGGGAACTCGCCGGGGCGACAACGATTGGCCCGATGCTGATCGGGATGGAGAAGCCGGTACAGATCACACCTATGACTTCGATCGCGCCGGATGTGCTTACGCTGGCGGTGCTGGCTGCGGCAGGCGTGGTGGGCTGATCCCATGAGCAAGCTTGCCCGTGTCGTCCTGACGGTGACTGGCAGCGACCGGCCCGGTTTGACCTCTGCCCTGGCTGAAGCGGTGCTGGCGGCGGGCGGCAATTGGCAGGAAGGCCATCTCAGCCGGCTGGGCGGGCTCTATGTTGGGTCGGTGCTGGTAGAGATCGAGCCAGACCAGCTTGAGTCACTCGAAGCCGGGATAAAGGCGATCGATGCGGCCGGGCTGGCGGTTGCGATCCATGCCGCGGGCGACGAACCGGTGATTGAGCAGACTGCGCTATTGTTTGAACTGGTGGGGCAGGACCGCCCGGGGATCATTCGCGAGGTCTCCGCAGTGCTGGCGCGGCTTGGCGCCAATATCGAAAGCCTGTCCAGCGGCGAAGAACGCGGCGCCTGGGGCGGTGAACGCCTGTTCCGCGCCGCGGTTCGTGTGACTCTACCCAAAACGGTTTCGCCAGAGGATGCGCAGGCCGCGCTGGAAACGATTTCCAGCGAGATCATGGTCGATTTCACGTTTGCCAGGGGGCCTGCTTGATCTTGGCGATGGAGCTGATTCCCTGCCAGCGCGCTGGTTTCGCGATCCCGGACGATGTCCATTATCTCAACTGTGCCTATATGTCGCCGCTGTCCCATGCGGTCGCCGATGCCGTGGCCAAGGGCGCTGTGCTGAAGCAGTCCCCCTGGACTTACAAGCCGGCCGATTTCTTCAGCATTTGCGAGAGGTTCCGAGAGCAGGCGGCACGGCTGGCCGGTGTGGCGACAGATGCAATCGCGATCGTCCCATCGGCAAGCTATGGTTTGGCCATTGCCGCGCGCAATCTGCCGCTGGCGAGAGGGCAGCAAGTTGTGACGCTGGCAGACCAGTTCCCCTCGAACATCTATGTCTGGCGTGACTTGTGCGACAGGAATCGTGCCGCCATGGTCACGGTCCGGCGTGACGAGGAAGCGTGCTGGAGCGCGGCCGTGCTCAATGCGATCGGACCGGATACGGGAATTGTAGCGCTGCCGCATTGCCATTGGGCCGATGGACGCGTGGTGGACTTAGTGGCGGTGGGCGAAAAGTGCCGCTCGGTAGGGGCCGCGCTTGTGCTCGATCTCACGCAATCGCTGGGCGCGATGCCGATCGATTTCGCGGCGGTGCAGCCTGATTTTGCGGTCGCAGCCTGCTACAAATGGCTGATGGGGCCGTATGGAACGGGGATTCTCTATGCCGATCCAAAGTACCACGACGGCGTGCCGATCGAGCACAATTGGATCAATCGCGGCGGGTCTGATGATTTTGCCCGGCTGGTCGATTACCGCGATGATTTCCACCCTGGCGCACGGCGGTTCGACATGGGGGAGAAGAGCAATCCGCCGCTGATGATGGGGGCCAGTGCGGGGCTGGATTTCCTGCTGGAATTCGGGGTGGAGGCGATTGCGCAAACCCTTGCCGTGCAGACCGAGGCCATCGCCAGCGCGGCGCCGCAACTCGGCCTCACGTCCGCGCCGATCGGCATCCGTGCGCCGCATTTCCTGGCGCTGGGCTTCCCTGAAGGTGTGCCCCAGGGCCTGACCGACCGGCTGGCCGAACAACAGGTGTACGTTTCGTTGCGCGGCTCCTCGCTGCGTGTGACTCCGCACCTCTACAACAATGAAGCCGATCGCGAGGCCTTGCTCGACACGCTGCAGAGTTGCTGAACCTCCTGATCGCACCGGCAAGGGTGCTGCCTTCAATCAGCGGGATAACGTGCGGCCATTTGTCGTAATTGGGAGAGTGCGGGGGTGCCGGACGGCTCCGCTTCGACCCACTGGATGAATGCTGTGATGCGCTTGTTGACCTTGGCGGCATGACCGGCATGGATGTCGCTAGTAAGGTGGTCGAGATAGGGATTACTGAAGCGCTCTATTGTCGTCGCGACATAGGTTCGGGCTTCGCATTCCATGCCCCTTTGTGCAAACCCGGGGATGACTTCCTCCGCATATAGGCGAGTAAGCGCAGCAAGAGTCTCTGCATCGCTCAGGGCTTCTCGAACTGTCAGTCGTGCGGGCAAATGGTGGGCAGCCCAGCGTTCGGCCAGCCATGTGTGACCGAGGTTGAGTATGTGTAGCTTCAGTCGCTCAAAAGGTTCCAGATCGTGCGTCGTCACGATGTCCGGATGAGTGAAGGGAAGGGAGAGGCGTGGCTGGTCCTCGATCGCCCAGAGCGCATAGGGTTCGGCAATCGCGCCCGCGGGTTCGAGCGCCCCGCTGACGATCCGATCGACTAGCGTGTTGGCCCATATGCATTCGCCCTCTAGCCAGCCGAGAAAAGCCTCCTCGCATTCCAGCTGCCACGCCAAATCTGTGACGATTTCACGCAAGACAGTACCGTTCTGGCGTACCAGTTCGCAAGGCAATAGCATGATCCCCGGACCGCCCGAACTCCAACGCCGATGTAGCAGCACCAGTAGCATCGCCGGAAAGCTGATCGGCGCAGGGCCATCGGGTGCGAAAGCCACGCGATCTTCGGGCGCGACGACAAAGCCGGCATCGCCAGTGTTCGAAACGATATATTGAAGCGGCCCGGCAGCGATTCGCACGATTTCGCCCCAATCGCTTGTGGCGCTCAGGCCTCCTGTGATGCTTTTGACGCGGACAGTTTCGTTTACTTCCCTGCCGCCTCTCAGCCCGCGAAGGATAACGTCATAGCCGCTTGGATCGGAGAAACCTCGCAGACGCTCTTCGCGATCGCTGCCGGGTGTCGTCTTTACTACCCTGATGTCGGGCACTGACTGGCCGGCGGCGCGCGCCTCATGCGCGAAGAGGGCGAAATGCGCCTGCAGGAAGCGACTGGTGCCGAATTGAAGAATCATCTCAAGATCACCCAACAAACCGGGGAATTGCGCCCTGCGCTGTGGCGCAACAGCGAGCGCGGCGAAAACCGTATTCATTTTTGATAAAAATGATATGCAAATATGAAAATAGTGCCTGTTTATGAGTTGAAGGAAGAAGCGTTGAAGGCTGTTTTGTGCAATGCCCCGCTGGATTTACGGATCGTGGAACGCGAGGCGCCGCAAGTGGGCGAAGGTGAAGTGCTGCTGCGCATCCGGCGGGTGGGGCTTTGCGGCACGGATTATCATATCTTCGGGGGAAGTCAGCCATTCCTCACCTATCCCCGCGTGATGGGCCATGAACTGGCCGCCGAGGTGGTGAGTGCACCCCAGGGTTCCGAACTGCGCGCCGGGCAGATTGTCACGGTCAATCCTTATCTGGCGTGTGGCACCTGTCGCGCCTGCCGAAGGGACAAACCCAATTGCTGCTCGAATATTGCGGTTCTGGGTGTCCATACCGATGGGGGCATGTGTGATTTGATCGCCGTACCCGAACAGGCGGTGATCGATGCCACGGGCCTGACGCTGGATCAGGCGGCCATGGTTGAATTTCTCGCGATTGGGGCGCATGCGGCGTCGCGAGCAGGATTGGCGGCGGACGACCGGGTTCTTGTAGTGGGGGCAGGGCCGATCGGCATCGCGACCGGCCTATTCGCAAGGCTCGACGGTGCCGAAGTAACATTCATCGATACGCGCGCCGCACGGCTCGACCATGTGCAGAACCGGCTGGGCTTCGACAAGGTCATGGTCGCGGGCGACGAAATTCGCGATGAATTGTTGAAGCAAACGGACGGCGAGCTGTTTGATTGCGTGTTCGATGCCACGGGCAATATCCAAGCCATGCGCGCAGGCCTGAATTATGTCGCCCATGGCGGTACCTATGTGCTGGTCAGCGTCGTGAAGGGATATCTGGTCTTTTCCGATCCAGATTTCCACAAGCGCGAAACCACATTGTTGGGGAGTCGCAACGCGTTAATGGCGGATTTCGCCCGTGTGATCGCGGCAATCAAATCTGGCGACATTCCCACGGATGCCCTGCATACTCACAGCTTGAAGGCGGAAGAATTGCCCGACAAGCTGCCGCAGTTGATTGCTGAAGCGGATACGGTGTTGAAAGCGATCGCAGTTTTTTGACCGCCAAATCGCGGATGGAAAGCGAATATTTCCCCTTACGACGCATTCCGGCACAGCCTTTGACTGCAGAAATTCTTTACATATGAATTGAGAGTGCAAAACAGTTGCGTTTCCGCACCGATAGTTGCATCTGTTGTGCCTACGTTAAGTGAGTGCGGGCTCCGGTCACGATAACGCAGGCAAGGGGAGGGCGGGCGATAGCAAACCAACCGAAACGGGAGGCCGAATCCACGTCGTCAAGCGGCGTAGCCAAATATCGGGCGCCGGCGCTCGAAAAGGGGCTGGATGTCCTCGAACTTCTGGTAGCGGAAGCGCGTCCGCTCACCATGAGCGAAATCTGCCAGCGCCTGCGCCGGTCGCAAGGCGAGATGTTTCGCATGGTCCAGGTGCTGCAAACACGGGGCTTTCTGGCTCAGGAAGGCGCCACGGATGGCTATTACCTAACCGATAAGCTGTTTTCGATGGCCATGCAGCAGCCGCCGATGCAGAATCTGGTGGAGGTGGCATTACCCCGAATGCGTGCCCTGGCGTCGCAGATTGGCCAGTCTTGCCATCTGGTCGTGCATACGCGCGGCGAGATTGTCGTCGTGGCCCGGATCGAAGCCGATGAGCTGATCGGCCTTTCGGTCCGTGTTGGACACCGCCTTTCCATCCTGCAATCAGTATCGGGCGCGGTGCTGTTCGCCTTTCAGCCCGAAGAATTCCGCGCCCGCTGGCTTTCAATGCTGTCTCCTCAGGTCAGTGCGAAAGAGATCGAAGCATTCGTCAAGGTCGCCGACAAGGCTCGGAGGAGGGGTTTCGCAAGAGCCTCAAGCACCTTTATGACTGGCGTTACCGATATTTCAGCGCCCGTTATGGAGGGGGATCGAGCGGCGGCGGCGCTGACCGTGCCGTTCATAAAGCATATCAATTTGCGCTGCGGCCTGTTCGAGGCGACCAGCTATCTGACTGAAGCAGCGAGCCAAATTTCGGGACATTTGCTCGAAAGCGACAGCCGCATCTAGCGCCGTCCCGGACGCGCCTTTGTATTGGCGCCGGCTCAAGTCACTTTCCGCATCAGCCGCAGCGGGCGGCTATCTGGCGCATTTTGCTTGCATATGGGCGATAGACTTTCATATGTAAGACAAATGGGGAGTGGGGATGTCATGCAACTTCTTGCCAACGGCGCGATTCCGCTGGGGCTGGGCTGTGCGTCACTCTGGAATCTCTATCATGCAATCGGGGAAGACGACGCGCGCGCGACGGTTGATGCCGCGTGGGACGTGGGCATGCGCTATTTCGATACCGCCCCCTATTATGGCCTGGGCCTTTCCGAACGCCGTCTGGGAGACGCGTTGCGGGACAAGCCAAGGGCGCAATACCGACTTTCAACCAAGGTGGGGCGACTGCTCGATCCTGATAGCCAGCCGGATTTGGCGGTTGAGCGCCATGGCTTTGTGACATCCATGCCGTTCAAGGTGCGGTATGATTACAGCTACGATGGCGTCATGCGTTCGTGGGAGGCGAGCCTGCAGCGGCTGGGCCTGGCGCGGGTGGATATCCTGCTGGTGCATGACATTGGTGAGGTAGTGCACGGCACGGAGAATGCGCGGCACTTCGCCGACCTTGCGGACAGCGGCTATCGCGCGCTCGAAGAACTGCGGCGCAATGGCGACATTGCGGCAATAGGGCTGGGCGTCAACGAGTGGGAAGTTTGCGCCCAGGCAATGACGATTGGGCAGTTCGACTGTTTCCTGCTTGCCGGACGCTATACGCTGCTCGAGCAAGAGCCGCTGCACGCATTCCTGCCGCAATGTCAAAGCCATGGCGCATCGATCATCCTGGGCGGTGTTTACAATAGCGGCATCCTGGCGACCGGCACACGGCAAGGCGGCGCGATGCATTACAATTACGAGCCCGCTCCGTCGCAGATTATCGAACGGGTGGCCCGGATCGAGGCGGTGTGCAACGGGCATGATGTCACGCTCGCGGCGGCGGCACTACAGTTCCCGCTTGCGCATCCCGCAGTGGCGTCGGTCATTCCCGGTCTCGACAGCGCGCGCCACGTTGAACAGACTGTAGAGCTGTGGCGCGAAACCATACCGGATGCGTTCTGGCAGCAGCTCAAGGATGAAGGGCTGCTTGATCGAGGCGCGCCTGTGCCTGCTGGAGCGGGTCGACCATGAGGATAGATGCGCATCAGCATTTCTGGGAATTGGCCAATCCATTTACCGATTGGCCGACACCCGATATTGCCGCGATCTATCGCGATTTCAGGCCGCAAGACTTGCGCCCCCTGCTGGAGGCTACGGATATCGGGGGCACGGTGTTGGTCCAGGCCGCGGCCGACCTGTCCGAAACGCGATACTTGCTTGATCTGGCCAAACATCATCCGTTCGTGAGGGGCGTGGTCGGCTGGATCGATTTCGAGGCCGCCGATGCTTTGAACCAGCTTGAAGCCTTGGCATCCGATCCGGTGCTGAAGGGTTTGCGGCCGATGATTCAGTCGATTGAAGAGTCGGGCTGGGTGCTGCGAAGTGAGTTCGAACCGCTGTTTCGGGCCATGATCGCCAAGGGCCTGTGTTTCGATGGGCTGGTGCGGGCGCATCAGATCGGCGACATCACTCAATTGGCTGCGCGCTATCCCGACCTTCAGATCGTGCTCGATCATGGCGGCAAGCCGGATATTGCTGGCGGTGCGTGTGCCGGTTGGATGGCCGACGTCGAAACCCTGGCACGTCACCCCAACGTCCATTGCAAGCTGTCCGGCTTTTGGACCGAGGCGGGCGAAGACATCGGGATCGATGTAATCCGCCCCTACGCTGCGCATCTGCTCACGGCCTTCGGAGCCGATCGGCTGATGTGGGGAAGCGATTGGCCTGTAGTCGAGCTGGCGGGCTCCTACACGGACTGGATCGCACAGGCGGAATTGCTGCTCGCCGACGTAGACGACGCGGATCGGACGAGCATTTTTGGTGGAAATGCCTTGCGTTTCTATCGGTTGTGCGATGACTGAAATAGAGAAGGCAGTGGCCGTCACGGGATCGTTGATCCTGCTGCATCCGAACGACAACGTACTCATCTGCGCCTCAGAGATCGGTGCGGGTTCGTTGGTGGAAATCGATGGCAACGCTTGCCAACTCGTCACGGCTATCCCGGTCGGACACAAGGTGGCGCGCCGTGCGCTTTCTGCGGGTGAGCAGGTTCTGCGTTACGGGATAAGGATTGGCACCATGACCGCCGCCGCTGCGCCGGGGGAACATGTCCACCGGCACAATCTGGCCAGCGATTACATCCCGTCGCACGACCGTGCCGTGTTGCGGAGCGGGGAAGCGGAAAAATGAACAATCTGAACAGCGCGAGCGGCTATCTGCGCTCTGATGGCCGCAAGGGCATACGTAACGTCGTGCTCGTTATCTATCTGGTTGAATGCGCGCATCACGTTGCGCGGCAGATCGTCACGCGCGCGGGCGTTCCCTCGATACAGCTGGTCGGTTTTCCGGGCTGCTATCCCAACAATTATGCCTACCGGTTGATGGAGCGGATCGCGACCCATCCCAATGTTGGCGGTGCGCTCATCGTATCGCTCGGCTGCGAGGGGTTTGATCGCGAGGGGCTGGCCGCAAGCATTGCCGGGTCAGGCCGGCCGGTGCGCACGCTGGTGATCCAGCAGGCGGGCGGCACGCGTTCCGGGATAGAGGAAGGGCTGGAGGCGCTGGCGGAAATCCGTGAGGCCGCAGATGCAGCCGAACGCGTGGAAATGAAATTGAGCGACCTTGTGGTCGGCACCATTTGCGGGGGCTCTGACGGGACCAGCGGCATTACCGCCAATCCGGCAGTGGGGCGCTGCTTTGACCGACTGGTTGCGGCGAATGCGACCTGCATCTTCGAAGAGACGGGCGAGCTTATCGGTTGCGAACAGGTGATGGCCGACCGCGCCGTTACACCCGAACTTGGGCGGGAGATCGAGGCAGCGGTGGAAAAGGCCGAGCGCTACTACACGGTGTTGGGCTATGGCAGCTTTTCACCCGGCAATGCCGATGGTGGCCTGACAACGCAGGAAGAAAAGTCGCTCGGCGCTTATTCGAAGTCGGGAAACTCCCCGATATCGGGGCTAATCAAGCCTGGCGATATTCCGCCAGGTCCCGGCCTCTATCTGATGGACGTGGTGCCCGATGGCGAGGTGCGCTTCGGTTTTCCTAACATTTCCGACAATGCCGAGATCGTCGAGATGATCGCCTCAGGTTGTCATATTGTGTTGTTCACCACCGGGCGCGGCTCGGTCGTCGGGTCCGCCATATCGCCGGTCATCAAGATCTGCGCCAACCCGGAAACCTACGCCCGCCTGGCCGAGGATATGGACGTCAATGCCGGACGGATAATGCAGATGAAAGCGACGCTTGATGAGGTTGGAGCGGAAATTCACAAAAAGGTGCTGGCGGTCGCGAGCGGGGAGCAAAGCGCGTCGGAAGCGCTAGGGCATCAAGAATTCATCCTGACCTATAAATATTTTGAGCCGACTGGCCCCGCATGTCTGCCGGGTGCGGCAAGCAGAGGTTAATGTGGCAAACCCATTCGATCTTTCGGGCAAGAAAGCTTTTGTGACAGGGGCCGCACAAGGCATTGGCCGCGCTTGTGCCGAAGCCTTGCGCGACGCCGGGGCGGATGTGCTGGCCACCGATCACAACGCGGACGCGTTGGCGTCCCTCGACGGATGCCGGTTGCAGCGGCTGGATGTGACCGATGCCGGTGCGGTCGCGGTGCTGACTGCCGATGCTGAGGCGGATCTCGATATCCTCGTCAATTGCGTCGGCTTCGTGCATGGCGGCACGATCCTGGAATGCACCGAAGACGACCTGTGGGACGCCTTCAACCTCAACGTGATGGCGATGTTCCGCCTGACCCGCGCGCTGCTCCCCGCGATGGTCGCGCGCGGCGGCGGCTCAATCGTCAACATTGCTTCCGTCGCGGGGTCGATCATCGGCGTGCCCAATCGTTTCGCCTATGGCACGACCAAGGCCGCAGTCATCGGCATGACCAAGGCCATTGCCGTCGATTTCGTGCAGAAGGGCATTCGTTGCAATGCTATTTGCCCCGGCACCGTCCACTCACCCTCCCTTGAAGAAAGGCTGGCCGCCACTGGCGATTTCGACAAGGCGATGGCGGAGTTCATCGCGCGTCAGCCCATCGGGCGCATCGGCAAACCGGAAGAGGTCGCTGCCATCGCGCTATGGCTGGCTAGCGACGCTGCTGCATTCGTAACCGGGCAATGTCAGATAATTGACGGCGGGTGGACCAACGCCTGACCGCGAACGCAACGGAGAGGAACAGCCATGACAGTGACAGCGGGCCCGGCAGAACAGCCTGCCACATCGGGCGACAAGGGCCCCTTGGTTGAACGGAGATTCCTGATGGCCTTCGCGGCTGTGACGAGCCTGTTCTTCATGTGGGCGATCGCCAATAATTTCAACGATATCCTTATCAAGCAGTTCCAGAAGGCGCTGGAACTGTCGCGGATGCAGTCGGGCCTGGTCCAGACGGCATTCTACTTCGGTTACTTTACCTTCGCGCTGCCTGCTGGGTGGGCCATTTCGCGGCTGGGCTACAAAGCGGGGATCATCATCGGACTGGGGCTCTATGCGGCTGGTGCGCTGCTTTTCTATCCCGCTGCGGGTGTGCGTGAATTCGGCTTTTTCCTGATCGCGCTCTACATCATCGCCGCGGGCCTTGCCTTTCTGGAGACGGCAGCCAACCCTCTGATCGCGGCCATGGGATCGCCCCGCACAGCCGCCCAGCGCCTCAATCTGGCGCAGAGTTTCAACGGGTTGGGTGGGTTCGTTGCGCCGTTCATCGGTGGCGCGCTGATCTTTTCCGGGATCGAGCACACAGCTCAGGATATCGCCGCTATGGCACCGGCTGAAGTCGACGCTTACCGGGCCAGCGAGGCTTTGGCAGTTCAGATGCCGTACCTCGGCCTGGCGGGGGTCGTGATCTGCCTAGCCGTTCTGGTCGCCATCGTGCGCTTCCCCAAGATCGAGGAAGCAAGCCATGTTTACGAGCACGAAGAGCGCATATCGCTGTGGTCCTTTCGCCATCTGCGCTGGGCCGTGGTGGCGCAGTTCTTCTATGTCGGTGCACAGGTCACGGTGTGGAGCTATTTCATCAACTTTGCCCAGGATCTTTCGGGTGTGGGCGAAAAGACGGCGGCCCATTATCTGGGCTTCAGCCTGTTCGCCTTCATGGTGGGGCGTTTCGCTGGCACCGCGTTGATGCGATTTGTCGCCCCGGCGCGTTTGCTGATGCTGTACGGGATCTGTGCTGCGCTGCTCACGATCGTCGCTATGGGCACGGGCGGCATGGTCGCCATCGTCGCGCTCGGCCTGACCAGCTTTTTCATGTCTGTCATGTTCCCCACGATCTTCTCTCTCGGCGTTGCAGAACTGGGGGAACGCACCAAGCTCGGCTCATCTCTTTTGGTGATGGCGATCATTGGTGGGGCGCTGTTCCCGCCGCTTACCGGCCTTATTGCCGAGCGGGCGGGATCGTTGCAGATCGCCATGATCAGCCCGATGGTCTGCTTCATCATTGTTGCGCTCTTCGGGCGCTATATGCATGGTTGGCTCGCGGAAAGGGGTGCGTGATGGCACGGCAGATCTTCCTGCTCGACCTCAAGGACGAAGCGCTCGCCGCTGAATATGAACGCTGGCACCGACCGGGCAATGTGCCCGCACGCGTGCTGGCGGACATCGGCGCTTCGGGCATCACGTCGATGGAGATTTATCGCACCGGAAACCGGCTGGTGATGGTAGCGGAAACCGCCGGCGATGAACCGCCCGCCGACCGTACTGGCAGCGAAGAATCCAAGGCGTGGGAAGCGCAGATGGACACATATCAGCAGCCGCTCCCATGGTCCCCACCGGGCGTCAAATGGCAGCCGGCCGAACTAATCTTCGATCTTGAGGATCATCTCGACTAAGGAACATGGAATGAAGTTATTGCGATTTGGCCCCAAGGGACGAGAACGGCCCGGGATGCTCGACGAGCATGGAGTTGTACGCGATCTATCCGGGCATATTGCAGACATCGCGGGGGACGTGCTTTCGCCCGAAGGACTTGACCGGCTGCGCGCGATCGACCCCGCAACGCTGCCGGCGATTGACCAGGTAGAGCGCTATGGCGCATGCGTTGGCGCTGTAGGCAAGTTCATCTGCATCGGCCTCAATTACAGCGAGCACGCGGCTGAATCCGGCATGGAAGTGCCACCCGAACCGGTGATCTTCAGCAAGGCGACCAGCGCGGTCAACGGCCCGAATGATCCGATTATCAAACCGCGTGGCAGCACCAAGCTTGACTGGGAAGTTGAACTGGCGGTCGTGATCGGCAGCCACGTGTCCTATGCGAACGAGGAAGAGGCGGCGAAAGCGATTGCCGGCTATTGCGTCTGCAACGACGTGTCGGAGCGTTCGTTCCAGCTCGAACGGCACGGCACCTGGGACAAGGGCAAGGGTTGCGACAGCTTCGGACCCATCGGCCCCTGGTTGGTGACCGCAGATGAGGTGGGCAACCCCCATGAACTGGACATGTGGCTGGAAGTGAACGGAAAGCGATTTCAGGACGGCAATACGCGCACGATGGTGTACCAGCCTGCCTTTCTGGTTAGCTACCTTTCGCAGTTCATGAGCCTGCAACCGGGCGATATCATTTCCACTGGTACGCCCGCAGGTGTGGGCATGGGGTTGGATCCTCCCCAATATTTGAACGTCGGCGATGTTATTGAACTGGGAGTCCAGGGACTTGGGTCACAACGTCAGGTCGTTGAGGCGCTCGGCTGACCCGGCACGGAGCGGACGTGGTCAGCTCTTGTCCGGGTCGTGCAGTGTGTAAGGCACGAACTCCTCCAGGACGACAAAGCCCTTGAAGAAACCACCGGTGCGATCCAACAGATTGACATCATCCATCCGGCAAAGTTCGTCGCCGTTCCACCGTTTGATCAGCAAGATGTCGTCATCGTCGAGGCGGTCGGGTGCGCGAGTGCGATTGACCCACAAGGTCCTGCCTTGCTGATATACGATCGCCGTTTTGTCGATGATCTGCAGATTGCTGGATCCGTTGGTTGTGATGCATTTCTGCGGATCACCCTTCGTTCGCCCCTCAAGCATCTTGGCGAGCTCTTCCTGACCGGCCTGTGCTGTCCTCGCCTCTACGGTGGGAGCGGCAATGACACAGCACGCGGCGGCGAGCATGAGCGGTTTGAATAGATCTGGCATTTTGCGCCTCCATTTCTGGCCCGCAGCTTCCACTTTAACGGCTTAACGTTTGCTGACCATGTGTCGGCGGCAATGATTTGTATGAGAACTTGGGTTTCTAGGCAAATGGATGTAGCGTTATCGGGAATGTCGCCGAACAATCCTTCGCCGGGCATAGTGAAAAGGAGCAGGACTATCCAAACTGCCTTCGACCTCAAATTCCTCTTCCGATCGGCCTTCCGTCGGGCTTCTGGGCGACGCGCCGTGCTGACGCTCGCAGCGATGTTGCTTTGCCTGTTTATCCAGCCGACGGATCTATGTGCGCACGAAAAGGGCGCAGATAACCCCACTGTCGGCTCGCGCCGGGAAACTCCGCTTGATGCCGGCTGGACATTCCAGAGGGGGGATTCCGATCACGCCCAGGCGATCGATTTTGACGATACCGACTGGCGTCGGGTCACTCTGCCGCACAGTTTCAACGACGGAGATGGGGAGCAGCGCGACTATTACAGGGGGGCTTCCTGGTATCGCCGCGCCTTCGTGTTCGACCGGGCGCCAAATGGCCGCCGTCTGGTGGTGCAGTTCGGTGCCGCCGCACTGAGCGCCGACATTTATCTCAATGGCAGCCTCGTCGGGACGCACAAGGGCGGCCATGCGGCCTTCCGCGTCGATCTGACATCGGGGCTGCGTCCGGGCCGAAATCTGCTTGCTGTGCGGGTCGACAACAGCGCGGATCCAATTATCACCCCGCTGGGCGGAGACTTCACCGTATTCGGCGGCCTCTATCGCGATGTCTCATTGATAGAAGTTGACCCGATTCATATCGACCTGTTCGATCACGGCGGGCCCGGAGTTTATCTGACACTCAGCAAGCTCTCGGATCGATCCGCAGTGGTGGAGGCAAGGGTCCGCGTTGCCAACAACAGCGGCGCAGAAACGGCAGTGCCGGTAACTGTGCGCATCCGGGATCGATCAGGCAAAATTGTCGCCCACGGGACGGCAGCTGTCAGCGTCGCCGCAGGCGGTGTTGCAGAAAGCGTACAGGCAGTCACGATACCCGATCCACACCGGTGGGACGGAGTGCGCGATCCCTATCTTTACCAGGCAGAGGTGGTCCTGGGCCAGGATGGCGACAGGGTGACGATACCTTTGGGGTTACGCGAATTCCGGGTCGATCCTGCCGAAGGTTTCATCCTCAACGGCCGACCCTATCAGCTTTATGGCGTCAACCTGATGCATAGCGCGCGTCCGGGCCGCGGCACGGCAGTGGGTCGCGACGAAATTGCCGAGGACTTCGATCTCATTGGTCGCATGGGTGCAACGGGCGTTAGGTTGGTGCATTTCCAGCATCCGGCAGCGGCCTATGACGAAGCTGACCGGCGCGGAATGGTGACATGGACCGAGATCGGTATCAACAGCATGATCAGTCCCGATCCGGCGTTTCAGGCCAATGCCGAGGAGCAGATGCGCGAGCTGATCGCGCAGAATTACAACCATCCCTCAATCTTCTTCTGGGGGCTGGGAAACGAAGTGTATGACACCAGCGAAGATGTTGTCGCAACGCTGCAAAGCCTTAACAAGCTCGCTCACGCCATCGATCCAAGTCGGCCGACTGCCTATGCGCACTGCTGCCAGGGTGACGACGCACCAAAGGCACTAGTCCCCGATGTGGTAGGCTATAATCGCTATTTCGGCTGGTATCCGGATCAAAAAGGCACGCTGGGTAATTGGGCAGAGAAGCGGCATGCGGCCGACCCTTCCCGTCCCTTCATGGTCAGCGAATATGGCGCAGGCGCGAGCATCCTGCATCAGGCCGATCCACCGGGCACGGTGGTTCCGGCGAGCGGCTGGCATCCGGAACAATACCAGACGCTTTTTCATGAACGCAGCTGGCTTGGTCTGAAGGACAAGCGTTACCTTGCCGGTTCCTTCGTTTGGGTCATGTTCGACCTGGCATCAGCCGGGCGCAATGAAGGTGACAGACCGGGGATCAATGACAAGGGACTTGTTACCTATGATCGGCGCACCCCGAAGGATGCCTGGTACTGGTACCAGGCGAACTGGTCGGCCACGCCGATGCTACATCTTACCAGCAAGCGGTTCGATCGGCGAACCGAGCAGCAGGCGGAAGTGAAGGCCTACACCAATGGCGGCGCGGCGGAGCTGTTCCTCAACGGGCGAAGCATGGGGCGCGTCGCACCGGTCGACCATATCCTGCGTTGGCAGGTCGCGCTTTCCGTGGGTGAGAACCACCTTGTGGTTGAGCAAGGGCGGGGCAGCAAGCTGCTGCGCGACGAGGCGCGCTGGACCCTTGTGCCACAGGCCGCGATCGTCGCCTTACCCGTGCTGCCGTGACGGAGCCTTCCCGGCAGCGCGCGCTATTGTGCTGTCATTGCAGGTGGCGACACGACATCAATGGCACCGGAACGGCTACGGTCTTTACTGAGTGAAAACGCCGTGTTCCGCACCATAGTTGTGGAAGAGCTGCGGCCAGGCCGACGCCGGAACCTCCTTCGGCAGCCTCACGCCATACCCGTGTCCGCCCCGATCGAATGTATGTAGTTCGCACGGGCGCTGCGCCGCCAGCATGGCCTGATAGAGCACGAGGCTGTTCTGGATCGGGACCGCTCCGTCATCGCTGCAATGCGTGAGGAAGATGGGCGGCGTATCCGCAGTAACGCGCAGATCGACAGATGCGTGGCGGCGCTGATCTTCGGTAGCATCCGGACCCAGCAGATTGTCGCGCGAATCCATGTGGGTAAAAGCCTCGGCCGTGCTGACGACAGGATAGACAAGGCCCGCAAAGTCGGGCCGGGCCGATTGGGCGTCGATCTCGTCTACCGGCTCATAGACCGGTTCGGCAAAGCGTGTGGCAATGCTGCCGGCCAGATGTCCGCCGGCAGAAAAGCCGAGCACTGTAACCCGCTTGGGATCGATGCCAAATGTTCCGGCCTGCGCCCTGATCAGCCGCATTGCCCGCTGTGCGTCCTGCAGCGGGACAACAGAACGATTAACCCAGCCATCGCCGGGCAAGCGGTAGGACAGGATGAAGCACGTGATGCCGAGGGCATTAAGCCAGCGCGCCTGTTCCTCCCCCTCATTATCCCAGGACAGGAAGGCATAGCTGCCACCTGGACAGAGCAGGACGGCCGCGCCGGTGGGATTCTCGGAGCGGCGAACCGTGATGCACGGATCGGTGATGCCGAAGATCCAGCGATCGTGAAATAGCGGGTCACTGGAACGCTCGGTAATTTTCCGGCTGGGCAATTGCCGCGGGGCGCCTGGCACCTTGCCGGGCCACAGCGGAATGACGTCGTCACTTTGTCCGGCCAATGTCTTTACGGGCAACGCCATGCCCGCGCCCAGCGCCGCCATCCCACCCAGAATCGACCGGCGTGTAGTTCCGTTCATGTTTCTATCCCTTCTTCATCCGTAGGGTCCGCGAACCGAGCATCAGTCGGCCTCTTCGAACGGGTGGACAACCTCCACCTCAATTTCGACCGAGGGCAAGGTTTCAGACACCACCCGGACGCGAATGTTACCCGGTTGCTTGCCCGCGCGCACAACGGCCACCGCGCGCCCATTGTAGGTGGAGCGCTTGCCGGTGCGGAAACTCTCAAGCGCAGTCGGATCGCCATTACCCACACCCGCCAGTTCGCCCGCGCCGCTTACCGTGAACCGCAGGGGGATGTCCTTGCTGTGATCGAAGACCGTTTGTCCCTTGTCATCGATCAGTTCGGCGGTGACGTAGGCGAGATCGTTGCCGTCGGCAGCAAGTGTCGAGCGATCTACGTTCAGGCGGATAGCAGCGGGCTTGTCAGCGGTTTGCAAGATCCACTGAGAGACCGGCTTGCCGCCGACATAGCCAACGGCCTTGAGCTCTCCGGGTTCGAAACGAACGAGGAAGGTCGCCTTGTACTCTCCCGCCTTTCCTACCGGCTTCCTGCCATGGCTTCGTCCGTTGACGAACAGCTCAACTTCCTCATTCTCGGAATATACCACTACCTTGCGCGGCAGATAATCTGCGGGCAACCCGAACGGCTGCCAAGCGGGGATCAGGTCGTCATGAACCCAGTTGCGGAGCGCACGGGGCCCGCCCGCCAGCTTGTCTGGCATCGATCCTTCCGCGCCGTTCCATTCGACGAATGCGACCGTGGGATTG
>JBNLDR010000002.1:0-43200 GCA_050304495.1 Altererythrobacter sp.
GGGCTGCCCATCACGCGCAGCAGGAAAGCATCGCGCTCAGCCGTGTCAGCGGGCAGATCCTCGGCGAGAAAATAGCCGCCTTTCGACGTCCCCCCGCGCATCCACATGACGGTTGCTGAAGTCATGGCGGGCCGATCAGATATATTTCAGCCCTTCCTTTTCGAGCCGCTCGCGCATCTTGTACATGTCGAGCCCGAGCACTCCCGAAGCAAGCTTTTCGCGCTTCTCGCCTTCATTCGCCTCGCGCGCCTGCGCAGCCTTGAGCACTTCGGCGGCATTTTCGCGCGGGACGCAGACGACCCCGTCATCGTCGGCCACGATCACGTCGCCCGGATTGACCGCACAATTGGCGCAGACCACCGGCACATTGACGCTGCCCAGCGTATTCTTGACCGTGCCCTGCGCGTAAATCGCCTTGGACCAGACGGGGAAGTTCATCTCTGTCAGGTCACGCACATCGCGCACGCCCGCATCGATGATCAGGCCGCGGCAGCCGCGCGCCTGCGCACTGGTGGCCAGCAAGTCGCCGAAATAGCCGTCTTCGCAAGGGCTGGTCGGCGCGAGCAGCAGGACGTCGCCATTCTGAAGCTGTTCGATCGCGACATGGACCATCCAATTGTCACCCGGCGGCGCGCTGATCGTCACCGCACTGCCCGCAATGCGCGCGCCGGCATAGATCGGCCGCATATAGCTGGCGAGCAGGCCGGTGCGCCCCTGCGCCTCATGCACGGTTGCAACGCCGCATTTGGCGAGGCCGTCTATCACCGCCGGATCGGCCCGTTCGATATTCTGTACGACTACTCCGCCCATGCCGGAACTCCATGCTTTGCCTGGCCGCAGAGGATGCCGCATGCAGGCAAGAAGGGGAAAGAGAATGTCTGGTCTAGCGATTAGTTTTCGCTAAAGATAGATCAATGGAAATCTGGCCTTTCAACCTTCGTCATCTGCAGGCAGTGGCTGAAATTGCGCGGCTTGGCACTATCAACGCTGCCGCCAACGCAGTGAATCTCACCCAGCCCGCCATAACTCAAGCCTTAGCGCGGCTGGAGGGGCAGCTTGGCCTGCCGCTGTTCGAACGCCGCCATGATGGAATGGCCCCAACCGAAGCGGCGGGGCTTTTGGTGCCCCGGATTGAAGCCGCGCTGGCCCATATTGCGAGCCCGCATGTCACCATGGCCCGGCTGCGCGCGCTGCTCGCATTGGCGGACAGCGGCAGCTATGTCGGGGCCAGCACGCTGACCGGGCTGTCGCTTCCCTCGATCCACCGCGCGGTGAACGACTTGGCCCTGGCGATGCGGCGCCAGCTGGTTGAACGCAAGGGCAAGGCCGTGGCCCTGACCGAAGCTGGCAGCGAACTGGCCCGCGCCTTTCGCCTCGCGCGGGTGGAGCTGGAAACCGGCCTTTCGGAAATCGATGCTCTGAAGGGCCATGAAACGCGCCGTATTTCGATCGGCGCCATGCCGCTTTCCCGCGCTCGGGTCCTGCCCGCCGCCGTCACCCGGTTCCAGCGCAAGTATCCGCGCGTACGCCTCTCGATTGCAGAAGGTTCGCGCGCCGAACTGGTCGATCCGCTGCGCAATGGCGCGCTCGACCTGATGATTGGCGCACTACGCGATCCGCTAATCGAAGCCGAACTTACCCAGCTAGCCCTTTTCCGAGACCGGCCCGCTGTGTTTGGCAGGGGAAATCACCCACTCGCTGGCACCAATCCCGGACCCGCTGAACTGGCCCAATATCCATGGACTGTGCCCGCAAAGGGCGCACCACTGCGCGATAGTTTTGAGCGCTATTTCACCGATGCGGGGGTGGAAATGCCGCAGGTCCCGATCGAATCCGGTTCGGTCATGATGATACGCCAGATCCTGATCGATAGTGACTATCTGACACTGCTTTCGTCCGACCAGCTATCGGTCGAGATCGAGGCTGGCTGGTTGGTCAAGCTGGCAGAGCTGCCCGCAGGCCTTGGCCGCACGATCGGTGTCACAGCAAGGGCAGGCTGGCGCCCCACTGCGGTCCAGCAGGAATTCCTTGCCGAGCTTGAGGCTGCGGCGCGCGAAGTCCCCAGCTGAAATCGGAATCCGCGCGCTCTGCCTGCCTTATGCCGGCTCCAACACCATGGTTGCAGCCGCCGTGTTCGAAATGGGAATGTGGTAATTGCGGTGACGTTCCACCGCTGCCGGGCCCAGCGCCCCACGCGCCGCGATCCAGTTGAGGATCTCCACACCCTGCGTTCCTGAAAGACGGACAATCTCATGGATTGAATCGCGTGTCATTGCATCGGGATCCGATGACAAGCTGTCCATGCAGAATTCGTCATATTCCCGATTGACGAAGCCGGCCCGCTCGCCATCCAGCTGGTGCGACAATCCGCCAGTGCCGATGATCACGATCTTCTCGTCGCCTTCCCAGCTCTGAACCGCCTTGTAAACGCTGCGTCCCAAGGCGAGGCAGCGCTTGGCCGAGGGGAGCGGGTGCTGGACCGTGTTGATGCCGATCGGCACCACCCGCACCGGCCATTCGTCGGCGTCCGGCCAGGCCAGTTCGAACGGAATCGACAGCGCGTGATCGACCAGCATTTCCTGACACGTCACGGGATCAAACTCGTCCTCGACCAGGCCATTGATGATGTGCCAGCTCAGATCGGGGTGCCCCTTCATCGCCTTGTAGATCGGCAGGCCCCAGCCCTCGTCACCATTGCGGTATTCCTCTGCGGCGCCACCCGCGAAAGTCGGCATTTTGTCGAGGAAGAAGTTGAGTCCGTGATCATTCGAGAATGTGATTGCGACATCCGGTTTCACTTCGGCAAGCCAATCGCGCACTGCAGGAAAACCATCGAAAAACGGCTTCCAATAGGGTTCATCCTGTGCCCCGCGTGCAATAGCTCCGCCGATGGCAGGCACGTGGCTGGTGAAATAGGCACCTACGATTTCGGCCATCTTCGTTCTCCTTATGCCTGATCGAGCAGGCGCTGTTTGAATTCATCGACGCTCAGGCCCGTCTGCAGCGCGCCGACATCCTGGACATTGAGGCCGAATATCCCCGCCAGTTTCGCGAGGTAATAAATGTTCCCGCCAGCCGCGATCATGCCCAGCACATCGCGATCGGCCACAGCCTTGCGTTGTTCCGGCGTAAGGTCGAATTTATCGCAATAGGCCTCTTCATCGTCGAGAAAGGCCTGACGGTTGGCCGCTTCATTGAAAGAGAAGCACATTGCATTAATTGCATAGCCCTTCTTCGCGGCATCCCCGTCAAAAAGGGTGGTTCCGGGGATTGGAGCTCCAGGCTGTCCAGTCATTCCAGCGATCGTCATGGCAAATTCTCCCTCGCATCGCCTGCGTTGAAGCCCAGCTAGTCGAGCCCGCCTTGAATCCACTTTGACCTGAATCAATGTCGCCCTTCGATCGCTGCTCCGGCACGTAAATCGAACCAAACTTAGCCTGAGCTTATGCCAATCCGGAACTTCCAATTTGCTAAATTTGGCCGCGTGGCCGACTCACATGGATGATGAATACGCGCGTTTCGCTAATCGGTTTCGGAGAGGCCGGATCAACTTTTGCCATTGCTGGCCAATGGAGTGCTGACGCGCGCGCGTTTGACCTGCTTGAATCCCGCAAGAATGTGATGGCCCAGGCGGGCGTGTCGGCTTGCGCAAGCGCAGAAGAGGCGCTTGATGGCGTCCCCCTGGTCCTGTCGCTGGTGACCGCAGACCAGGCGCTGCCCGCCGCACAGACCTATGCCAGACTGCTCGCTCCTGGGGCGATCTGGTGTGACATGAACTCGGTTGCGCCTGAGACAAAACGCGCCGCCGCGCAGGTGGTGGAGCAGGCTGGCGGGCGCTATGTCGATGTTGCCGTTCTTGCGCCGGTCGATCCCGCCCGCCTCAAGGTTCCGCTTCTGCTTTCAGGCACCGCTGCCGAGCTTGCCGCCTCCGCCCTCGCCTCACTCGGCTTCAGCAATGTCCGCGTGGTGGGTTCCCAAGTGGGTCAGGCGAGCGCGGTCAAGATGATCCGATCGGTCATGGTCAAGGGGATAGAGGCGCTGACGGACGAGATGATGGCCGCTGCGCAGGCTGCCGGCGTCGCCGAGCAAGTCCTCGCCTCGCTCGATGCGAGTGAAAAGCAGATCGGCTGGGCCGAACGCGCGGAATATAATCTGGAGCGCATGCAGGTGCACGGGCTGCGCCGGGCCGCAGAAATGGAAGAGGCGGCCAAGACCCTGCGCGCGCTGGGCGTTGAACCGCTGATGACCAATGGAACTGTCCTGCGCCAACGCGCAGCCGCCACAGCGAACAGCAAGAAAAAGGACGCCGCATGAGCCCTTCGACACCGCTCAGGCCGAGCCTGATCATCGATTGTCATGGTCATTACACCGTGCTCCCCAAGGGGCATGACGCATGGCGCGAAGAGCAGAAGGCCGCTTACAAGAACGCCACGCCTTGCCCGCCCTACCCCGAGATTTCGGACGACGAAATCCGCGAGACGATCGAGTCCAACCAGCTGCGCCTGATCAAGGAACGCGGTGCGGACTTCACCATCTTCAGCCCGCGCGCATCGGCCATGGCCCCGCATGTGGGTGACCAGGCGGTGGCGAGCGAATGGGCGCGGCGCTGCAACGATCTGATCTACCGCGTTACCCAACTGTTCCCCGATACGTTCATCGGCGGCTGCATGCTGCCGCAGAGCCCCAAGTCAGACCTGTCGGAAAGTGTGAAAGAACTGCGCCGCTGCGTGGAAGAGCTGAACTTTGTCGTCTGCAATCTCAACCCCGATCCGGGTGGCGGGCACTTCACCCACCCGCCGCTAACCGACGAGTACTGGTTCCCGATTTACGAGGCGATGTGCGATCTTGGTGTGCCGGCGATGATCCACGTTTCGGGCAGCTGCAATCCGGCGATGCACGCGACGGGTGGTTACTATCTCGCGGCCGACACCGTCGCCTTTATGCAGTTATTGCAAGGCGATCTGTTCAGCCGCTTCCCGGATCTGAAGCTGATCATCCCGCATGGCGGCGGCGCGGTACCCTATCACTGGGGCCGTTATCGCGGGCTGGCCGATATGCTGAAGCAACCCGATATCGAACAGCACCTGATGAAAAATGTGTTCTTCGACACCTGCGTTTATCATCAGCCGGGGATCGACTTGCTGGCCGATGTGATAGAGAACAAGAATATCCTGTTCGGCAGTGAAATGGTCGGCGCGGTGCGAGGCATCGATCCCCAGACCGGCCATTATTTCGATGACACCAAGCGCTACATCGACGCACTCGACATATCGCCTGAAGAGAAACACGCAATTTTCGAAGGCAATGCACGGCGGGTCTACCCGCGGCTCGATGCCATCCTGAAGGAGAGAGGGCTGTGAAAGGCTATAAGGACATCCACGAATATCTCGCCGAGTTCGAGGATATTCCCGGAACGCGGGTCTACACCGCAGCCCGGGCGCGCAAGGGCTACCACATCAACCAGTTCGCGATGAGCCTGATGAAAGCGGAAAACCGTGAGCGCTTCAAGGCCGACGAAAAAGCCTATCTCGACGAATGGGACATCTCTGACGAGGGTAAGGCTGCGCTGCTGGCGCGCGATTACAACAAGCTGCTGGACCTGGGTGGGAACGTCTATTTCCTGTCCAAGCTGTTCAGCACGGACGGGCTGAGCTTTGCTGAGGCGGTCAGCAGCATGACCGAATACAGCTTCCCCGAATATCGCGAGATGATGATGAAGGGCGGCCGTTCGCCCGAAGGCAACCGATCCATCAAGGGAGGCTATTGAGATGGCGAAGATTACCGCAGGCGTCGCCTCCAGCCATGTGCCTCTGCTGGGCGTGGCGGTGGATCAGGGCAAGACCGATGACGATTATTTCGGCCCGATCTTCGCCGGATACGAATGGACCAAGGAATGGGAACGCCAGGAAAAGCCCGATGTGGTGATCCTGGTCTACAACGATCACGCCAGCTACTTCGACATGAAGATCGTGCCTACCTTCGCGATCGGCTGCGGAGAGCGTTTCGGCATCTGCGATGAAGGATGGGGTCCGCGTCCCGTGCCCGATGTTGAAGGGCATCCTGATCTGGCCTGGCACATTGCGCAGAGCCTGATCCTGGACGAATTCGACATGACCATCGTCAACGAATTGGACGTCGATCATGGGCTAACCGTGCCGCTTTCCATGATGTTCGGCCAGCCGGAGAAATGGCCGGTCAAGGTTATCCCGCTGGCGGTCAATGTGGTGACCTACCCGGTCCCATCGGGCAATCGCTGCTGGGCGCTGGGAGAAGCAATCAAGCGGGCTGTTGAAAGCTTCCCGGAAGATCTCAACGTGCAAATCTGGGGCACCGGCGGCATGAGCCACCAGTTGCAGGGTCCGCGCGCCGGCCTGCTCAACAGGGAATGGGACAACAAGTTCCTCGACATGCTCGAGGCAGACAATGACGAGGTGCGCTGGATTCCGCACATCGAATATTTACGCGAGACCGGCAGTGAAGGCATCGAGATGGTGATGTGGCTGATCATGCGCGGCGCGCTGGGCGAAAAGGTAAAGACCCTCCACCGCCATTACCACATTCCCTGTTCGAACACGGCGATTGGCCATATCGTGCTGAAACCGGTCGAAGAGGAAACCGTCCCTGCCTGACAGGGTGCGGGGCGGACGGACAAATACAGGAGCAGACTATGCGTATCGCACTCGCCGGTGCCGGCGCTTTCGGGGAAAAGCATCTCGATGGATTGATGAACGTCGACGGGGTGGAAGTCACCTCGATCACCAGCCGTACCATCGAACAGGCAGAAGCAGCGGCCAAGAAATATGGTGCCGGCCATTTCAGTACCGACGTCAGGGATTCGCTCGATCGCGATGATGTCGATGCAGTGATCTTGTGCACCCCAACGCAGATGCACGCCGAACAGGCAATTATGTGCATGGAAGCGGGCAAGCATGTCGAGGTGGAAATCCCGCTGTCTGACAGTTGGGCCGACGCTCAGGCAGTTGTCTCAAAACAGCAGGAAACCGGCCTTGTTTGCATGGTCGGCCATACTCGCCGCTTCAACCCTTCGCACCAATGGGTGAAGCAGCGGATCGACGGCGGCGAGTTCAACATCCAGGCGATGGATATAGAGACTTTCTTTTTCCGCCGGAAGAACATGAATGCCAAGGGTGAGCCGCGCAGTTGGACCGATCACCTGTTGTGGCACCATTCGGCGCATTCCATCGACATCTTCCAGTATATGACGGGCTCAAAGGTGGTGACTGCCAATGCAATCCAGGGTCCAAAACATCCGGAACTGGGTATCGCGATGGATATGTCGATCCAGCTCAAGACTGAGGCGGGTCAGATCCTGACCCTCGCCCTGTCGTTCAACAACGATGGCCCGCTGGGTACATTCTTCCGCTACATCGGCGATACCGGTACCTATATCGCGCGTTACGACGATTTGGTGACCGGACGTGAAGAACCGATCGACCTGTCTGGCGTGGCGGTTTCAAACAACGGCATCGAATTACAGGATCGCGAGTTTGTCGCCGCGATCCGTGAGGGGCGCGAACCCAACAGTTCAGTCGCCCAGGTGCTCGATTGCTATCGTGTGATCGGCGAATTGGCCGAAAGCCTTGAGCAGCAAGACGGGTGGAGTTAGCCTCCTTTCGGGTCAATTAGAGCGATATCCCGAGAATTGGGCAAAGCAGTTGTGGCACGGGGGGGATGAAATGGGTGAACTGGCAGATGCTGTGAATGAGGGGCGAAAGCTCAATCAAGAAATGAAACGACTTGCGCTGGAAGGCGGGCTTTCGGACAACCTTGATGTGATCAGGTTGAGAAGCCGCTACACCAAAGCGGTCTTGAGCATGATGCAGGCGCAAAGTTCGGACAGCTTGATCCAGGGCCGACCCGAATTGAAGCAAACCTTCGATCGACTATTCTCGGAAATGCGCAGCGCCTTGTCCCTGCATCAATCGAACTGGGGGCCACGCGAGATCGAACGCGATCCAGAGGGATACAAACAGTCGGTGCGCACAATGAGCGAGATACAGGAAGCGTTCTACGATTGGTCTGCCGCCAACCTCTTCTGACTATACACGTAAAGGATCGAATTTCCGTAATGCCGTCAACACAGCCGCGCGCGCTAGGCCGAAAAAATGTCGTGCCGATCGGGCTCGGCTGCATGAATTTGTCATGGGCATACGGCAATCCACCACCGCATGAAGACAAGGTCCGCCTGCTCAACCAAGCGCTGGACCTAGGATATGACCATCTCGACACCGCCAATATCTATGGCATGGGCAAGAACGAGGAATTGCTGGCCGAAGCAGTAATGCATCGCCGGGACGAATTCTCCCTCGCCAGCAAGACCGGGATCATTGTTGATGGGCCGCGGCGCGGGATCGACTGTTCGCCCGATGCAATTGCGCAATCGCTTGATGCCAGCCTCAAGCGGCTCAAGACCGATTACATCGACCTTTTCTACCTCCACCGGTTCGATCCCAAAGTGCCGATTGCTGATAGCGCGGGCGCTATGGCCCGCGCGGTGGAAGCGGGCAAGATCGGCGGTTATGGCGTGTCCGAATGGTCATCCGAGCACATTAGGGAAGCGCATCAAGTCTATCCCATGGCCGCCGTCCAGACCGAATATTCGCTGTGGACGCGCAATGTGGAACTGGGCGTGCTGGAGGTGACGCGCGAACTCGGCATTGCACTGGTTGCCTTTTGCCCGGTCGCCCGCGGCGCACTTGGCGGCGAGCTGAAAGACCCGCAGACGCTGGAAGACAAGGACCTGCGCCGCTCGCACCCTCGTTTCAACGCGGAGAATTGGCCCAGCAATTTGGCGCTGATCGAACAGTTCAACACCCTAGCAGCAGAACACGGGATAAGACCCGCTCAGCTCGCCCTCGCCTGGCTTCTGGCGCAAGGGGATCACGTCCATGCCATTCCTGGCACGACCAGTCTCGAACATCTGAAGGAAAACTTCGCCGCCGCCGGCCTGGCTGTGGCGGATGAAGCGCTGAAGCAGGCTGGCGCACTGATCAATCAGCAGACCGTCTCCGGCCATCGCTATCCTGAAGTCATGCGCAATACGATCGACACGGAAGACTTCGCCTAAGCGGAACGCAAGGGCGAGCTGCAGCTCGCCCCGCGAAGGTCGGAACATCCAGCAAGAGCCGCCCTAATGGCGGATCGCGGACCTCAATCCATAGACGGCCATGGCGGCAATTAACGGACCAATAGCCATCACCGCCGCGACTAGCGTCAGACCATAGCCGCTCGCGAACAGGAAGCCGGCAAGAACCGGCCCGAACATTGCGCCGCCGCGCCCGATCCCGATCACCACGCCAGTGCCCCCTGCCCGCAAATGCGCCGGATATGCGGCAGCGATCAGCGCATATAGGCCAACGACAGCGGCATTGGAGAAGAAGCCAGTTACGGCAGCCGCGATCCGCAGCGGGTCAAGGCTGCCCTGCGCCAGGCCGAACACAACGATCATGGCCGAGGTCGCCAGGAAGACCCCCGTCATCAGCCTGCGCAGCGGCAAACGCGTAGTGAGGAAACTGAAAACCAGCGATCCGGTCAGCCCGCCGACATTGGCCCACACCAGAACGCCGCCCGCGCTCGACGGATCGAAACCCATATCGACGACGATCTTCGGGATCCACTTCAACACAAAGTAGAAGGCAAGCATGTGGAAGAAATAGGCGACCGTAAGCAGGATCGTGACCTTCCGCATGGGGCCGGTGAACAGGCCTTGGCGATCGGCTTTGGACTCAAGCTCGATCGCCGGGACCGCTTCGACAACACTATGACCCAGCTTGCGCAGTGCCGCATTGACCTTCGCCAACGCCCGGTCCGGTCCAAGCCGCCGCATAGATAGGTCGATCGATTCCGGCAGGATCAACAGCACTAACGGCAGGAAGGCGATCGTCATGCCCGAGCCCAGCCAGAAAATATCGCGCCAGGTGCCATCGACGAGGAGGCTCGACGCAATCGATCCGCCGATGATCGCACCCAGCGGATAGCCTGCTGCCATGATAGCCACCGCCGCCGAACGGAAACGCGCGCTCGAAGCCTCGGCCACGATCGCATTCGAACATGCCAGCATCCCGCCAATGCCCAGACCGGTACCAAGACGGATCACGGCGAGCTGGACAACCCCGCTTGCGGTCGCGGCGAGGGCCATTCCGCCTGCCATAATCAGAAGACTGGCGACAACTACGGGAAGCCGCCCGAACCGGTCAGCAACGATGCCCAGCAGGATCGAACCGATCGACATGCCGATCAGCTCCATCGACAGGACAATACCCAGCCCTGCCCGGTCGATACCCCATTCTGCGGAAATTCCGGGAGCAGCGAAGCTGATCGAAAGGACGTCAAACCCGTCCAACCCATTGAGCAGCACGCACAACGCCACGATCATGATCTGCCGCCAGGTCATGCGGCCTTCGTCGATGATGCCGCGGGGGTCCGCGATGCCGTTTGCCATTTTCTTTTCTCTCCCTGCCAACGTCATTGGCCATGCCATGGCTGACTGTCAATTCCAGCCCAAATGAAGCGCCAAGTCGCAGGGAATTCAGTAGCACAGCCTAATCCGGCAGGGCTGAGTCCCCGCCCATTATTGGGCCGTCTCCATGATCAAGACCGGCTTGATAACCTCTCCAGTCTTGGACGCCTCAACCGCCGCCTCGATCTCTGAAAAGGCAAAGGTCTTGACCAGCTTTTCCATCGGAAGGTCACCCGCGCGGTAGTATTCGATCAGCCGCGGAATGAACTGCTGCGGATCGATCCCGCCTTCCACCACGCCAATGATCTTGCGTCCCATGCTCATCACCGCAGCAGGCTCAAGCGGGAATGTCTGTCCCGGCGGATAGGCTGCCGCAAGCGCGAGGGTGCCACGTATGGTGAGCAGGCCCACCGCTTCGCTGACCACTCCGAGAACCCCGGTGGTATCGACCACATAGTCGAACGGACCGTCCAATTCCGCGATATCGGTGGCGGTATCGTGTGCGCCAAGCGAGCGAGCGAGTTCGAGCCGACCGGCATGCCGGTCAAGCACACTGATCCGTCCGGCCCCGGCAATACGCGCGGCCATCACGGCGGACAGCCCCACGGCCCCTGCCCCCAACACGGCCAGCGTTTCGCCAGCCTGCACATTCAGCGCTTCAAGCACCGTGCCTGCACCCGTCTGGATGCCGCAGCCAAGCGGCGCCAGCAATTCCAGCGGGAGATCGGGATCGATCTTCACGACATTTCCTTCATGCGCCAGCGCATAGGTGGCGAAGGCGGACTGGCCGAAAATATCACTGCCAACCCGCTCTTCGCCGCTCCACACGCCACCCTGGCCAGGGGCAAGCTGACCGAGGAAGTTGCGCGGAAAGAATTCATTGCAATAGCCCGGCTCGTGATCGCCGCAGGCCGGGCATGTGCCGCAGGATGCGAAGCTGATCAGTACGGTATCGCCGGCGGCGACGCCCGCGACACCTTCACCCACGGACTCGACAACCCCAGCCCCCTCATGACCGAAGATGCAGGGGAACGGCACGGGCAGCTCGCCGTCGCGCATAACCATATCGGTATGGCAAACACCGCAAGCGGCGATCTTGACCCGTACCTGCCCTGTCCGGGCGGGTCCATACGCAATTGCGCGATATGGAATTGCCCGCCCGGCCGATCTACGATTGCCGCTTGGATAGCGACTGCTGCTGACATCAGAAGTCGAAGCCGAGACGCAGATACCACTCACGCGGCCGGTTGTACGCGCCGTAGATGGCACCGGCCGCCAGATTGGCCGCACCACTGGTGAGATAACGCTTGTCGGTAAGGTTCGTCCCGCCCAGTGTCAGCGACCAGTGGCCGCCCGGTTCATTATAGGTCATGCTGGCATTGACCCGATCATTGGCCGGACGGCGAATTGCGATCGTCCTAGCAATGTCGTTCCACAGCTCGGACGAATGAGTCCAGTCAGCCAGCAAGACCACCGAACCGCCATTGCCCAGTTCCAGCTCGTAACGCGGGCTGACATTGAACTTCCATTTCGCGGTCTTGGGCAACGGGGCCCCCACGAAGATGCCTTCCTGAATGCCGGGGATTGGGCTGGCATTGACCAGGGCCGCAGGCAGGATGCTGGTATAGTGCGCATCAATATAGCCAAGCGAGCTGTTGATCGTCAGTCCGTCAATCGGAACTGCAATGAGTTCCGCCTCGAAACCCTTGATACGTGCCGTACCTGCATTGTCGATCGTTGGCGAAGTGCCGATCTGGATGTTGAGCTGCAGGTCTTGGTAATCGGTGGTGAAAGCTGCGGCGTTGAATTGGAGACGCCGGTCAAGCAGCGTGGATTTCAGCCCCACTTCCCACGTGGTGGCTTTTTCCTCGTTGAAATCGGGCGCGACATTGCCCTGTGGGTTGGTCAGGCGAGTGGTCCACCCGCCGGTCTTGTAACCTTTCGACCACGACCCGTAGAGCATGACATCGTCATTAGGATGTATCTGGATCCCCACCTTGGGCGAGAAATTGTCGAACGACTTGCGGTTGACCCCAGGAACATAGACGCGCACCGGATTGGTCGGATCGGGATATTCAAGAGCGGCAAAGCAAGGCGGACCGCCTACCGCCTGCGGCGGTGCCAGCGGGAAATCGCCAAATGGGAAGATCGTTCCATTGGCATCGGCGCAACCGAACAGCTTATAGTTGATGCCATTGAGATCCTGCTGACCGCCTTCGAACAGTTTGCGTTCATGCGTGTAGCGACCACCGACAGTGATACCAATCAGGTCGATCGGTCGGTAATCGATCTGACCGAAGAAGGCATAGTTCTTGGTGTCAAAATCATTGGGCCCATCGACTTGCAGAAGGCCTTCGGAGAAGGTCACAAAATCGTGCAGATCACCCTTTTCCTGGAAGTAATATGCGCCCAACACATAGTTGAGTTTGTCCTCCAGTCCTTTGCCGAGCAGTTGCAGCTCTTCGCTGAACTGCCACTGGTTCTGCTCGAACGTAAGTTCCAGCATGGAGAGCGGCGAGGCGTCGGCATCGGTGCCCGCTATCCACCCGGTCTTACGGTAAGACGTGATCGATTTGATCGTGAGATTATCGCTGACATCGGCGGTCACCGTCCCTGCCAGACCCCACGCCGTGAGGTTGTTAAGGCTCGGCCCGGTGGCGTAGGTCGTATCCGGATCGCCGGTCAGGAAACGTGAATCCCAGGGCAGTCGATCGTTCAGCGGATCCCCATCGACATTGACGCTGGCGAAGGAGGCGAGCAGCCCTTCGGGGTTGACGCTGGTCCCAACCGGACCGCACAGCGCATCTGCCCCACGAGCAGAGATTTCGGCCGAGGTTGCCCCAATGCAGAAATTATAAAGTCCGGAGAACAGGAAGCCGGTGGTCGCCGAGGGGTCGAACCCAGTTCCCGGCAGCGGCGGATTGCCAGCAAATGGGCCGGGAATGTTGAGCGCTGCAACCAGCGAAGTTCCCTGACCACTCGAATCCTGCCTGGTGTAATCGCCGGACAGTACGGCAGTTAGAGCGCCCCCATTGTCCCATTTGAGCTTGCCGCGCATGCTGAAGCTACTATCGCCGCTTTCGCGCGACGGACTGTTGTAGTCCGCATGTCGGAAATCGAGATAGCTGTTGGAATTGGTCACGCGCTGGTCATCAAAGGGAATCCGCTTGAGGAAACCCTTACGATTGAGGGTAGAAAAGGTCAGTGACGAAAACAGCGATTCCGACAGCGGAATGTCGATCATCCCCCTGACCTTGAGCATATTGAAGCTTCCGGTCGTCACATCTCCGGTAGCCCGGAACTCGTCGCCCGGATCATGCGTAACGATCGATACGGCACCGCCAATTGTGTTCCGGCCGAACAGCGTCCCCTGCGGACCTTTGAGCACCTCGATCCGTTCCACATCGGGCAAATCCTGGTTCGCCCCGACCGTGCGGGCGAGGTATACGCCGTCGAGATATATGCCGACGCCCGGATCAATGTTGAAGGCGAAATCGTCGGAACCGATACCGCGAATGGTTGCGGAAAGAACTGCGGACGAGCCAGAGAACGGCGTACCGCCGTCGAGGTTCACGTTAGGTGCCAGTGCGCTGAGCGAGGCAACATCGGTAACCGCGCGTTCCTGCAACGCCTGCGCTGCAAAGGCGCTGATCGCGATCGGCACGTCCTGGACATTTTCCGAACGCTTTTGAGCGGTCACGACGATTTGGAGGATCCCACCCTCGTCTTGTACCTGCGCCTCTTGCGCATCTTGTGCATAGGCGGGCATCGCAGACAGCATGGTGCTACCCAGCAGGATTCCGGTTAATGCTTTTCTCATAGTATTTCTCCCCTACCCTGAAAATTGCGCATCGATGCGCTATTGTGAATCTCAAAATAGACTTTAGCTCGTGAATTGTCTTGGATCAGGACGAACGGCCTAGATGGACGAATGCGAACCATCACTCAGTCAAATTGGCATTTAGTGTCTGCGGAGCTTGGCCTCCCGATACTGGCTGGGCGCCATGCCAAAATAATCTCGAAATTTCCGGCTGAAATAGGCGGCGTCATTATAGCCGACTGCGTAAGCAACTTCGGTTACCGTCATACCTTCGTCCGAGTCAGCAAGCAAATCTGCAGCCCGGAAAAGCCGTCGCTCACTTATGAAGGCAGTCGGTGTGCGCGACGCAGCCCGGATGAAGGTTTTTTGAACGGCTCGCGATGACAGGCCAGTTGCCTCGCAAATCATCGCCGTGCCCAAATCCGGATCGTCAAGATGCGCGAGCGTATATTCGATCGGCGAGAGCGTAGCAGGCGGCGTATCGCCTTCGCGCTCACTGTAGAGAACTGTCCGTACCGCCTCAACCAGCACTTGCCCTATGCTTCCGTCCAGCTCGCTGATCATATCGGGGCGGTTCCACAGCCCCATGATCATGTGTCCGAGGAACGCGACATTGGCGCTGGTGCAGCTCAGAACCCGCCCATGCCATCCTTCGACATCATGCTCGGCGTCGAATAACGTCACCGGTACTTGTACGATCAGGCACTCATTCCCTTCGGAAATGTCGATCGCATAGGGGTAACGATCATCGGCAACGATAACATCGCCCACCCCAACCGATGCTGCCTCATCGCCACTTACGAGGGTGAGCCTGCCACGCTTCTGCAAGTGGAGCACGAGATTGCGTCCGTCGCGATTTGCCACTCTGCTGACATGCGCGCGGGCGCTGCGGGCCCGTGCCAGGCCCACCGGACCAAGAGCCCAGCGAGCGAGATCGGCACGGTGACCTTCTTCGATATAAGCAGTCATGCCCGGAAATGTCTGGGCGACCACCTCTCGCCAGAACTGATGCCGCCGTTCCGGCGCCACCAGACGGGTCGAGAAGTGTTCGATCTTGCTCAGTTTCCCGACTCCAGCGGTACGCTGTTGATTATGTGCGGCTGAGTGTATTCGTTGAAGCCTTCCTGGCCCAGCTCACCACCGAGCCCGGACTGCTTTGCCCCGCGGAATGGAATGCCAGGTTCGATAGCGAGGTGCTGGTTCACCCAGACCGTGCCCGAATCGATGCGTTTCGCAATCTCGGTCGCACGTTCGACATCATTGCCCCAGACTGTTCCTGCCAAGCCATATTCGGAATCATTGGCGCGAGCAATCACGTCGTCCACATCGCTGTAGCTGAGGACCGGAAGGACGGGACCGAATTGCTCCTCACGCACCAGGCGGTCATCGTCCGTCAGATCGCGCACGATCGTCGGGGGAATGAAATAGCCGGGTCGATCAAGCGGCGCGCCGCCAGCCAGAACTGTGCCTTTCTCCCGTGCATCGTCGAGCAGCGATTTGACCTTTTCGAACTGCATCGCGTTTTGCACCGGACCAATCTGCGTTCCCTGCCGTGAACCGTCATCGACAACGGCGTCCTTCGCCAGTTTCGCGATTTCATCGCAGAAATCATCATACATGGTTTGAGGCACATAGGCGCGCTTGACCGCCACGCAGATCTGCCCGGCATTGGTCATCGCCCCATCGAAAACCTTGCGTGCAGCGATCTTGGGATCAACGTCGTCCATCACAATTGCCGCGTCATTGCCGCCCAGCTCCAGCGTCACCCGCTTGACCATGGCTGCAGCCGAAGCCATCACCTTCTTGCCGGTTGCAGTCGAGCCGGTGAATGCAACCTTGGCGACATCGGGATGCGCCGTCAGCAGGTGGCCCAGATCGTTCTGGTCGCAGATGATGTTCAGCACACCGGCCGGCAGTACATCCCTGCTCAGCTCACCGAACAGCAAGGATGTGAGCGGAGTCGTAGGCGCAGGCTTCAGCACCACAGTATTGCCCGCCACGAGCGCCGGACCGATCTTGTTCATCGCCAGGATAATCGGGAAGTTCCAGGGTGTGATCGCGCCGACGACGCCCAGCGGAGTGCGATGTTCGAACACCTTGTTCACGCCATCGTCGCGCAGGACCCGCGTTTCAGGGCGCATTTCGGAAAAGGCCCGCAGCGTCATATAGCTGCCGATCACTTCGTACATCGCCTGATCCAGAGGCTTGCCCTGCTCGGACGTCAGCAGTGCGGCGAATTCGCCTGCACGCGCCTCCAACTTGTCAGCCAGTTGCGCCACCAAAGCGGCGCGGTCATCGATCGGCGTTGCGGCCCAGGCCGGGAATGCAGCTTTCGCCGCGGCCACTGCTTCGTTCAGCTGCGCTTCGCTGGCCTTGGGACATTGGGCAAATGCCTCTCCGGTGGCCGGGTTAATCACATCAAAAGTCGAAGCCCCGTCGACTGCCTTACCACCAATCAGAAGCTTGTATTGCTCACTCACGCTATTCTCTCCCGGTTTGGGGCGACTCACCCCAATGTGTCACATCTGACTTGCAATAAATGTATCCCCGGCATACGAACTTGGCAAGATGAAGAAGCAGCTAAAGCGCAATCGACTGATGGACGACCTCATCGGCTATCAAATCAGGCTTATGAGCCTGCGCTTCGACGATGCGGCACGTAGAGCACTGGAAGAATTCACGATTTCACCCGCCAAGGTCACCGCGCTGGGTCTGATCGCGGCCAATCCGGGGTGCGAACAATCCGCCCTCGCCCGTGCGCTGTCGATCAACCGGGCAAGCGCGATGAAGCTGGTCAATGTGTTGGAAGAACGCGGGCTGGTGGAACGCCGCCCCGGGCGCGATTTGCGCAGCAACGCACTTCACCTGACCAAGCTTGGTGAGGTGAGCCTACCCAGGATGTTGGAAGCGCTTGCGCAGTCAGACAGGACTGCGACTGACCAATTGACCGATAGCGAGCGTCAGACGCTACAGCGCCTGCTGACGAAAGCGCCCAAACAAACTTTCTAATTCCAGATTGCAAGCAGTGCGGGCAGGAAATGGTCACGATGCTCGGCAGGGATCCGCGCAATCAGATCGGCTTCAAAAGACTCAATGACCGCTCGGGCCTCCTCAAGTTTCTTGCGCCCAATTCCGGTCAGGTGAATGCCTTGCGTCCGACCATCGATCGGCTTGCGCTCGACCAGACCAGCCTGCTCCAGCCGATTGAGGAATGGCACCATATTGGCACGCTGGATCGATAACGCTTCGCCAAGCCGACTCGAGGTCAGACCCGGATTCGTATCAAGCAGCATCAACGCCGAAACATCGGCCTGGCGCAGTTCCAGCGGCTTGAGCCGCTCGGTCAAATCGGCTGCGGCGAAATTGGCCGCTCGGCGCAACGCGTAGCCGGGCAAATCGAGCAATGGATCTTTCACAAGAACTCCTATACAAAATGTTATTGCCCATAGCAATCTTTATTGCTATGTATTATAGCATTGAACACATGCGCACCTGCGCCCAGTAAGGAGATTCCCTGTCATGGCCACCCCATCGCAACCCGATCCGCGACCCGAAGAAGAGACTGTTCGCTACGAGATCGAGAACCAGATCGCCTGGGTCTATTTCAATCGCCCTGACAAGCGCAACTGCATGAGCCCAAAACTCAACCGCCAGATGAAGCGCGTGCTCGAAGAGCTGGAATTCCGCGATGACGTATCGGTGCTGGTACTGACGGGTGAAGGCGCAGCATGGTCGGCAGGCATGGACCTGCTCGAATATTTCCGCATGAACGAAAATGCCGGTCTTGGCGCTGTGCGCAAGGCCCAGCGCGAAGCCTATGGCTGGTGGGAACGCCTGCGTTGGTATGAAAAGCCGACTATCGCCATGATCAACGGCTGGTGCTTTGGCGGCGGCTATGGCCCGCTGTTCGCCTGCGATCTGGCTTTCTGCGCTGACGAAGCGCAATTCGGGCTTTCGGAAATCAACTGGGCGATCCTGCCCGGCGGCGGCGCATCGAAGGTGGCAGCAGAACTGCTCAATTTCCGCGATGCCATGTATCACGCGATGATGGGCGAAAACCTGACCGGTCAGGAAGCCGCGGCCAAGGGCCTGGTCAACGAATCGCTGCCGCTTGACCAACTGAAGGCGCGCGTTACCGAAGTTGCAGAGAAGCTGGCGAAGAAAGACAGTCATGCACTGCGTGCAACCAAATGGGCCATTCGCCGGGTGCGCGAGATGACCTATGACAATGCAGAGGACTACCTGATCCGTGCACAGGAAGCACTCAACGACTTCGGCGGTTGGGCTACGCGCAAGGAAGCAACCAAGCAGTTCCTTGACGAAAAAACGTACAAGCCTGGCCTTGGAGCATTCGACAAGACCAAGGTGAAGCAGGACTGATCTTTCCAAGCCCTGGAGCGGGCGCAAATCCGCTCCGGCACCGGAGATCTGAATTGCACCAAAGGAGAGGACTGTTGTCGGCATCGCACCAATATAGCCGTGAGCAGATTGCATGCCTGCTGAGGCCGCGCTCGGTCGCGGTGGTAGGCGCGTCGGACAAGCCAGGCGCGCTGGGGGGAACCGTGCTTGCAAACCTGCAGCGCAATCGTTTCTCCGGCACAATTTATCCGATCAACCCGAAGCGCGATGAAATCGCTGGCTTGCCGTGCCTTAAGTCGGCGGATGAGGTGCCCGAAGGAACCGATTGCGCAGTCCTCGCCATTCCGCGCCCTGCCGTTCTCGATACGGTGCGCCAACTTGCCGCGCGCAAGGTGGGTGCGATCGTCATTTTCTCTGCCGGTTTTGCCGAAGGCGGTGAAGACGGGCTGGCCGAACAAAAGGAAATCGCGCGGATCGCCGCAGAGCACGGCATCGTGGTTGAAGGGCCAAATTGCCTCGGCTGCGTCAATTATGTGGACGGTATCCCGCTGACCTTCGTCGAAACCGCAGCACAGGCGCCGCAGGGGCCGCGCAGCGTTGCAGTCGTTTCCCAAAGCGGGGCGATGGCGGCGGTTCTGGCGACCATGCTGACCGCGCGCAAGCTGGATGTCAGCTACACCATTTCCACCGGAAACGAAGCGGCCACTGGCGTCGAAAACTATGTCGATTGGCTGGTTGACGATCCGCATAGCGATGTCGTGGCCATGATTGTCGAGCAATTCCGGCGCCCGCAGGAATATCTGGCCGCAGTTGGCAGGTTGCGCGCGGCCGGCAAGTCTGTCGTATTGCTGCACCCCGGCAAATCCAGTGCAGCACGCGAAAGCGCGGCGACCCACACCGGTGCGATGGCCGGCGATTACGGCCTGATGCGTGCCAAGGTTGCGCGCGCGGGGGTCGTTGTGGCCGAAACGCTGGAGGAACTGGCCGACATTGCCGAAATCGCTGTGCGGGTATCGGTGCTGCCGAATGGCCCAACCGCCGTGGTGGGCGAATCTGGCGCGTTCAAGGCCCTGACACTGGACCTGGCAGAGGAGCTTGGCCTGCCGCTAGCTGCGCTGCATGATGAGGATTCGCCTGACCTGCGGGCCGCCCTGCCCCCCTTCGTTCCGGTCTCAAATCCACTGGATATAACCGCCCAGGGCCTGTCGCAACCAGACATCTACACCCGCACTATCTCCAGCCTACTGGAGGATCCGCGGGTGGGCGCCGTAGTGGCGGGCATTATCCAGACAGACCCCGTAACTTGTGCAATCAAGCTTCCGCCGATCATGGCGGCGCTGGAAGGCAGGACGCTGGAAAAACCGCTTATCTTCGCCGGTCTGGACGAAGGAGCAGACATCCCCTTCGAACGGATCGAGGCTCTGCGCGCTGCCGGGATACCCTGGTTTCCCAGCACCGAACGTGCCTTTCGCGCGCTGACCCGGCTGACCGATGCCATCGCGAGCCGCGGCAAGGCTGGAACGCCCGAACCGATCGCAATCGCTGAACTTGCGGATCTGACCGGCGTCATCCCCGAATATCGGGCTAAGCAACTGCTCGGCCCGGCGGGTGTCACTTTCCCGGATGGACGATTTGCGGCGACGGTCGATGAAGCCGTTAGTGCGGCACAGGAACTGGGCTTCCCGGTGGCGATGAAGGCACAGGCCGCTGCACTGGGCCACAAGAGCGATGCCGGCGGTGTCGCGCTCAACCTCGCAGATGCAGATCAGGTGCGCACGGCGTGGGAGAAGATGTTCGCCAGCGTCGCTGCCTATGATGCGGGCATCGCGCTTGACGGCGTGCTGGTCGAGAAGATGGGCGCGCGTGGAACGGAAATGATCGTCGGCGCCAAACGCGATCCCGATTGGGGCTGCGTGGTGCTGGTCGGCTTTGGCGGGGTTACCGCCGAAATCCTGAAAGACGTGCTGCTTGTCACACCTGACATGGACAAGGACGATATCATCGCCGCGCTGGGTCAGTTGAAGCAGGCCCCACTGCTGCATGGCTGGCGCGGTGCGCCTGCGCTGGATGTTGCAGCCCTGGCCGATCTGGTGTTGACCTTGGGCCGGATCGTGGAAGGCAATCCCAATATCCGCGAAGTCGATCTGAACCCGGTGATCCTGTACCCGGCGGGCCAAGGCGCCGTGGCGCTCGATGCGCTTATGCTGTTGGGGTGACGCGTTCGGCTGCCGTCGCCGTATTGGCGAGCAGGCAGGCGATCGTCATGGGGCCAACCCCGCCCGGCACTGGCGTGACGGCGCGAGCATGGCCCACCTCGGCAAAGGCGACATCGCCCACCAGCCGGGTCTTGCCCTCGCCCGCATCCACGCGGGTGATGCCGACATCGATGATCACCGCGCCGGGCTTCACCCAATAACCGCGCACCAGTTCGGGCGCACCCGCAGCCGCGACGATGATGTCTGCCCCACGCGCAATATCGGCCAGGCCGCGCGTTTCGATATGGGTGACGGTTACCGTCGCCTCACGCTCCAGCAGCAGCATGGCCACCGGCTTGCCCACGATGTTCGATTTGCCGATCACGACCACGTTGAGCCCGCGATAATCGTCAATAACCGTGTCGAGCAGCATCATGATACCCAGCGGCGTGCAGGGAACCAGCCCGCCGGTGCCGGTTGAAAGGCGCCCGACATTGACCGGGTGGAATCCGTCGACATCCTTTTCCGGCGCGATCCGGTCCAGCACCCGCGCCGCGTCGATCTGCGGCGGCAGCGGCAATTGCACCAGAATGCCGTCAATCGCCTGGTCCACGTTCAGCGTGTCGATGAGCGCCAGCAGGCCCGCTTCGTCCGTATCGGCAGGCAGGCGATGTTCGACCGAGACGATACCCACGCGCTGGCACTCGCTGACCTTGTGGCGGACATAGACTTCGCTGGCCGGATCGTTGCCGACCAATATCACCGCAAGCCCCGGAGGACGGCCGATCAACGAACGGATCTTGTCCGCCCGCAGCGCCGTTTCCTCGCCAACCTTGCGCGCAAGCGCCTTGCCGTCGATAATTTCTGCCACTCTGCCCTGCCTTTAATTGTCGAAGACGACTGTGCGATTGCCATTGAGGAACACCCGGTCCTCCAGATGCGCCTTGACCGCGCGCGCCAGCACGCGCCGTTCAACATCGCGCCCCTTGGCCACCAGCGCTTCCGGCGTGTCCGAATGGGTCACGGCCTCCACATCCTGGTGAATGATCGGCCCTTCATCCAGATCGGTGGTGACGTAATGCGCCGTCGCCCCGATCATCTTGACCCCGCGATCATAGGCCTGGTGATAGGGTTTCGCGCCCTTGAAGCCGGGCAGGAAGCTGTGATGGATATTGATGCAGCGGCCCGACAGGAAACTGGCGAAATCGTCCGACAGGATCTGCATATAGCGCGCCAGCACCACCAGATCTGCTCCGCTGTCGGAGATGATCTGTTTGACCTGCGCTTCCTGCTGCGGCTTGGTTTCCTTGGTGATCGGACAGTGATGATAGGGAATGTCACCGATCAGAGATGTGGTGAGCACTTCGCGCGGATGGTTCGAAATAATCGCGACGACTTCCATCGAGAGTTCGCCGATCCGGTGTCGATAGAGCAGGTCGCCCATGCAGTGGTCGAATTTCGACACCATCAACACGACCTTACGGCGCACAGCAACATCGCGCAGCGTCCAATGCGCCTGCATCTCGTCGGCCAACGGCTCGAAACCGACATGAAAGGAGTCAATGGGTGTGGTGCCGGGATCGAATTCAACCCGCATGAAGAAACGTTCGCTCATAGCATCATTATATTGCTGTGCTTCGGTGATATTCCCGCCGTTCCCAGCCAGGAAGCCCGCAACTTTCGCAACTAACCCCGGTCGATCCATGCATGTCAGGCTCAAAACATATCTCTCAGCCACCAATCAACTCCCGCTATCCTGTGAGAACCCGGGCAGCGACGTACCGTGCCGGGCGCTATAATCGTTAATCCATTCCATCGTCGGTGTCAGACCGCCAAACGGATAGAAATGCAAGCGAACCCTGCCATGCTGTGGACCCAATCCCAGCCGCAAGTCGTCAACCATCCGGTCAGGCCCGGCAGAGCCTAGCAGCTTTCCAAGCGAAATGCCGTATTTCTTGAACACCGCCGTCGATGCGCCAACGCCGCAGAACTTGGCATAGCGTAGCAAGCGCTTGATTGTTGCAGGGCCAGGCACACCGATCCGGACCGGTGCATGCACGCCGCGCGCGCGCAGTACGGCGAGCCAGTCCAGTAGATTCTGCGCGTCAAAAGTGAACTGCGTTACGATCAGCGGCGCCATGCCGCGCTTCTCAATCTCGTCAACCTTGCGATGCATAAAATCCCACAGGACATCGTCCGGCACCACTGGGTGGCCCTCAGGGTGGCCGCCGATACCAACCGCAGTCAGCCCGGCCTCTTCGAACACGCCGGTCTGCAACAATTGCAACGTATCGCTGAACGGGCCTTCCGGTTTGGGTGGATCGCCCGCAACGATCAGGGCACGCTTTGAGCCGGCCTCTTTCGCCGCGCGCATGATGATGCCGCGCAATTCTTCCACACTCTTCAACCGCCGGGCCGAAAGGTGCGGCATGGGCTCGAAACCCAGTGCCCGCACATGGGCAGCTGCGGCCACCCGGTCGTCAACGCTTTCGCCCGGAAGGAAAGGTATCGCGATCGGCGTTTCCGGCGCAATCAGCGGCGCGGCTTCATCCAGCGCATCGCGTTCCTTGGCCGTCATTTCCAGTGAGTACCCGTCGAGCACATGCGCCGGCTCGCGATCCCAGTTCGGATGTATCCTTGTGTGGGACATGAATTCCTCTCTCTCCTTGCGCTTCATGCGGTGCTTCGACCACTTCGGAAACCGCATTGTGAAGCGGTTTGCAAAACGCTGGCCAAGCGCTTATGGTTCGTATATACGAATTTTCATATTTATGAATAGTGGATTCTTTGAGGGCGATGCTAATCTTGATTCCAGGCCTGATTTGCGATGAGCGTATTTTCGCTCCGCAAACTGCCGCTTTCGCTCAGACGAAGGCGGTGGCTGGCCATGGATCCTGCACTTCTCTCACCGAAATCGCGCAGAAGGTGCTTGCAGATGCACCGGCGCAATTCGACCTTCTGGGCCACTCCATGGGCGGGCGAATCGCCCTCGAAATTTACCGCCTAGCCCCGAGTCGCACACGCCGACTCGCATTGCTCTCCACCGGAGTGCATCCGGTGAGCGAGGGCGAGCCGGAAAAGCGCGCCACCCTGCAGGCAATCGGCCATGAACAGGGATTCGCAGCGCTGGTCGATGCCTGGCTGCCGCCGATGATCGCCCCGCAGAACCGTGATGACGAAACCATCGTCGGGCCGTTGCGCGCCATGTGCCTGGATCAGGGACAGGCCGCGTTCGATGCGCAGGTGCAGGCACTGCTTACCCGCGATGACGCCGCCAACCTGTTGCCAGGCATCGCCTGTCCGACGCTGGTCATGACCGGCGAGCACGACGTCTGGAGCCCACCATCGCAGCACGAGGCAATTGCCGCTGCGATCCCCAACGCCACGCTTAGCATTATCGCCGATGCCGGCCATATGCTGACCGTGGAACAACCCACCGCCGTCAATGATGCAATCGCCACATGGCTTGCGCGTCCCGTTTCTTGACTCAATTTCGCAACTTCCCACTCTGGAGAGGAAATATGACTGAACAATCCTTGGAACAAAAACTGCAGGCGCAGGGCGATATCGTCCATTTCCTGCGCAACCAGCAGACCGGCCCGAACGTCTATCCCGGCGTTCCCGGTGAATTTTCCAACTGGCGTGATGAACAGCGCGCATGGGCCGAAACGGCGGTGCTGTTTGACCAGTGCTATCACATGGTTGACCTGCTGGTCACCGGGCCGGACGCATTCGACATGCTGGCCTATCTCGCGCCCAACAGCTTCAAGGGATTCGTTCCCAATCGCGCCAAGCAGTTCGCACCGGTCACGCCCGATGGCTATGTAATCGGCGACGTGATCCTGTTCTATCTGGAAGAGAACAAGTTCGAACTCGTCGGCCGTGCGCCTTCGATCGAATGGGTCGAATATCACGCCGCCAGCGGCAAATGGGACGTGAAGGTAGAGCGTGACGAGCGCACCGCCGCCCGCCCCGAAGCCGAAAAGGGCTATCGCCGTAACTATCGCTTCCAGCTGCAGGGCCCCAACGCCATGAAGATCCTGGAAAAGGCGATGGGAACCACCCCGCCCGATCTCAAATTCTTCCATATGGCGACGATCAACATCGCCGGGGCCGACGTGCGCGCGCTGCGCCACGGCATGGCCGGCCAGCCGGGCTACGAACTGTTCGGCCCGTGGAAGGATCACGACACTGTGCGCAATGCGCTGATCGAAGCGGGCAAGGACGATGGCCTCACCCTCGTTGGCGGACGCACCTATTCCTCGAACACGCTGGAATCGGGCTGGATCCCCTCCCCGCTGCCCGCGATCTACACTGGCGATTCGCTCAAGGATTATCGCGAATGGCTGGGAGCCAAATGCTATGAAGGCATGTGCTCGATCGGCGGCAGCTATGTGCCGGACAGCATCGAAGACTATTACCTCACTCCGTGGGATCTGGGCTATGGCATCATGGTCAAGTTCGACCATGATTTCGTCGGCCGCGAAGCGCTGGAGAAGATGAAGGACCAGCCCCAACGCAAGAAGGTCACCCTCGCGCTCGACAATGCCGATGTTGTGCGGGTGATGAGCTCGATGCTGCAGAGCGGCGACAAGGCGAAATTCCTCGAATTCCCCAGCGCCGTTTACTCCATGCACCCCTATGACTCGGTCCTGAAGGACGGCAAGCATGTCGGCGTTTCGACCTGGATCGGCTATACCGTGAATGCCGGGCGTTTCATCGCGCTGGCCATGGTTGACGAAAGCGTTGCAGAGCCGGGCACCGAAGTGACCCTGCTGTGGGGCGAGCCCGATGGCGGCACCGCCAAGCCGACAGTCGAACCGCACGTCCAGACCGAAATCAAGTGCACCGTTGCGCCGGTTCCCTATTCGGAAGTCGCGCGCGACAGCTATGCCGACGGCTGGCGCACCAAGAACGTCTGATCTCGAATAAATCGGGCGGGCAGGCTGAAGTTTTCGGCCTGCCCGTTCTTTTTGCCCTGGCTAATTCGCTCAATTCAGTCCAGCGCCCGGCCCAGTTGCGCTGCGGCCTTTTCCAGCAGCGCCACGCCTTCTTCCTGTTTGAAATCGTCAAACCGGGCTGTGGGAATGGCAAGTCCTAGCGTTCCCAGCAATTGGCCGTCCTTGATCACGGCCTTGCCCACACCGCAAATCCCCAGCGTATATTCATCCCGCGTCAGTGCGTATCCCGCGCTGCGCACACTATCGATTTCGCGCCGCAGCTCTGCCTCATCGGTGATCGTCGAGGGCGTATAAGGCTTCAGCGGCACTTCGCGGAAATAACGATCAAGTTCCGCCTCGTCCAAAGCCGCCAGCACGACCTTGCCCGCCGCCACACAATGCAGCGGCGTGCGTTCGCCGACGCGGATTGAATAGCGCAAGGTCTGGTCCGCCGTTTCGGTGACCAGCGCTTGCAGTTCCCAGCCCTCGATCGAAAAGAGCGAGGTCGTTTCATTCAACTGCGCGCGCACGGACTGGATCAGTGGGCGCGCCCGCTCAATCAGGGTCAGCGGAGATCCCTGGGAGCGTAACCGGTCGAGTCCGCCGCCCGGATAATACCGCCGCCCCTCGCGCGCGAGATATTCCCGGTCCACCAATGTGGCGAGCAGATAGGACAAGCTGCTGACCGGAATGGCCAGAGCATTGGCGATGTCCTGCGCGATCATCCCCCTGGGATGGGCGACGACCAGTTCAATAATATCCAACGTACGCATCGCCGATTTGACGGCTGGCTGCACGGTTTTGGGCATCGGGCTTCATCACCTTTCGCGAACGCAAAGAGGGGGCGCGATTCAGAATATCACGCCGCCTGCCTTCTTAACGCAAAGCGATAAGAAAAAGCCAGTTAAGGCTGCGGATCAACGAGGGAATCGATGCAATGATGGAAAGGTAGAATTGCGTTAACCAATTCGCGTTATCACTTCCGTAAAGGGTCGTAATTCAGGACTGACAACGAAATCAGTCCAAGTAGGATTGGGGGTAATTCATGGTTGCTGGCTCGGCAGGTTCAAGCGAACTTGGCTCTAACAAATTCATGAACTGGATCACGCGCGGCTCGATCAACCGCCAATTCGGGATGATTTTCCGTACAGTCGGGGCCTTGGTCTTGCTGCTCGGCCTGGCCGCCGCGCTCGGCTTCTTGCGGATTGAGCAGCGCGCCGAACGGCTTGCGCAACTGACCGATGTGGCATTCCTCACTTCGGGCATGGCTCGCGAGGTTACCTTGTCGAAAGACAATATGGGTGCCTATCGCGCCCGTGGCTACGACCCGGAAATTATTGCGCTTTCGATCGGTTCTGCTCAGCGTGCCCAGCAGATGAACGTCGAACTCAGGGATGCTGCCGCAGCCATTGACCCAGCTTGGCTGCCGATCATTGACGAACTTGATGCCGACCTGGCCAAGCTCGAAGTCACCATGGGGCAAATCCGTGATGCGCCGCGCGACATCGTGGAGCAAGAGAGTTTCCTCGGTCCGCGTTATGACTTTATCGATACCGTAAACAACAAGATCATCGCCCTGGGGCAGGACGCATCAACCCGCGTCGAATCCGTTTCTACCGACGGCATCGGCGAGATACAGGCGTCAGTCGTGGCGATGATCCTGCTGGTTGTGCTCGCCGTCGGCCTTGTCATCTGGGCACAGCGTTTCGTTGCCCGCCGCATCGTCTCGCCAGTTGTTGAGATCAGCGACATAAGCGCCCGCCTTGCCAAGGGTGAGACCGATCTGATGATCCCAATGTATGACCGGGAAGACGAGATTGGCGAAATGTCGCTCTCGCTCCACGTGATGCAAAGCTACGCGATGAATTCGATCGAAAAGGCCCAGGATTCCTTCGAAGAAGCTCAACGCACGATCGATGCCCAGGCCGAGCGAGACAAGCGCGTCGCCTTTGTCCAGTCTCTGGCCGACAAGTTCGAGGCGATGATCGGCCAGCTCGCAGGAGAAATTGCGGCGACCAGCACCCAGCTCAACAGCGCCGCCTCGCTCATGAGCGAGAACGCGGAAAGATCTTCGCATCGCGTCGTGAACGCCACCAAGCTGCTCAGTGAAACCTCGCAAGGTGTCACCGGCGCAGCTTCGGCCAGCGACGAATTCGTCATGTCGATCGGCGAGATCAGCCGCCAGGCTGCCAGCTCGGCTGATCGCGCTTTCAAGGCCCGCGAAGTGGCCAATGATGCTGACCGTTCAGTCCGTGCGCTCGACGAAATGGCAGGCCAGGTTAGTGCAGTCGTGGAGATGATCAGCCAGATCGCCCAGCGGACGAACCTGCTCGCGCTGAACGCCTCCATCGAGGCCGCTCGTGGAGGCGAGGCCGGACGCGGCTTTGCCGTTGTCGCGAGCGAAGTGAAGGAACTGGCCAACCGGACCGCACGCGCGACCGAAGAGGTTGAGGAACACATCCGCCGCATCCAGGAGAGTTCGAGCGCGGGCGCCGGGGCGCTGCGCCGGATCACGGAAGAGGTCACCGAACTGCAAGGAACAGCGACGTCGATTGCAAGCGCGGTGGACCAGCAGTCCGTGGCAGGCCAGGAGCTCGCGCAGAGCATCGACCTGGCAGCGCGCAACACCGAAGCCGTCAATGCCGACATGTCCGAAGTGAGCCGCCTGGCAGTGGCGACAGGATCAGCCGCGACGCAGGTGCTAAGCTCGTGCCAGGAGCTCGGCAAAAAGTCCGAAGCGCTTCGCCATCAGGTGGGTGAATTCCTTAGCCACGTCCGCGCGGCCTAGGATCGTTGATCCACGGTAGCGGTCGCCTTGCGCGCCCCGATTGACAAGGTTATCAAACCATCGGGAGGAACTCGATGGTTAAGTCGGCCATGTCCAGCCTGATGGCAGTTGGGGCATCTTCAAGGCAATGCTCTGGCGATGCTTGCGGCCCCTTCAGGCCCGTGACGGAGAGCCTGCTCGCCGACACCGTTTCGCGGCGCTGAGGGCAGCTGCTTGTGACCCAGGACCTGATCGCAAGCATGACCGAGTGGCGCCCTATGTTGGCGACCATGGCCGGTGTGACCGCCCTCCTGCTCCTTATCCTCATACGCAAGGTAAACGCATTTGCCGCTCTGCTGGTCGCGGCCTTGGGAACCGGGCTCGCTGCCGGGCTCGCACCAGAAGCAGTCATTCAGTCGATCAGCACCGGCATGGGTGGCGTTCTCGGCTTTATTGCAGTGATTGTCGGCCTTGGTGCCCTGCTTGGCGGCTATCTGGAGGCTTCCGGCGGGGCCACTGCCCTGGCCCGAACCATAATCGGCCAAGGCAGGGCAGACAAAGCATCGACCGCGATGGGCCTGGTCGGCCTCATCATTGCGATCCCGGTCTTCTTCGACGTAGCGCTGATCCTGCTGTTTCCCTTGATCGCTTCCCTATCGCGAACGTCCGGCAAGCCCGCGCTCTATTTCGGCCTTCCGTTGCTTGCGGGACTGGCAACGGCGCATAGCTTCATCCCGCCCACGCCGGGACCGGTTGCCGTGGCGGAAATCCTGTCCGCTGAATTGGGTCTGGTCATCGTTTGCGGCCTGGCTGCGGGAATTCCCGCCATGCTGATCGCAGGCCCGCTGTACACTGCCGTGCTGATGCGGCGAAGTCTGATCCCCGCAGGAAATCCGGCAACTTGCTTGAAGGCGGATGGGGAAGGAAACCTTGATGGCGCGCTGGCGAAACGCGCGCTGGCGGCAATTGCATTGCCGATCCTGCTCATTGTGAGTGCCGCGCTGGCATCCTCGCTCGGCTGGGAGGGCACGTTCGCCAAGACATTGGCATTTGTCGGCCACCCCTTCGTCGCGCTCCTGATTGCATGTGGTTTCGCGGCCGTGATCCTTGCTCCGAGCGACGAGGCGTCGCGCGCCCGGCTTTCCGACATTCTGACCCGCGCGCTTGAACCGACTGCAGTTATCCTGCTGGTTACCGGCGCCGGCGGCGCATTCAAGCAAGTTTTGGTCGATACCGGAGCAGGCGCCATGCTGGCCGAAAGCCTGCTTGGCCTTGGATTGGGCCCCATCGTCGGGGGATTCCTGCTCGCGCTGGTCATTCGCATAGCCCAGGGATCGGCGACCGTGGCCATGCTCACTGCCGCAGGCCTCACTGCGCCTTTGGCCAATACTGTCGGCCTGCAGCCGATCGAATTGGCGCTCATGACCATAGCGATAGCTTCCGGCGCAACGATGGCGAGCCACGTGAACGATTCCGGCTTCTGGCTCGTCTCGCGCTATTTCGGCCTGAATTCCGCCGAGACACTTCGCAGTTGGACCGTCGCTTCAACGCTCGTCGGCCTGTCCGGCTTCGCCATGGTCCTTCTGATCGCGACATTCGTCTAGCGCGAACGAGAGACATGCCGTGCAAGGCGTCTTTGGGCATGCTTTGACAAGGTTGTCAGCGCCGCAGTAAGGATGAGGCAGGAGTAAGGCATGGATTTCACCTTATCACGAAGGCTGCTTCTTTCAGGGGCAGGATGTACGGCCTTGGCGGGATGCGTCAGTGTGCCTGACGGCGGCATCGCTGCCGCCAGCCCGCTCGTGAAATTCGAAGCGTTCGATGGCCGATTTGAACAGGTTGTTGACACCGCTTCCACTGGAAGGTTGCTAGGAGATGGGTTCCAATGGGCAGAGGGCCCGGCCTGGGATCGCAAGCGAGCCGTTTTGTACTTCACCGATGTCCCTGCAAACCGGGCCTATCGCTGGTCGGCGGGCCAAGGAACGCAAATCTTTCTCGATCCGTCGGGCGCAGTCGGCGACACGGCCGGTTTTCGTGAACCCGGCGCAAACGGTTTGCTCATAGGCCGGGACGGCAAGCTCTTGCTCTGCAATCATGGTGCCCGCGCCCTGCAGAACTTTGACCTGGATACCGGCGAAAGGAAGACACTGGCCTCGCATTATGAAGGCAAGCGCTTCAGCAGCCCCAACGACCTCATCGAAGCGAACGACGGGACAATCTATTTCACGGACCCGCCCTACGGCCTCGAGGGACTGGACGAATCACCGCTCAAGGAGATGGATGCGAACGGCGTTTACCGCCTCGCTCCGGACGGAACCCTATCACGGCTGGTCGACAGCTTGACCTTTCCCAACGGTGTTGCGCTATCACGCGACGGCAAGTCGCTATTCATCTCTCAGTCCGACCCGGAAGCCCCCCTGGTCCTGAAGCTTGACCTGCAAGAGGCAGCGAAGCCGTCCGTCTGGTTCGATGCCCGGCATTACACAGTGGATAATCCGGGCCTGCCAGACGGGATGGCGATGGCCAGGTCCGGGCATTTGTTCCTCGCCGGCCCGGGCGGCGTGCTTGTCATCGACCAAGATGCGAAATGTCTCGGCCGCATCAGCACGGGGCGCGCAACCGCAAATTGCGCCTTCGGCGAGGATGGCTGCACACTTTTCATCACCGCGCAGGACCGGCTGCTGGCCATCCGCACCAGGGTTTCCGGGCTTGGTTTTGCAGGCGGCTGAAGGCAAATTGCCGCTTAGGACGGGATTTTCATGTTGGCGCATTTCCATTATGTCCTAGGCATACAAGACAAACGGCCCTGGTTGGGTCACACAGGCCGTTGTTAGCGCCGGTTCGGTGGGAACCGGCGAGTTAAGGAAATGCGATTGAACCGGCCAGAAATAGTCAAGACAGCCAGGATGAAGGACGTCGCCGAATTGGCTGGCGTCTCGGTCAAGACAGTTTCGCGCGTTGTGAACAACGAGCCGCATGTTAAGGAATCCCTTAAGAAAAAAGTTCGAGAAGCTGTTGATCGCCTGAGCTATGTACCGAGCCAATCCGCACGATCGCTGCGCGGCAATCGGTCCTACGATGTTGCCCTGATTTGCCCGAACGCCCATTCGAATTACATCAATGCGATCCAGTTCGGGGCCGTGGTTGCGTGCCAGGAATTGGGATACCAGCTCTCGATAAATCTGTTCGAAGGCCTTACCGGCAAGCCGATTGAGGAAATCCGTGAGGCGTTCGAGGGGTTATTGCTGCACAGACGGCCCGATGCGATCATGCTTGTCGCGCCCTATGCGGGGGACCAGAACATCGATCTGGTCCTGAAGGAACTGAGGTTTCCCGTTGTACGGATCGGCCCGGTCGAGATCGAAAACCGCGGGATATTGGTAGAGATTGACGACTACCAGGCCGCTATCGATCTGACCCGGCATCTGCTTGAGCTGGGACACCGCAGGATCGGCTTCATTCGCGGCGTCGAAGATCAGCAATCCACCCATGCTCGCTTTGACGGATTTTCGTCGGCCATGAAGGCTGCAGGGCTGGAGACCGTGCCAGAATTGGTCAGGCCAGGCGATTTCGAGTTTGAATCCGGTTTCGAGGCCGGCGAGTACTTCCTCGCCCTGCCCGAACCGCCCACGGCCGTGTTCTGTTCGAACGACGATATGGCTGCTGGCATGGTCGCAGCGTGCAATGTCCATCGGATCGCTGTCCCGCAGGAAATGTCAGTCGTTGGGTTTGACGATGCCGATGTGGCAACGCGGATGCGCCCGCTGCTGACGACTATCCGCCAGCCATTGGGAGAGCTTGGGGCGATGGCAGTTCGCGAACTTATCGCCCAGCTCAAGAGAAAAGGTGGACTGGATCCCAAACGGATCGTCCTGGACCACGAATTCATCCTGCGCGAGACAACGGCCCCGCCAAAGATAGCGTGAGGGCAACAATCAGCGCGAGTGCACTGCCCGGTAATTGCCACCCCCGATATCGCGCCAATCCTGGGCAGCGCGGAACATGTCCACGCTGCCTAGCGCATCAGATAGGCGTAGCTCGTCGTAACTGACGCAAGCGGATCTTCCGGCTCATCATGTTCGACATAGAAGGTTTCAAGCCCGGCCGTGTCGGCTTCGGCGAGGATCCCTGCGAAGTCGATTTGCCCTTCCCCAACTGACACCATGCTGCCGTCAGCAGTTCGGTCCTTGATATGGCAAGAGTGGAACCGGCCCGGCGCGCGTGCGAATAGTTCGCGCGGATCGGCACCTGCGTTTACGGCCCAGAACAGATCGATCTCCAATGCGACCAGGGAAGGATCGGTCCGCTCAAGCAGTATGTCGTAACCCTTCGTGCCTTCTATTTCAGCGAATTCGAAATCGTGGTTATGGTAACCGAGCTGAATGCCCGCTGCCTTCGCGGTTTCGCCCTTGCTGTTCAGCAAGTCGGCGAGAGCGCGGTATTTGTCGGGCGTGCGATCTTCTTCGGGAATCCAGCCCAGATACAAGGATTGCTGCCCAACGATCTTGGCAATTTCCAATTGCTCTTCGATACCGTCCTGCAGTTCGGGCAAACGGATATGCCCTGATCGACTGGTGAGCCCGAGATCGTCCAGCGCTGCACGCACATCGCGCGGATCATGCGCGAAATAGCCAGCCGTCTCGCAGTCCTTGTACCCGATCTTTGCCAGCGCGGCGAGCGTACCCGCGAAATCCTTCTCGAACAGACCGCGCACAGTATATAGCTGCACACCCAATCGCCCCTTGTAAGGCGCGACAGCCTCCGTTTTCATCCCGCCCGATGGGGTACAGGCAACAAGCCCCGCACCCATGGCCCCGGCGAGGAATGTGCGGCGGCTGGACTCGAATTTCTGCATCACAATTGTCCTTCCTTCATCTGGTTCGCCGCATAATCGACTGCTCTTGCCGTTAGCGCCATGAAAGTCAGCGACGGGTTTTGGCATGCGACCGATGCAAATGCCGACCCATCCGAGGCGAAGACGTTGGGAACATCGTGCGACTGGTTCCAGCGATTGAGAATCGAGGTTCTTGGATCGTGCCCCATGCGCGCGCCGCCCATCTCATGGATGCAATGCCCTGGGACGGGCTCTATATCAAAGCTCTCGATCTCGACCACTCCCGCAGCTTCGAGCATCGCGATTGCATCGCGTCGCATCGCCTTGCGCATCTTCCGCTCGTTCTCACCCCAGCGGATGTCCATATGGACGAGCGGGTTACCGAATCCGTCAGTCTTGCTCTTATGCAGTGTCACCCGATTATCGGCGTTCGGCAAATGCTCGCCAAAGCCCTGGAAGTTGAAATACCACGGTCCGGGGGTGCGCAGGCGGTTCTTGAAGTCGGCACCGAATTCCCCGCCGCCAAGCGCACTTGTCCAGGTGGAGCGTTCGCCACCGCCCTGGAAGGCATAGCCGCGCAGGAACTCGCCATCGGTGCGGTTGTCGATATTGGTGTAGCGTACAAGGTAGACACCGTTAGGCCGCCTGCCAGCGTAATACTTGTCCTCGAAGCCCGGCATTCGTCCGCGTGCGCCCACCCTGTGATGGTGGTCCATCACATAGCGCCCGAGCACGCCGCTGGAATTGCCAAAGCCATCCGGAAAGGTTTCGGAAGTCGAATTCAGCAGAACCTGCAGCGTCCCGACTGTCGAGGCGCAGAGGAAAATTACACGTGCGCCGATTTCCTGACGCTCGCGTGTCTTTCGGTTGACTACCTGCACACCGGTCGCACGCCTCGACGCCGGATCATACACGATCCGCTCGACGTGATTGTCGGGCAAAATAGTCAGGTTGCCGGTATTTTCCGCTGCCGGAAGCGTCGCCGAAACGCTCGAGAAATAGCCTCCAAAAGAGTACCCACGCTCGCATTGGTTGCGGAACTGGCAGCTACCTCTGCCGAGAGCCAACTGTTCTTCCGTTGGCGCGGTGAGATGGGCAGCACGGCCCATAATGAGCTTGCGATCGGGATAAGCGGCTTCGATCTTGGCCTTCGCCACCTTCTCCACACACGTCATTTCCATCGGCGGCTGAAAGATGCTGTCGGGCAGTTGCGGCAGGCCTTCCGCCGACCCGCTGACCCCGACGAAGCGCTCAACATAGTCGTACCAGGGCCGCAAATCGGCATAGCGGATCGGCCAATCGGTGCCGTGCCCGTCTGCCTTGTTGGCGCCAAAATCGGTGTCGCTCCAGCGATAACTCTGCCGCGCCCACATCAACGATTTGCCGCCGACCTGGTCGCCACGCAACCAGTAGAACGGGGCGTCTTCAGCATGCGAATAGGGGTTTTCGCGATCATTGATGAAGAAATTGCGCGTGCTTTCGCGAAAGGCGTAACACGTGTTCTGGATTGGGTAATCGCTCTCGATAAGCTTGGGATCGACCTTATCGCGAAAGGTCATGTCCCACGGCTCCTTGTTTTCACCAACATAGTCCACGCCGCGTTCGGTCTTCTTGCCGCGCTCAATCACGAGCACCTTCATGCCGCGTTCGCAAAACTCCTTGGCAGCCCAGCCACCGGACATGCCGGAGCCGACAACGATGACATCGAATGTTTGATCTATTGCCATGGTCTCGCTCTCGTCAGACGCCACGATCAAGCCAGGCCCGACCGATCTCTTCAAATGGAATGCAGCCGATCTGGCGCCCCGGGATTTCCTCATAGGCGAGTTCCTGGGTAGCTGTTTCGGACGTGTAATAGCCGAACACGACCATATCGTGGATCTGCTGCCAGACCCCTTTGCCAGGGGCATCATCGCCTGCAGCCGCCAGCTTTCGTAACACGTCATCCTGCTGGGCATCAGTCGCTTCGGAAAAGCTACTGGCTCCTTCTTCCCGCATCAATTCATCGAAGGCTGAGAGGCTATCGACGAAACTGCTCTGCTGCGCCCCGGTAAAATGTTGATCGAAAACGGCAGCGATATATTCCGGGACACCTGCAGCCACGGCACCTGGCGTGTCAGTGGCGGGAATTATCCGATCCGACACCGCACTGATCAGCGCCATATGGCTTTCGAGCGACGCCGGCATCGCGCCGCACCCTGCCAATGAAGCGAACGCGGGGAGGACGACTGCCGCACCGGCAATCGTCACCGTGCCGCGCAGGATCGATCGGCGGGTAAGGCTGGTCTGTTGATCAAGCTTCATTCCGCCGCCTCCGCTTCGACAGCGGGCTTGCGCGCATGCCTGTCGTAGAGCCAGATTGCACCGAACACCACCAGCAGGATTAGCGGCAATTGCGCCACGAATTCGAAGGCCTGCGGAGCCGCCTGCGCTTCGATAGCTGCCAGCTGCGCGGCGGCTTCGGGCGTTTCGGCTGCACGTAGAGCTGCCAATTCGGTTGCCCCCCCGGCCTGCTCCGCCATCGCCGCATCATAGATCCGGCCCAGCAGGGGCAGAAGGAAATAGATCGCAACGGCACCTGCTGAACCGATCAGACCGATGAACCAGCTTCCGCCGCGCGGATAGCGTTCGGAAACGCTCGCCATCATCGTCGGCCACAGGAAGCAGACGCCGGTCCCCCATACCGTTGCTGCAGCGATCACCAGCACGGGGGTCTGCGCACGCGCCATCAGGAACAGGCCGATCATGGCAAGCAGGCTCGAAACCCACAACAGTCCGGGGTTCGAGAGGCGGTGCGCCAGCGGGCCCGCAAAGTGTCGCATCACGAACATCAGGCCCGCGACATAAACCAGCAGCAGAACCGCGTTGAAACCTACCTTCGCCGAAAGCGCGGCGTCGACCCACGCGCCCGGCCCAAGCTCGATTGATGCTGTCAGCAGCATCGCCCCCAGCCACAGGAGGAAGCTGGGCGCGCGGACAATTTCCATCATCATGTCAGCAAAGGAAACGCCCTCTGCGGCACGCTCGGTTGGCGGGAACTTCAGGCCGATCGAGAGGACAAGCACGCCCGCTGCGGGAACCAGTGCCGTCGCCATCGCCATGCGCCAGGGAATCTCAAAACTGCTGACCGCAAAACCGATCAGGCCGCCCACAATGATACCGGCTGGCCACCAGGCATGCAGGACATTGAGCCGATGTGTCTTGTCTTCAGGATATAGCGCGGTGGTCATCGGGTTCACGGCCGCCTCCATCGCGCCCCAGCCGATCCCTTGCACCAGCATGCCCAGCCAGAATACGCGTTCGACACTGGCCGGATCGCCAGCCATACTGCTGGCCAACACCAGGCCTATGCCGCCCAGGAAGCATACCCCTGCTCCGCGAAGTACATTTCCGATCCCTACCGCATCGAGCATTGGGCTGATCAGGAACAGTGTGAAGCCGAAGCCAAGGAAGGCCGCGCCAAGCGCCTCGCCAATCGCCTCGCCCGGATTATCGACGCCCGCAAAAATGTCGGCGCGCATATCGCCGGTCAGCCCGGCGCGCAGCGCAAACAGCATGGCGGCGGTGAACAGCGTCAACACCCCGATCCAGAATAGTCGTCGGCGGGCGTAGTCACCGCTCTGTGCCATCATTGTCATTTCCCCTCCCGTCATGGTTCCTATCCCCCGCCTGGTGGCGCAATCCCAAGCGCCCGCGCGATCATTGCTTCGTCCACTGTGCCCCCAGCGAAATCGTCAAAGGCGTAGGGCGTCGGGCGAATGATGTGATCCGCAATAAAGGGCGCGCCTTCGGCTGCGCCTTGTTCCGGGTGCTTGAAGCAGCACTCCCATTCAAGCACCGCCCAGCCATCGAAACCGTATTGGGTCAGCTTGCTGAAGATCTGGCGGAAATCGACCTGCCCGTCCCCCAGGGAGCGGAAGCGACCGGCGCGCTCTGCCCATCCGCGATAACCGCCATATACTCCCGACCTGGCATCGGGCCGGAACTCCGCATCCTTTACATGGAAGGCCTTGATGCGTTCGTGATAGCGATCAATGAAGCCAAGGTAGTCGAGCTGTTGCAGGACAAAGTGGCTGGGATCGTAGAGGATGTTTGCGCGCGGGTGATGGTCCACCGCTTCAAGAAAAGCTTCGAAACTGGCGCCATCGTGCAAATCTTCGCCCGGATGAATTTCGAATGCGACATCGACGCCGTTGTCATCAAAGACATCAAGTATCGGCCGCCAGCGCCTTGCCAATTCCGCAAAGCCCGCTTCCACCAGTCCGGCAGGGCGCTGCGGCCAAGGATAGACAAGATGCCACATCAGCGCGCCAGAAAAGCTGGCACAAGCCTTGAGCCCCAGCCGCCGCGACGCAAGCGCAGCTTTCTTCATCTGATCAACCGCCCATTCCTGCCGCGCAGCGGGATTTCCATGCACCGCCTGTGGCGCGAAGGCATCGAAAAGCTCGTCATAGGCCGGGTGGACCGCAACCAGCTGGCCCTGAAGATGGGTTGAAAGTTCAGTGATCGCCAGACCGCGCTCTGCGCAGCGTCCGGTCAGTTCGTCACAATAGTCCTGGCTCTCCGCAGCGAGATCAAGATCGATACACCGCGGGTCGTTCGAAGGCACCTGGATACCCTTGTAACCAAGCGAGGCGACCCAATCCGAGATAGTGTCGAGCCGGTCAAAGGGTGCTTCGTCGCGCAGGAACTGGGCAAGGAAGATGGCGGGGCCGCGGATTTCCTTCATGACAATAATCCCTTCAGGTCCGGGCCGTTCTGTGGGGGCGCAATCTCGGTCCAGGCGCCGTCAGCTTTGGCGCTCGCGACCGAGGCCTCGAGGAAGGCCATCCCGCGCAGCGCCTCTGCAATGCCAGGCACGCCCCGAGATGATGGTGCAACGCCGTCACGAATAGCTCCAGCAAAGTCGCGGTAAAGATTGGCGAATGCCTCCAGATAGCCTTCGGGATGACCCGATGGCAGGCGGCACCGCGCCAACGCTTCATCGCACAGTGGCTTGTCCACACCGGCCCGGTGAACGAGCACGCTGCCGTCACCTCTGCGTTCGACCAATGTATTGGGCTCCATCTGACGCCATTCGAGCCCGGCATTCGCGCCGTAGACCCGCAAGGTCAGCGAGTTTTCCTCGCCGGCGCAGACCTGGCTCGCAATCAGAACTCCAGTCGCGCCGTTCTCCATCTCGAAGCTCGCTTCGCCATCGTCATCGAGGTGGCGTTCGGCAAAGTGGCTGCGCAACCGGGCCGACAAGCGGCACATGCGCGAATCCGTTACAAATTCTGCCAGACTATGGGCGTGACTTCCGATATCCCCGAACGCGCCCGATGGGCCAGAGCGGGCCGGATCGGTACGCCATTCGGCCTGGCGGTTGCCACCAGCCTCGGCCCGCGATGCCAGCCATCCCTGGGGATATTCGACCAGGATACGCCGGATTGGCCCGAGAGCGCCGCTCTTGGCCAGATGGCGGGCCTGCCACACCATTGGGTAACCGAGATAGGTATGGGTCAGCCCATAGGCGGTGCCGGTTGAAGATAGCGTGTTGGCGAGCGATTGGACCTCGGCCAGCGAGATTCCAGCCGGCTTGTCCGACATGACATGAAATCCTGCTTCTGAAGCGGCCTTTGCGAAGGAAACATGCGTGTCATTCGGTGTTACGATGGAAACAGCCTCCATCGCATCTTCGCCACGCGCCGCCTCCCCGGCCAACATCGCCGCCGCGTCAGAATAGCAGCGTTCAGGATCGAGGTGGAGCGATCGGGCAGTATCGCGGGAATTGTCGAAATCCCGGCTGAAAGCCCCGCATACCAGGGTGGTAGCGCCATCAATCCGGGCAGCCGCACGATGCACGGCACCGATGAAGGCACCCTGCCCGCCGCCAATCATGCCCAGACGCAATGGACCAGCCATCGTCAAACACCCCTCCCAAGAATACTTTTTGTCTTACGTTGTCAATTTGCTATGCTGTGCAGCGAGAGCAGTCAAGTGAAGGTTCGCAATTTCCAATATGAAAGGCAAGAGCCGCCATTACTGAAGCCGCTCATTCCCAATTCGGTATCGCGCCAACCGCCGGGTAGGCGCAGGAGATTTTGACAGGAGCGATCATGCACAATTCTAGCGAGATTGACTCCGGTCAAGCCAGTTTCTACCCAAATGATAGCGCTCACATTCTGCGCAGGCTAAAGTTGACGGCAGTTGATCGCCAGCAGCGCCACTATGAGAGAGGAAAATTGATGTTCGGGCCAAGAAAGAGCCTCGCCGCGGCGTGTCTGATCGCCATGACAGGCTGCACCGCGACAGCTGACCGGAGCGTTGAAGCTGCGCGTCCGGCAATGAAAGCTGAAATTGCCGACCAGGCGGGGATCGCGCATCCGGAAATCTGGCCAGCATACGAATATCCGGTGCCGACGAGTGCCGAGAATGAAGCTATCGTCACCACCCTCCTCGCGCGCATGACGCTTGAGGAAAAAATCGGCCAATTGGTGCAGGCAGACCTGTGTTGCGTTACGCCCGAGGATGTCCGCAACTACAATATCGGCTCGATCCTGGTCGGTGGGAGTAGCGGCCCCAACGGCAACGATCTGTCGCCCGCACCCGATTGGCTCAAGGCGGCTGACGATTTCTACATGGCTTCGGTAGACAAGTCAGACGGTGGCGCCGGCATCCCGCTGATCTGGGGGGTCGATGCCGTCCACGGCCATGCCAATATCATCGGTGCCACGGTCTTTCCGCACAATATCGGGCTCGGTGCCATGCGCGATGTCGCGCTGATCGAAAAAATCGGCCAGGTCACTGCAAAGGAAGTCCGCGTGACCGGCCAGGAATGGACGTTTTCACCGACCGTCACCGTCCCGCAGGACTACCGCTGGGGCCGTGCCTACGAAGGCTATTCGTCCGACGCCGATCTCGTCGCGTCCTATGTCGGCGCCATGGTGCGCGGGCTGCAAGGCGGACCGTTGAACGACAATCTCTTGTCTGGTCCCTACGTTATTGCGTCCACCAAACACTTTCTCGCAGATGGCGGCACGGACAATGGAGTCGACCAGGGCGACAGCTCGATCGGCGAAGAGACTCTGAGAGATATCCATGGCAAGCCGTATGGCCCGGCTATCGCGGAGGGAGTCGCGACTGTCATGGTCAGCTTTTCGAGCTGGCAGGGCAAGAAAATGACCGGGAACAAGTCGCTGATCACCGACGTGCTGAAGGACCGGATGAATTTCGGCGGTTTCGTCGTTTCCGACTGGAACGCGCATGGTCAGGTCGCTGGCTGCACCAATGAAAGCTGCCCGCAAGCGTTGATGGCGGGCATCGACATGTACATGGCGCCCGACACCTGGAAGCCAATTTACGAGGACCTGCTCTTGCGTGCGAAAGCGGGTTCCATTCCCATGGCCCGCATCGACGAAGCGGTGGCCAGGATCCTTCGCGTGAAGGCGCGGCTTGGCCTGTTCAAGGCAGGCAAACCCTCCAGCCGCCCCTATTCCGGCAAGTTCGAGTTGCTCGGATCGCCTCAACACCGGGCGATTGCGCGCGAGGCTGTCCGCAAGTCGCTTGTGCTACTCAAGAACCAGGGCGTTCTCCCCCTCGCTTCGGGCGGTCGGCTATTGGTCGCAGGTGACGGAGCGGACGACATCGCAAGGCAGTCTGGCGGATGGACCATCACCTGGCAGGGCACCGGCATCGACAATAGCAACTTCCCAGGCGGGACTTCGATCTGGGCAGGACTCAAACAAGCTGTCGCTGCTGGCGGTGGAAGCGCAGAACTTTCACCTGACGGCAGCTTCAGCGAACGCCCGGATGCCGCCGTCGTCGTGTTTGGCGAAACGCCCTATGCCGAATTCCAGGGTGACCGTGCGACGCTGGCGCTCGATCCGCAACTCACCGGCCCTTACGAGACAATGCGCCGCCTGAAGTCGCAAGGAATTCCGGTCGTGGCTCTGATGATCACCGGTCGCCCGCTCTATGCCAACCCGGCGCTCAACACCGCTGATGCCTTCGTCGTTGCCTGGCTTCCGGGCAGCGAAGGCGGTGGAGTTGCGGATGTTCTGGTCGGCAATGCCGACGGCAGCCCGCGCGACCAGTTCACCGGAAAGCTCCCTACGGCATGGCCAAGCACCGCCAACATCGCCGACGGTGCTCTGTTTCCCTTCGGCTATGGCCTGACATACACAAGTCCGCAGACGGCGTGGACATGGCTTCCGGAGCTGGACGTATCGGATCTGGGCGGCGACAGCCGGCTCTGGTTCAGCGCGGGTGCACCAGCTGCGCGATGGTCCTTGCTGGTCAATGAGCAGACGGATGGCAGCCAGACCCGTATCACAACGGTTCCCGCCATTGCTCTCAATGGCCGGGTAAAGGTCAGCGCTGAGAATTACCTTGTGCAGGAAGGCGCGCGGAGGTTCACAATCGACAATGGCACGGTCAACGTTTCACTGCGCAATTTCGAGGCAGTCGATATTGCGAAAGAGACCAATGGAGATGTGCTCCTGCTCGCAACGATCAAGGTCTGGGGCGCTCCCGCTTCAGCCGCGATTGGCGCAATCGGGCCCAATTCGCGCGGCTTTTCAGAAATTCCTCTAACCGGGAATGGTGAGTGGATTCGCTACGGCATTCCGCTCAAATGCCTGCGAAAAAGCGGTGCCGAGATGGACAATCTGACGCAGCCATTCGTTCTCGAAACCACTGGCCGAGCGGATTATGCGATCGGCGAGGTTCGGTTGGGGACCGATGCACAGGTGGTCCTGCCGTGCAACTGACGGGACACCCCCTGCCTCAGCGCGACGAAATGATCCGCCACTTCCTGCTGCGGGTATTTGGAACAAGTTGAAGGAGAAATAACATGATGCGCATCTTCGCTCATGGCGTGTGTATCGCTTCGCTCCTGGCGAGCAGCATGCCACTTCAAGCCCAATCCCAGCCATCGCAAGCCGCCGTGTCGGACCCGCTACCGGTCGGGACCTGCATCAATCTCGGCAATACGCTTGAACCGGAATTCGAAGGCAGCTGGGGCGGCGCGCCCGTTGTTGCCGAAGACTTCACCAGGATCAAGGCAGCCGGATTCGACACAGTGCGCATCCCCGTCCGCTGGCACAACAAGACGCTGCCCGAAACACCGTGGACGATCGATGAGAGCTGGATGGCCCGCGTGCAGCAAGTGGTTGACCAGGCGCTGGCAGCCGGCCTCAACGTGATACTGAACAGCCACCACTTCACGCCTCTTGACGAAGATCCGGTGGCGGCCAGGGAGTGGCACGGCGCGGTTTGGCAACAAATCGCCAGCAGATTTGCCGGGTATCCGGACGAAACGCTGTGGTTCGAACTTGAGAACGAACCGCACAAGAATTTGAACCATTCCAACCTGCTGGAAACGCTGGCCCCCGCCATGGCCGCGGTGCGTGCCCAACACCCAAACCGCCCGGTAATCATCGGCGGCGAAAATTGGAGCGGCATCAATTCGCTGGCAACCTTGCCGCTCCCTGAAGATCCAAATGTCCATCCGACATTCCACTATTACGACCCATTCATGTTCACCCACCAGGGCGCGAAATGGGCAGAGCCGAACGTGCCCCCGGTCGGGCGCAAATTCCCGACCAAGGAGGATACAGAGAACCTCGCCAACGACGTAGAGAAGATTCGCAATTACATCGCTCGCACCGGCAAGACGCCGTTCATGGGCGAGGTTGGTGCCTATGACAGGCACATCTCGACAAGGAAAAGGGCTGCCTATCACCGGGCGATGCGCGAGGCCTTCGCACCGACGGGCATTGGCATGTGCATGTGGGCCTACGCCAACACCTTCCCTTTTTGGGAT
>JBNLDR010000003.1:0-43006 GCA_050304495.1 Altererythrobacter sp.
CAGCCTCGACGATCTGCTCGATGCCCCGTTCGGCCAGAGCGGCCCCTGCATGCACGAGGCACTGTTCGGAGATGCCGGGTTTGGTGAAGGGTTGTCGACGCTCGACCTGGCCAAGGCAATGGTCGACGAAGGCTATCACCCGATGACCATGTATTTCCCGCTGGTGGTGCATGGCGCGATGCTGATCGAACCGACCGAGACCGAAAGCAAAGCGGGTCTGGACCAGTTCATTGCCGCCCTGCGCGGCCTCGCCGAACGTGCCCGGGCGGGCGATGAAAGCATGAAGCAGGCGCCGTATTACGCACCGCGCCGCCGGCTGGATGAGACGCAGGCCGCGCGCAAACCCGTGCTGGTGTGGAGCGAGGGCGAGGAATAGCCCGCGAATTCTGCCAATTCTCTCGATTTATCGACCGCGAGGGGGCGAGCTGCCCCTTGGCAAAGCTGCTGCTTCATGTGAGAAATCGGTCGGGGGAAGCGCGTTCCTTTCCTCGTTGAGCCATTGTGCACCGATTGGGGGCTGGCCATGGCTCATGGCCAGGCATGAGGAGAAACATGGTCGGATTGAGGGGTTCACCAGTTTCGTGCCCGGATCGGGCAGGAGGATCGGTGCGTTCGTCGACCGCTCAACTTGCTGCAATCCTGACCTTGCTGTTGCTTGCCGGTTTGGCATTCGCGCTCGGCGGGATCGGGTCGAGCGATGCCAATGCCCAGGCGCAGGGCGCGCGCTTTGAAGGCGTTGCGACCTGTGCGGGGTCGACCTGTCACGGGCGGGCCGAAGGCGATGGCGCGGTTGTCCGGCAGGACGAGATTGCAACCTGGCAGGAACCGAGCGCTGCCAGTGGCGCACACAGCCGCGCCTATGCTGTGCTGGCGGGTGCGCGGGGCAAGCAGATCGCGCAGACGCTGGGGCTGGGACCAGCCACCTCGGCTCCCGCTTGCCTCGGGTGCCACTCAACTTTCGCCGCACCGGACCAGCGCGGGGCGCGCTTCCACCTGTCTGACGGGGTGGGCTGCGAAAGCTGCCATGGCGCCTCCGGTACCTGGATTGCGCTGCATTATGCCAAGCCTGCTACCCATGCGTCGAACATTGCCAATGGCCTGACGCCGCTGGAAAATCCGCAGGCGCGAGCACGGATCTGCCTCGATTGCCATTATGGCAGCACCAAGACCGGGCAATTCGTTACCCATTCGATGATGGCGGCGGGCCATCCGCGGATCAGCTTCGAGCTTGACCTGTTTTCCGCGCTGCAACAGCACCATGACGAGGATGCCGATTATCTCGACCGTAAGCCGCGCACCGACAGTGTGCGGCTGTGGGCAGTGGGGCAGGCCGAAGGCGTGCGCCGCGCCACCGATCTGTTTGCCCGGCCAGAGTTGGGCCAGCGCGGGCTGTTCCCCGAATTCTATTTCTACGATTGCCATAGCTGCCACCGCCCGATCGCCGATGGCCCGGCGCGCAAGCTGACTTTCGAGGCCAATCCGGAACGCCCGATCCCCTTTGGCAATCCGCCTTTCAATGACGAGAACATCATCATGCTTTCTGCCGTGGCGCGGGTGCTCGCCCCAGCAGAAGCGGGCGGGTTCCTCGATGCGAGCCGTACTTTCCACCGTGCCATGGGGACAGGCAGGGCCGCGAGTGAGCAGGCGGCGTTGGCGCTGCGCGGCAAGGCGATCACTCTGTCCAATGCATTGGCCGCGCGCGCATCGAGCGGTGAAGATACCTTCACCGTGATCGCAACGATCGCGGGGGAGGCGACCCGGCCGCGCTTCACCGATTATGCCGGATCGGTCCAGGCGGTGATGGCCGTCGATACGCTGCTCAATGCCCTGGTGCGCGAAGGGCGTGTGACCGTGGGCGCAGCTGCTGGCATTCGCGCCAATATCAACCGCGCCTATGCGGCGGTGGCAGCACCGGGAGCCTATCGCCCGGCAGAGTTCCGCAACGCGTTGGGCCAGGCCGCTGGCGCGATAGGAGCATTGCGCTGATGCGAGGGAGCTTACGCGCCTCGGTCAGCCTTGTTGCAGCGCTCTCTCTAGCGCTCGCGGGGTGTGGAGGCGGGGGCAGTTCGCCGCCGCCCACCGGGGGTGGTCCCGGCCCAACGCCCACGCCGCCATCGGCGGGCAGGCTGTTCGCCGACCCCGCGGCGGAATCGCTCAGCGTGGCAGATGTGCAGCAGATCATCGCGCAAGCGGTGGGTGAGGCGCAGCGAAGGGGCTTGCCCGCCACTGTCGCAGTGGTTGACCGGGTAGGCAATGTGCTGGGCGTGTTCGCGATGAACGGCAGCCCGGCCTTGACTGCAGTCAGTCGCCGCCAGATTGGCGGCATGGCGACGCCGGGCAATGAAGTCGGCCTGCAAGGTGCTATGGTGCCAACCGCCACCGCCGCGATCGCCAAGGCGATCACCGGGGCTTACCTTTCTAGCGGCGGAAACGCCTTTTCGAGCCGCACCGCCAGCCAGATCGTGCAGCAGCATTTTCCGCCCGCACCGACTACCGTGGGGCTGGAAAGCGGGCCCTTGTTCGGTGTGCAATTCAGCCAGTTGCCATGCTCCGACCTCTCGGCCCGCTTTACCGGTGGTGGTGGGCCGGGCGCGCTGATCGGGCCCAAGCGTTCGCCGCTCGGCCTTTCCGCCGATCCGGGCGGATTTCCCATCTACAAGAATGGCGTGGTCGTGGGCGGGATCGGGGTTGCGGGCGATGGCGATTACGGCTTCGATCCCAACATCCTCGATACCGATAGCGACGATGAGGAAGCCACCGCGCTGGCCGGGATCCAGGGCTATGCCCCGCCGCTGGAAATCACCGCGACGCAGATCAGTGTCGATGGCACATCGCTCCGCTTCACCGATATGACGGTGAGCGACCTTGGCCCGCTGCAGTCCAGTTTCGGTGCGGTGAACGGCCCGGCGGGCGGGCTGGTGGCGGTGACAGGCTACAGCGACGGGACAATCCATGCCGGCGCGACCTATGGCAGCGAGGCCTCCGGTGTGCGGAGAGCCACGGCGACGGAATTCGACAACCCCGATGCCTATATCCTGACCGATGGCAGCGGCAATCCGCGCTTTCCTGTCAGGGCAGGAACCGATGGCGCAAGCGTCGCCCAGCCGCTGACCCAGGCAGAGGTTCGCGCAGTCCTGGAAGAAGCTTTCAATGTGCTGAGCAAGGCGCGGGCGCAGATCCGTCGCCCGCTCGACAGCCGGATGCAGGCCACCGTCACGCTGGTTGACACCTATGGCCAGGTGCTTGGCATCGTACGGTCGCCCGATGGGCCGCTGTTCGGCACCGATGTGAGCCTGCAGAAGGCACGCACGGCGGCGTTTTTCTCCAATCCGGTGGCAGGATCGGAGCTGCTTGCCGCGCCCGCCAGCGTTGCTGCTTATGTCCAGCGTGTGCGAACTTTTCTCAATGATCCCAATGCATTGACTGGAACGCATGCCTTTGCCGATCGATCGGGCGGCAACCTGTCACGGCCATATTTCCCCGATGGCGAGGCAGCGCGTCCGCCGGGGCCGCTTTCCGTCTTGCAGAGTTCGCGCTTCAGCCCTTTCGCGGTTGGACTGCAGACCGATCTGGTCACCCCCAATATCGGCGCTCATCTGCAATATGTCGCCAGCGGCGGGGCCGATCCCGATACGCCAATCGGTTGTACGCAATTGCCTGCATCACCCGCCGGAACGCCGCGCATCGCCAATGGCATCCAGATTTTCCCCGGATCGGTTCCGATCTATCGCGGCAATGTGCTGGTCGGTGGGATCGGCGTTTCGGGCGACGGGATTGACCAGGATGACATGACCAGCTTCCTCGGCCTCCACAACGCAGGCGTGCGGGTGGGCGGGATCGGCAATGCGCCGCTGGCGATCCGGGCGGACAATATCGTGGTCGATCTGGGTGATGCGCAGGTGCGGCTACGCTACGTAAATTGCCCCTTCGCGCCCTTCCTGAACGATCCGGCGCAAAATGTCTGCGCAGGGCTATAGGGCATGGGGCTGCCGTTCTTCCTCCCCCTTGCGTTGCTGCAGGCTGCTGCTGCGGGGGAGCCCGCGCCGGCCGAACCGGCAGAGCAAGAGGTGGAGGCGAGCGAAGCCGCACCCAATGACTGGGTCGAGCAATCGACCGACCCCGATGCCTTCCCGCCGGTCGATCCCGAAATCATCGAGGGGCGTCGCAGGCCCGATTACACCGGTCCTTTGCCGGACCGGATCGACCAGACCAATGTCGGCGCGGTGCGCGCGCCGCCGCCTGAAGCCTTCCCGACCGACCAGATCCCGATCCCCGATCGCTGGCGGCTGATCGAGACTCTGGGCATCGTAAAGGAACGCTGGTTCGATCCCTATAATCAGAACACCTACAAGGGTGATCGACCGATCAACCCGAAGAAGGTGCCGTGGCTACCAATCAAGGGTGATGACTGGTTCTTCATTGCCAATGCGGTGAGCGACACGGTTGCGGAGTTTCGCACCTTCCCGATACCCGTCGGCGTGCAAACGACCGAAGACCCCAATCGGCTCGACGTTTTCGGAAATGATTTCAGCACGGTGTTGTCGCAGACCTTCATTACCGGGATGGCGCTGGTCAAAGGCAGCACGGCATTCAAGCCGCCCGAGATCGAATATCGCGCGACATTGGCTTTTAACTTCAATTATGTCGATGTGCCCGAACGCCGGGTGCTGTTTGTCGAGCCTTCGAAGCCGAGCCACCGCACCGACCACTTCCTGGGAGTGCAGGAACTCTTCATCGACTATCACTTCCGCAATGTGTCGGACCGCTATGATTTCGACAGCGTGCGGGTGGGGATTCAGCCATTCCAGGCTGATTTCCGCGGGTTCCTGTTCCAGGACCAGCAGCTGGGCATTCGCTTCTTCGGAAATCGCGACAACAATCGGGTGCAGTACAATTTTGGCGGGTTCTGGCGGTTGGAGAAGGATACCAACAGCGGGCTCAACGCGATCACACAGCGTCCGCGTGACGATTTCGTGTTCTGCCAATCTTTATCGCCAGGATTTCCTGATCCCCGCGCTCACCAGCCAGGTGACGGTGGCCTATAACCGCAATCGCGAAGGCGATGATGTCGAGATTGACGACAACGGTTTCCCGGTGCGCCCGGCGCTGCTCGGCACTTTGCGCGGGCGCGATTATGATGTGGTCTATCTGGGCTACAACGCCGATGGACGGGTCGGGCGGATCAACCTGACCGCCAGCGCCTATTGGGCGCTGGGTGAGGATCGCAACAGCTTCTTCACCGATCAGCCTGCTGACATCAACGCGCAATTCGCCGCGGTCGAATTCAGCTATGACAAGGACTGGATGCGCTTCCGCCTCTCTGGCCTTTATGCCAGTGGCGACAGCGATCCCTATGACAATAAAGAGACCGGGTTCGACGCGATTTTCGAAAACCCGATCTTCGCCGGGGCGGACACCAGTTACTGGATCCGCCAGACCATACCATTTGCCGGCGGCGGGCGCGCGGTTTCGGTCAATGGCCGCAATGGTATCCTCAATTCGTTACGCAGTTCGAAGGAACAGGGGCAGTCCAATTTCAACAATCCCGGTACCATGTTGCTGGGGGTTGGCGCGGACTTCGATCTGACGCAAGAGCTGCGCGTTTCCGCCAACGCCAATCATTTGTGGTTCGAGGATACTTCGACTTTGCAGGCGCTGCGGGTCGAAGGATCGATCCCCAATGATATTGGCCACGATCTGTCCCTGGCCGCGATCTGGCGGCCCAAGGCGACGCAGAACATCGTGTTTCGCCTGTCCGGCGCGGCGCTGGTATCGGGCGACGGTTTCCGCGATTTGTTTGACAGCCTGGGGCATGACCGCACCTTCTATTCGGTGCTGGCTAATGCGATTGTGAGCTACTGATGGCCTGGCTGCGTCGCATCATCCCTTTGATGGTCTTGCTCTCGCTGGGGCTGGCGCTGTCGATCGGGCCGAGCCGCGCTTCGGACGAGGAGAAACCGGTCGAGCGAGACTACAGCCGCGTGATCGCGCCGCCTGCGCCCGCACGCCAAACGGTCGAGGCGATGATGGCCAAATCTGAAGGCTGCTTCAGCTGCCATATCAGGACCGATCAACCGACCATGCACGAAACGCCCGCGGTCAATCTTGGTTGTGTCGATTGTCATGGCGGCGATGTCACGGTGCGCGGCGATTCTTCGCTTGCGCATGACGATCCGCTCTATGTCGCGGCGCGCGAGCGGGCGCATGTCTTGCCGCGCTATCCCGAAAGCTGGCACTATCCCGCTTCGGCCAACCCGAAACAAAGCTATGCCCTGCTCAACCGGGAATCGCCCGAATTCATCCGTTTTGTGAACCCGTCAGACAATCGTGTGGCGCGCGAGGCCTGTGGGGCCTGCCACCTGCCCATCATCGAGGCGGCGGAGCGATCGTTGATGGCAACGGGCGCGATGCTGTGGGGCGGGGCGGCCTATAATAATGGCATCCTTCCGCTCAAGAATTACGCGCTGGGCGAGGCCTATACGCGCGAGGGTGAAGCGGCGAAGATCGAAAGCCCTGGCACCGGCGGCACTCCGGGCACGGTGACCGAGGCCGAGCAGGCGCGCGGGGCGCTTGCCAATCTCTATCCGCTGCCGCGCTGGCAGGTGATCCCGCCGGCCGACGTTTTCCGCGTGTTCGAACGCGGCGGGCGCAATATCGGTACGCAATTCCCCGAAATAGGCCTTCCCAACCCGACCGGCAGCATCCAGCGACTGGAAGAACCGGGGCGGCCGGATCTCAAGCAATCGAACCGCGGTGCGGCGACAGGGCTGCGGGTCGCAATTCCGGTGCTCAACATCCACAAGACGCGACTCAACGATCCCTTCACCTGGTTCATGGGCACCAATGACCAGCCGGGCGATTATCGCCATTCGGGCTGCTCGGCCTGCCACGTGGTTTATGCCAATGACCGCGAGCCGCGCCATTCGCTGATTTATGCGAAGTATGGCCGTGACGGGCAGAGCGTGACGGTCGATCCGACCATCGCCGCGCTGTACGAGACAGGACGCACCGATGGCCACGGATCGGTTCATGGCGCGGTGAAGCAGCCGGGCGAGCATGATCGCGACCATGGCGATGGGCACGATGCGGGCCATCCGGAGAAGGAAAGGGGCCACCCTCTGCGCCACACTTTCACTCGCGCGATCCCCACCGCGCAGTGCATGAACTGCCACATGCATCAGCCCAACATCTTCCTGAACACCTATCTGGGCTACACCATGTGGGACTATGAGTCCGACGCGCCCAAGATGTGGCCCGAGCAGCAGAAGTACCCCACCGCGGCCGAGACATATGAGGTACTGAAGCGTAATCCCGAAGGGGCGAGCCCGCGCGGCAAATGGGCCGATCTCGACTTCCTGCGCAACGTCTATGACCTCAATCCTGAACTGAAGGATACGCAGTTCGCCGATTACCATGGCCATGGCTGGAACTTCCGCGCGATCTTCAAACGCGACCGCGAAGGCAACCTGCTCGATGCTGACGGGAACGTGGTCAGCAATGACGATCCCGAGAAATGGCGCAAGCAGGGTGAGGGCAAGTTTGTCGAGCCCGGCACCAATCCCGGCAAGGCGGTCCATATGATGAGCATCCATGCCGAAAAGGGGATGCAATGCGCCGATTGCCACTATGCGCAGGACAGCCACGGTAACGGGCTGATCTATGGCGAAGTCGCCAATGCGATCGAGATTGGTTGCGTCGATTGCCACGGCACCGCCGATACCTATCCCACCTTGCGGACCAGTGGACCTGCCGCCCCGCCAAAGGGCATGGACATGGCTCTGCTCCGCAATCCCGATGGCATGCGCCGCTTCGAATGGGTCGATGCCGAGGGCGGTGGGCGCAAGCTGATCCAGCGCTCGATCGTCGATCCCGACCTGCAGTGGGAAGTCAGCCTGGTGAAGGACGCGGTCGATCCGGCGAACCCGCATTTCAATCCCAAGGCGGCGCGCGCCAAACTGATGAGCAAGTTCGGCGCGGAGGATGGCAGTTTTGCCTTCGGTCCCGGAGTGCCCAAGGAGGATCGCGCGCACCCAGTGGGAGAGATGGCCTGCTTCACCTGTCATTTGTCATGGACCACCAGTTGCGGCGGTTGCCATTTGCCGATTGAGGCGAACTGGAAGACCGAAATGCACCATTACGAGGGCGAGACGACGCGCAATTTCGCCACCTACAACCCGCAGGTGGCGCGGGACCAGATGTTCCAACTGGGGAAGCACCAGACGACCAAAGGCAATCAGATCGCTCCGGTCCGTTCGACCAGCGCGCTGGTGCTCAGCTCTACCAATATCAACCGCGAGCGGATCTATATCCAGCAGCCGCCAATCGCGGCGAGCGGGTTCAGCAGTCAGGCCTTCGCCCCGCATTTCCCGCACACCGTGCGCAAGACCGAAACCAAGACCTGTTCGGACTGCCACCTGTCCGAGAAGGATGACAACAATGCGATCATGGCGCAGTTGCTGCTGCTCGGCACCAATTACGTCAACTTCGTGGGGATGAACGCCTGGGTCGGCGAAATGAACGGGTTCGAGGCAGTGCGCGTCACCGAATGGGACGAGCCGCAGGCGGTGATCGGGTCATACCTCCACCGCTATGCCTATCCCGATTACTGGCGCATGCATGTCGAGGACAACAAGCGCGAGCTGAAGGACTGGACCCGCGGCAAGACTTTTGGCGATGGTCTGCGAGGCGAAACCGGCGCGATGGAAGAATTCGCCAATGTCCACGAGGGCACGCGCGATGCGGTTCGCTGCTTGCAATTGCGCGGCGAGTACATGTTTGTGGCCGAAGGGAAGGGCGGTTTCCGCGTCTATGACGTCGCCTCGATCGCCAACAAGGGCTTCTCCGAGCGGATCACGACCGCGCCGTTCAGCCCATTGGGGCATAACACGCGGGTGAAGACGAAGAACGCCACCTGCATGGCGCTGGCCACCAACCAGCCGATCGCGCCGACGCGTAATACGGCGGGAATGCGCGCGATGAACCAGGAACAGCCCTTCCTGCCGATCTATCACTATGCGGTGGTGACCGATGCGGTCGAAGGGCTGGTGCTGGTTGATATCGACACGCTGGCCGACGGCGAATTCCGCAACAACAAGCTCAAGCGCGCCACGTTCGCGAATGGCGAGAAAGCCTGGAACGAGGGCGGAGTGCTTGACGGAGCGCGACATATTCAGCTGGCGGGCGAGGTGGCCTATATCACCACGCCGCGCGCGCTGGTGGTGCTCGACCTGTCGGATCCGCTCAATCCGCAAGTTGCCGCGGTGCGCGAGCTGGACGATGCACGGGCAAGTGCGATCCAGTTCCGCTATCTATGGGTGACCGACGCCGGCGGGGTGAAGCTGTTCGATGTCACCAATCTGCGCAATCCGGTGCGCATGCCGCAGGGCGATGTGCCGCTCGCCAATGCCCAGCGGCTCTATCTCGCGCGCACCTATGCCTATGTCGCGGCCAAGCAGGAAGGGCTGGTGATTGTAGACATCACACGGCCGCTCAGCCCCCGCATTCACCAGCGGGTGACGCTCGATGGGCAGCTCAACGATGCCGAGGACGTAATCGTCGCCAGCACCAATGCCTCGCTGATCGGCTATGTCGCGGATGGCAGGAACGGGCTCAAGGTACTGCAGCTGACTTCGCCTTCTAGCCAGCCCAATTTCTATGGCTTCTCGCCCGCGCCCGTGCCCGAACTGATCGCCTGGGCGAAGACCAAGGGACCGGCACTCGCGCTCAGCAAGGGCCTCGACCGCGACCGAGCGGTGGACGAGACCGGCGGGCAGATGGCGGTGTTCGGGCGGCTCGGTTCGCGGCCCTTTACGCGGGCGGAGATGGAGCGGCTGTTCCTCACTCGTTCGGGCGTGCCGTGGAAGGTCAGCGACGAGGTCGATATGAGCGCCTGGGTTCCGGGCGCGGGACCGGTAAGGTGATATTGGATGAGGCAAATAAGCCGCACCTCATTTGGCTTGCTAAGGTGCGAAGGGGTTGCGTACCCCGACCGCGGAACCCACGTAAGTCCCGCGACCCGTTTGCCCAACAAAGGTGAATATAAACTCCTCAGCCTGCGGCCCAACGAAGATCATTCGAAAATCTCCACTCGCAACAGCGATAGTGGAGGCAGTGGGGCCAGTCACCGTGTTTCCGTCGATATCACCAGTGAACGTGAATGAGTAAACTCCGCCCCCGCCACCTGAAAAAAGGTTCTGACCAATCCCCGCTACGCTGCCCGTTACAGTGCCGTTCTCGAAATCAACGGTCACGATATCGTTGTTGGTTATAAAATACAGATCAGTATCAGATGCATAGTTCCCGCTTCCCAAAAGTGAGAATTTCACAACACCAGATCGCGGCATGTCATTTGCAGGCGTAGCAGGACCATAAGCAAAGTAATTGAGGCGCGTGCGAAGTGAGCCAGAACCCAAGACCGTATTTTGCCAACCAGCACTGCCAGCATACTCAGGTTCGAAAGTTCCGGTTCCCGAAGGTGAGGAGGTCGTCACGCTATGCTTGTACAACGCTAAGTATCGTTCCCTAGTCGCCTCAATTATCGAGAAAAGCACCTCTGATGAGCTTTCGCCTACCAATTGGTCGGGTCCGAAGTTGCCGCTTATCAGTTCATCAGCAAGTTCATAACCTGTATTCGGACTGTAACTTGCGGTGAACGATGGGGTATCAAGCAGAGTCTCTCGTTCGCTTGTCGAAGCGTTATTTACTTCCCCATTAAGATTGTTGCTGAGCTGCCCTGTTGATGTCATCTCCATCGTAGCCGATATATAGGTTGCGCCGCTGCTTGGCTTGATTTCACCTGTAGCAAGACCGCCAGAGCTTGGTGAAGGTGTGGGTGAAGGCGTCGTTGTTGGCGTAGGTGAAGGGCTACCTCCCGCAGTGTTAGACGATCCTCCGCCACCGCATGATGCCAAACAAATCGCAAAAAGAGGGGCTATTAATAATCGGTACATTTGCGCGACCCAACATGGAACTCGTGTAGGATGTGTCTCACTACTCAGTTGAGCAAAAGGTCAATTGTTTGTCCATCTTGATGTCCGCTTCCCACCCACAATCGGACAAAAAGCCTTACCCCCGCTCCGCCATCATATCACGGACCATGCCCTGAAGGTCAGGGCCGTAGCTTGCCAGCGCGGTCCAATCGCCAGCATGTTCAACATGGGTGACGAGGTTCACGCCGTCCCAGCGGTGCAGCGCATAGCCTGGCGGTTCGCTGGTGATCAGCGCGCGGCCATCTGGTGCGTCGGAGGAAATCTTTCGCAGGTCGAGCGCGACCGGCGGCGCGACTGAAGGCGCGATGCCGAGCGGCACACCGCGAAATGTTGCGTGCGTGGTGCGGTGTAAGTGCCCGCAGTGAATCGCGCGGATCTGAACATGCCCCGCAATCGTAGCGGCAAAGCGCGCAATCCACGGCTGGCTCGGTGAAGGGTCCATCCAGTCGATGCCGGAAACGATTGGCGGATGGTGCATGAAAATCAGCGTCGGCGTGTCAGGATGCGCCGCCAACTGGGCGGATAGCCATTCGGCGCGCGCTTCACAGAAAACCCCGCCGTGCCGCCCCGGCTCGAATGTATCGAGCATCAGAATGCGCAGCCCCTCGCGCTCCAGCGCATAATGGACGAAGCCGCCGTCGCTTGGACAATCGGGGAAGGCGCGCAGCAACTCTTCGCGGCTGTCATGATTGCCCACCATCGGCAGCATGGGGACGGACCAATTGCCCAATTCCTCGCGTAATCCGGCAAAGCTTTCCGCATCGCCATGCTCGGTCAAATCGCCGCTCAGCACCAGCAGGTCGGGCGCATTCGGTCCCTCGCGAAGTCGTGCCAGCACCGAACGCAGCCGCTGGCGATTGATCTCATCCGCGCCCTGACCCAGCTCAAAGCCGATGTGGATGTCGGTCAATTGCGCGATCAGCATGGATAGGGGTCTCCCAGGCGACATTTTTCAGGGGCGAACCTCGCCGGCACGGTGACATCATGCACCTTGACGCGGTCCTTGCGTGGCTTGCCGGGAGGGGTGGGGTGGTAGGTGTGGCACATGGCGCAGGGGGAGGGCACCTCGGCCTTCCTCGCATCCTCTCCCAAATGGCAGTCGCGGCAAATCGCAATGCCGGGGATCAGGAGGTCGGCGGACGATTTGGACTTCGCGGCGGCGTGGCAGGTCGAGCATTTCTCTTCTTCATGCGCCTCATGGTCGAAATTGGCATGGACCAAGTACTGCACCGGCAGATTGACCGGCACAACGTCGGGCTTGCCGTCACGCATGGTGGGCGTGTGGCAATCGCCGCACACGCCGCCCTTCATCATGGCGCGGTTGATCGCAACCAGCGATCCGCCGGGCCGCCCGAAATTCTGGTAATAGAGGTTGTCCTTGGCGAATTGGCCGGGACGGGCACGGCCGCTGACGACCGGCGCGCGCGGGGCGCGGTCCATAGCCCGCAGGTCGGCTAGCATCTGCGCGACATCGCCGTGTCGCAGCGTGCGGAAAGTCGGCCCGACCTTGTCATAGACCAAGCTGTGACACCCTTCGCAGGCCTGCTCCATCTCCACCGGCTTGAAGCTCGCGCCGCCGCGTTCTGGCACGTGACAATCCTTGCACACCAGTTCCTCGCCATAGTCCCAGCGCGGGCCAAGGCTGGCGGCCATGCGGGCAACTCCGCCCTGCGGATCGAGATGGGTATCGTGCGGGAAGGCCAGACCGTGAAATTCGCGCGGCTTCTTGCTCAGCGCAACCCGCCGCGGTTCGCGTTGGCCCGGTTCGCTCCAGATCAGGGCCATGAATTCCGGGTGGTCATCGCCAAAATCGCTGGCATTGCCCAGCTTGGTGTCGGTCAGTCGCGCATCCATCCCGTTATGGCATTCAGCGCAGAATGCCTGCGCAGGCGGGGCCATGCGGGTCGCGCCTTCATGCTCACTATGGCAGGTGGTGCATGCGCCGGGCCCTTCCTTGCCGAAAGTCGTCGCGACCGCCCATTGCATCCGCTCGCCAATCGGCAGCGGCCCGCGTCCGGTGTTCTGGCGCGAGATTGGCGCGTGGTCCTGCACATCCTTGTGGCAGGCGAGGCAGGTCTCGTCGCGCACCGAAACGAAGGCATCGACGTGGCAGGCCTCGCAATTGTCCTCCAGCCCGTGGTGCGCAAGGCTGAGCTTGCCAGTGCTCCAGGCCGCATCCATCGCGACCTGGCCATCGGCCTTATAGTCTGGCTCCACGCGCTCACGGGTGAGATGCGAAGTGATCGGCACGGCGAGGAAGGCGAGCAGGATCACAGCCAGCAAGGCCCAGCTCATAACCCGCTTGGATGGCAGTGCATGGGCAAGCGCAAAACCTTCGCCGCTCGAAGTCGCGTCTTCCTCCGGGACTTCCTGCCGCTGGGTAATGGTGATCGGGCCATCTGTGCCCTGCGAAACCGTGAGCCGGTAGGTACCGAAGCCTAGCTCTGCCCCCTCGCGCGGATCGAACAGTGCTTCACCCACCACGCGCCCATCATGCGCAAAGCCCAAGCTGCCAAGCGCGCGGGCTTTCAACTGGCCACCGGGCATTGGTTCGATCACCGCATGGTGCTGCTCCACCGCAAGATCGGGGAGGTGGATATGGTTTTCAGCGGCGCGCCCGATGGCAAGCGTGTCAGTTTCGACCGAGCGGTCGCGCACAATTTCGCGCCCGGTGGCGGTGAGGTCGATCGTGCGGATCAGAAATGCTGTCATTCCGCCCTCAGCCCCAGTAGTAGAACACGCTGACGATATGCGCAGTGAGCGCGGCGAGAAGCGCAATCGTGGCCGGGATGTGGATGAAGAGCCACACCTCTAGCAGCGCCTTGAGCCGCATCTGGCGGCGGATCTGGTCAAGCTGAGCCTGCCTACGGCCGAGCAGCGCGCGAACCCGCTCGATCGCCTCGTCATCCCCCCCTTGCGCGAAGGAATGGATCGCGCGGCGGGTCGCACAACGCCGGTATTTGCCTGTCAACCGCTGCCAGGCGCTGGCGGCGAAGACATCCTGCCCAAGCGCCCCAAGCACCATGTCCGCATCCGCCTGGCGCAACGGCTGTGCGGCGGCCTCCAGCTGGCGGTCGATCGCCTGCAGCGCTTCGATCATTTGGGCGCGCGTCATCTCCCTGCGATTGTTGGATAGCGCCGTCGGCAAGGTGGAATAGACCGAAATGCCGTAAATTCCCGAGATGATCACCAGCATCATCAATGCCCAGGCCAGCGTGTGGACATTCCAGCCGAGCTGGAACCCGGTGTGAAGCGTGCCGATTACGATAAGCGCCAGCCCGAGATAGACATGTGCGCTTGTCCACGCCTTGAGGCTCCATCGGGCCGCAGTCATGTGGCGCTTGCGCACGCCCAGCAGGCTCAGCCACACGATCAGCCCGGCACCGATCGTCCCGAGTGTATAGCCATACCATGTGCCGCCATTGTGGCGCGGCTCCGGGTCGACCAGGATATAGATCAGCGCCAGCGCGAAGCTCAGGATCCCGGCGATCTTGAGCCAGCGATAGGAATCATGCGCCAGAAAGCTTTCGTGATCGGTGTCCCGCCGCGTGTCGTGAAATTCGAAATCGCGTTTGGGCCGCAACGCCATCAGCCCAGCTCCTCTTGGTCCACCAGCTTGGTGAATTTGAGGAATTTTTCGGGTGCGACACGGATGGCGGCCCCGGTGGGGCAGGCCCGCACGCAGGCGGGGCCGCCCTCTATCCCGGAACACATGTCACACTTGATCGCCAGCTTGGGCGCGGTGCCTGCGTCTGCTCCGGCGGCCTTCTTGCGCCAGGCGTAGGGAGCTTCGCCGGGGCCCGGACCCTTGCCGAATAGCAGCCATTGCCATAGCGACGGCTTGGGCGGCGGCACCGCGTCGAGCCGGATCACGCCATAGGGGCAATTGCGCTGGCAATTGCCGCAACCGATGCAGGTCTCGTCGATCACCACTTCGCCATCGGGCCCGCGCTGGATCGCATTGGGGGGGCAGTCGGCCATGCAATGCGGGTGTTCGCAATGGCGGCAGCTGGCCGGCACATGGAGATGGGCATAGGTTCGTCCCGCCTCGCGATCGAGCCGGCTCAGCCCTTCGTGGCTGTCGGCGCAGGCCTTCTCGCAATTGTCGCAGCCTACGCACATCTTCTCGTCGATCAGCAATACGTCGGTCGCTTCGCCCAAACCGTTGTCGACCAGGAATTGCGCGGTCTGCGAGTAGAGATCCACCGCTCCGCCAAAGCTGTGTTTCTGCCTTTCGATAAAGGCGTTGATCTCGCGTCGGGCGGCCATGTCCTTGAGCGTCCGCGCCCGCAATTCGGGCTTGGTTTCCAACAGGCGGGTGAAGGCTTCACCCGGCAATCGCACCACTTCGGATTTGATCGCCGCACGCACCGTAGCTGTGCGCTTCGACCCGTCGATCGCCGCCATTTCCCCGAAATAGGAGCCTGCGGGCAGGTAATTGAGGAACACCGGCTTGCCGCCAATGTCCTTCTCTACAATCATCGAACCGCGCTGGATCACGAAGACGTCACGGTCATCCGCGCCTTCCTCGATTACCACTTGTCCCGCGCGGATCTGTTCGATCTGTGCGGCACCGACCAGTTCGGCGACATCCCCTTTGGTCAGGCCCGAACCGAACATCTGTAGCAGCTGGCGTTCGATTGTGATGCGATTGACCGCGCGCGCAGCGGCAGGAACCGTGGCGATCAGCTTGAGCGCGGCATTGCGTGAAAGCTCCATCACCACGGTCGGCTCTGCCGCGCGGATAGTGGCCCCGCGCGGACGGCCCGAGATCAGCCCCACCTCGCCGAAGATCGACCCCCGTTCGATCGGCACGGTGATCGAGGGGTTGTTCGGATTGACCTCCACCGCCACTGATCCATCGGCGATCGCGAACATGGATGAACCCGGCTCGTTGCGTTCGAAGATGACTTCGCCCTTGGCGTAGCTGCACACTTGGCTGTCGAGCATCAACTCGCGCATTTGCAGCGGAGACAATTCGCGCAGGATTTCGACATTTCGGTTGAACACGCCAAGCCATTCTTCGACCGAACGGTTGCCGGGCAGCGCAGCAAACTTATCCGCCAGGATTGGCTCGTCGGCGGGCTTAAGGTCGCTGTTTCCATTGAGGAATTCGACTACGTCATAGCCCTGGTTCATGCAGTGCTTGATCAGCGGATAGCCCGCCAGCGCGCCGATCACATGGATCCCGGACTTGGTCGTCTCGAAACTGGACGAAAGTTGCGGGAAAGCGGCGCGATCCTCACTGGTGAACTGGATGCCGCATTCCTCAACGAATTTGCGCGGTGGTTGCGATCCGGTCCGCGCAATGATCCGGTTGCAGCGGATCACTTCCTGCCCGTCGCGCGTATCGAGCACCAGCTCTCCGGGGCGGACCTCCGCCGGGCTGGTCTCGCGCCGCACGATGATCCGCCCGTCCTGCTCCGCCTCTTCCAGAAGTTTGACATTCGCGCTTTTGGCCCGTGCGAAATCGGCGCCGCGGTTGAGGATCGTCACCACATTGCGCTGCGCCGGATCGGCGGCGAGGCCAAGCGCGTTTTCGATCCCGGCATCGCCCGATCCGATCACGGTGATATGTTCGTCGATATATTCGGTGGGGTCATCAAGTTGGTACTGGATATGCGGCAGGTCTGCGCCGGACACGCGCAGCAGATTCGGGTTGCCTTGCGTGCCAATGGCCAGAACCACCGCCTCTGCCACCAAATCCTCGCCCTGCTTGAAGCTGAGCGTGAAATTGCCGGCCTCGCCGGTAATGCCGGTGACCTCGCGATTGAGTAGGACGTTGATCTTCTGCTCGGCAGATTGATTGTCCCAGGTTTCAAGGATCGCCTCGCGCTTGCCCGCCTCGAAAGTCATGTCGCTGCGCAGCACCAGATTGCTGGGCGTCGCCATCACATGCTTGCCCTTCTGGTATTTGAAGATCGTGTCCGACAGGTGATCCGTCTTCTCGATCAGGACATGGCTCATGCCCAATGCCGCCGCACGCGCTGCTGCGCTCAGGCCTGCTGGGCCAGAGCCGACAATGGCAATGCGATAAAGATCCGGCACCACCATCCCCCGGTGACCATGAGAATTTGCACAATAGGCACAAGCCTGTCGGCGCGCCAAGGGCAATTGCGGCGCTTATCGCCCACTGCTAGCGACGGGGTATGGCTGACGGGATGGAAATGGGTGCGGGTTCGCGCCTGGGTGTCGTGCTGTTGCTGCTGGCGGCACTGCTGGTGGCTGGCGTGGTGGCGTGGCGGACGTTGGAAATGCCAGAAGATGCTGCGGCGGTGGCAGCGCCGGAGGGCCCGCTCACCATCGAACAATTGCGAGCGCGAGCGGAAGCCGAGCCGGAAGATGCGCTGGGCTGGCAGGAACTGGGCTATGCCCTGTTCGAGCGCGGCGAATTTGCCGATGCCGCCGAAGCTTATGACCGCGCAACCAAGGCTGACCCTGATCAGGCCGTGCTGTGGTCGGCATTGGGCGAGGCGCTGGTAATGGCGAGTGAGCATGATCCCATGCCGCCTCAGGCGCTGGTGGCGTTTCGCAAGGCCTACGAAATCGACCCTACTGATGCGCGGGCGCGCTACTTCCTGGCGGTGAAGCGCGATCTCGATGGCGATCACCAGGGGGCGATCGCTGAATGGCTCGCGCTGCTTTCAGACACCCCAGCCGGTGCGCCATGGGAGAGTGATCTCAAACGCACGATCGAACAGGTCGGAAAAATCAACAAGATCGAAACGTCGGATCGGGTTGCCGCTGCCCTGGCGTCACGCTCGCCCATGGCAGCGGGGCCCATGCTGACGGGCGGAGCGGGCATTCCCGGCCCTAGTCAGGAGCAGCTGGCTGCTGCGGGATCGATGGATCCGGGGCAACAGCGCGATATGGCTGAAGGCATGGTCGAACGACTTGAGGGACGGCTGAGGGGCGATCCCGCCAATGTCGATGGCTGGGTCATGCTGATGCGCAGCCGGATGACGCTGGGCCAGCCGGGCAAGGCGAAGCAGGCGCTCAGCGATGCGATTGCGGCCAATCCGAGTGCCGCGCAGCGGCTGCGGCAAGAGGCCGAAGCGCTGAGCGTGCGCTAGGCGCAATAAAATGCGCGAAACGATCAGAGCGTCTTGATGATGGCCGAGAAGTCCTTCCCGCCATTCTCAGCAGCAAACGCCTCGTAGAGTTCCTGTGCATGCTTGCCGAGCGGGGTTGAGGCACCCGAACTTGCCGCGGCTTCCATCGCCAGCTTGAGATCCTTCAGCATCAGCGCGGTCGCAAAGCCGCCCTGATAATCATTGTCTGCCGGGGTGGTGGGGCCAACGCCGGGAACCGGGCAATAGGAGGTCATCGACCAGTTCTGGCCCGATGAGACGCTGGAAATGTCGTAGAAGGTCTGCGGATCAAGCCCCAGCTTCTGCGCCATCTGAAACGCCTCGCAAGTGCCGATCATATGGATGCCGAGCAACATGTTGTTGCAGATCTTGGCGGCCTGACCGTTGCCAATACCGCCGGCATGGATCACCGCCTTGCCCATCGCCTCGAGCACCGGCTTCGCGGCCTCAAAGGCGTGACGCTCTCCCCCGACCATGAAGGTGAGCGTGCCCGCATTGGCCGCTGCTATTCCGCCGGAGACCGGGGCATCGACCATCTTGTAACCCTCAGCATGGGCGGCACCGGCAACTTCGCGCGCGGTTGCGACGTCGATGGTCGAGCAATCGATCAGCGTTGCGGCATGCGGTGTGTGGCCGATCACGTCCCTGGTGTAGACGTCCTTCACAATGGTGCCATTGGGCAGCATGGTAACGACCGTCTCTGCATCCTTGACTGCATCGCGTATGTTGGAGAAGGTCTCGCACCCGGCCTCGCTGGCGCGGGCCAGCGCCTCCTCGGACAGATCGAATGCGCGGACTTTGTACCCCGCCTTGACGAGGTTCGCGGCCATCCCGCCGCCCATATTACCAAGGCCGATAAATGCGATTTTCATAGCAATTCCAGTTCGTTCAAAATGATAATGGCCCCTAGAGACGCAAAGATTGGCCCGAGAAGAAATCCCATCATGGCTTGAAAATACTTCAGGAACCAATCGATCTTCGAAAGTGGTCTTGGCTCTTCGTGGGTTGCCTTGAGAATGGCGGCTTCAAGTGCGCCGATTGTCTCCACTCGGCGGTATTTCCAGTGTCGGAAACCGATCCAAAACAGAAGACAGCCGACAGCAAGATAGATTAGGCCGTAGATCACCGCCCCTTCCAGTTCCCCGGACGCTTTTCGATAAAGGCGGCCATGCCTTCCTTCTGGTCTTCCGTGCCGAACAGGCCGTTGAACAGGCGGCGTTCAAACAGCACGCCCTGGGCCAGCGTGGTTTCGAATGCGGCGTTGACCATTTCCTTGCACGCCAGCGCGGCCAGCGGAGGCATGGCAGCAATTTCAGTGGCGGTCTTGAGCGCGGATTCGACCATTTCGGCCAGCGGCACCACCTTGGCCACCAGCCCGGCGGCTTCGGCTTCCTCGGCCCCCATCATCCGTCCGGTCAGGCACATTTCCATCGCCTTTGCCTTGCCCACCGCGCGGGTCAGCCGCTGGCTGCCACCCATGCCAGGGGTCACGCCCAGCTTGATCTCGGGCTGGCCGAATTTGGCATTGTTGGCCGCAATGATGAAATCAGCCATCATCGCCAGTTCGCACCCGCCGCCCAGCGCATAGCCAGAGACGGCCGCGATCCACGGCTTGCGGGTGGCAGTCACCCGGTCATAACCGGCAAACAGGCCGCCGCCATAGACGTCACCAAAGTTCTTGGAGGACATTTCCTTGATATCGGCGCCCGCCGCGAAAGCCTTTTCACTGCCGGTCAGCACAGCGCAACGCTGGCTGTCGTCGGCATCGAAAGCGGCGAAAGCGGCGATCAGATCTTCCAGCACCTGGCTGTTGAGTGCGTTCAGTGCCTGCGGGCGGTTGAGCGTGATCAACGTGACGCCGTTATTGCCTTGGGCATTGGTTTCAACGGTGATGGTTTCGTAGCTCATAGGGGTTTCCATTCCTCTTCGGCGGGCAGCGGGGCGAAAATGCTGTCGATCAGCTCGTCGGTAACGCCTTCGGGCGTTGCCGGGTCCCACTTTGCATCATTGGTCTTGTCGACAATCACCGCGCGCACACCTTCGGCAAAATCGGGCCGGGTCAGCACGCGGCTGGCGATGCGGTATTCCATCCGCATATTCTCTTCGAATGTTGCGAGTTTGGCCGCTTCGGCCAATTGGCGCAGCGCAACCTTGCAGGTCTGCGGGCTCTTGGTGCGCAGCGTTGCCAGCTCCTTGGCCGCCCACTCGCTGTCATCTGCATCGAGGCTAGCAAGGATGTCTTCGAACCGGTCGCTGGCGAAGTGTTTGGCGATAGCCGCGGCATTGTCCTCGATCCGCGCATGGGGTGGGTGTTCAGACAGCGCCGCGAGTACGCCGCCCGGTTCATGCCCATGCACGATCCGCTCCTTGGCTTCAGCCAGTGCATCAGCGGGGAGGTAATGCGTGGCGAGGCCCGCCCACAGGCATTCGGCCCCGTCGAGCCTTGCGCCGGTGAGCGCGAGAAACTGGCCGAGCCGCCCCTGCAGGCGCGAAAGGTGCCAGCCGCCGCCAACATCGGGGAACAGGCCGATCCCCGTTTCCGGCATGGCAAAACGAGTATGTTCAGTCGCCACGCGGAATTTGGCAGGCTGGCTGATCCCCACACCGCCGCCCATGGTGATCCCGTCCATGAAGGCGACAACCGGCTTGGGATAGGTCATCAACAGATGGTTGAGCTGATATTCCTCGTAGAAGAACTTGCGCCCTGAAACCCCGCCATCATTGAGCGCGGAATTGCGCAGGAAGGTGATGTCGCCCCCGGCGCAAAAACCGCGCCCTTCCGAATGGTCGATGATGATCACTTCAACCGCAGGATCATCGCGCCAATCGAGCAAAGCCTCGGTCATGGCGTGATCCATCGGCTGGGTCAGCGCGTGGATCGCCTTGGGCCGGTTGAGAGTGAGAAATCCCGCCGCCCCTTCGCGCCGGATGATCATCTGATCTGTCATTGACGCAATAAGTCCCTTCCTATGATCATGCGCATCACCTGGTTGGTGCCCTCCAGGATCGAATGGACGCGCAAATCGCGCCAGAACCGCTCGATCGGATATTCCTTTAGATAGCCATAGCCGCCGAACAATTGCAGCGCATTGTTGACCACGTTCGAACCGCTATCGGTCGCCAGCCGCTTGGCCATGGCAGAAAAGCGCGATTTGTCGGGCGCGTTCTCGGTCACCTTGCAGGCGGCGAGGTAGAGCAGCGCGCGCGCCGCCTCGAGTTCGGTCGCCATATCGGCCAGCATGAACTGGGTGTTCTGGAAATCGGCAATCGGTTGGCCGAATTGCTGGCGTTCCTTGGTGTATTTGATCGCCTCGTCGAGACAGCGCTGCGCCCCGCCGAGCGAGCAGGCCCCGATATTGAGCCGCCCGCCATCGAGCCCGGCCATGGCGAAGCTGAAGCCTTCGCCTTCTGCGCCAACCCGGTTGGCAACGGGCACGCGGCAATCTTCGAAGATCAGCTGCGCAGTGGGCGATGCATTCCAGCCGAGCTTGTTTTCAGGCTTGCCGAAGCTGAGGCCGGGTGTGTCTTTCTCCACCACCAGGCAGGAAATGCCCTTGCTCTTGTGCTCGCCGGTGCGGACCATCACGACATAGATATCGTTGAAACCGCTGCCCGAAATGAACTGTTTGGTGCCGTTGAGCACATAGTGATCGCCATCCAGCACGGCATTGGTCTTGAGGCCGGCAGCGTCAGAGCCCGAACCCGGTTCGGTCAGCGCATAGCTGGCCAAATGCTCCATGGTCACAAGCTTGGGCAGGAAGCGCGCCTTGAGTTCGGCGCTGCCAAAGCGGTCGATCATCCAGGCCGCCATATTGTGGATCGAGACATAGGCGCTGGTCGCGGGGCAGCCATAGGCCATCGCCTCCATGATCAGCGCCGCTTCAAGCCGGCCCAGATTGATTCCGCCCGATTCCTCGCTGACATAGATCGCGCCAAAGCCCAGTTCGCCGGTTTGCTGGATCACCTCGCGCGGGAAGTGATGTTTCTCGTCCCATTCGGCGGCGAAGGGGGTGATATTGTCGGCTGTGAAGCGCTGCGCCATCTCCTGGATCGCAAGCTGATCATCGGTGAGCTGGAATTGGTTGGTCATGGTGTTCCTGTGGCGGGGGAGAGTGCTATCCGCAGCTGATCCGGGTGATTTTCATGTCGTCGTCATAACCCACGGTCAGCCGATCGGGGCGATAATCCATCGTTACGGCGGTGCGCGGCGGGACCCAGCGCAGCGTCCGCGCGCCGGACAGTTCGAGCAGTACCGCGCCCGATTTCTCCGACGCGGTGTGTCCGATATGCTCTTGCAGCGTGGAAGCGTCGCAGATGGCCTCAACAGGTTTGCGGATCGGCGGTGCGGGTTGGTCCACTGCCGATGTTGTGCAGGCTACGAGTGCCAATGGAAGGACCGCAATTGCTGCTGACTTCATGGCGCTCGCTCCTGCAATATCGGGAATCTCAACCCATCGTTGGTATGACGAAGGCGTTGCTACCATCGCCGCCGCCATCGGGCCAGCGCTGGGTGATCTTCTTGGACTTGGTCCAGAAGCGCAGCCCTTCCATGCCATATTGGTCGATATCGCCAAATCCGCTGCGCTTCCATCCGCCAAAGCTGTGATAGCTGACCGGAACCGGGATCGGCACGTTGATGCCGACCATGCCGACGTTCACGCGGGATGCGAATTCGCGTGCGGCGTGGCCATTGCGGGTGAAGATCGCCACGCCATTGCCATATTGATGTTCGCTGGGCAGGCGCAGCGCGTCCTCGAAGTCCTTCGCGCGCACGATCTGCAGCACGGGTCCGAAGATCTCTTCCTGATAGCTCTTCATCTGCGGAGTGACGTGGTCGATCAGCGTGGGGCCGATAAAGAAGCCCTTCTCATGCCCCTGCAGGTTGAAGCCGCGGCCATCAACCACGATTTCGCCGCCTTCTTCCTCGGCAGTGGTGATCCACTGTTCGACCCGCGCCTTGTGCTCGGGCGTGACGACGGGGCCATAATGTGCATCGGGATCGGTCGAGACACCCACGCGCAGTGCGTTGATCGCCGGGATCAGCTTTTCGCGCAGCCTGTTGGCCGTATCCTCACCCACGGGAACGACCACGGGCAGCGCCATGCAGCGCTCGCCCGCAGAGCCGAAAGCCGCGCCGGACAGGTCGTTCACCACCTGATCGAGATCGGCGTCAGGCATGACTATGCCGTGGTTCTTCGCCCCGCCGAAGGCCTGCACCCGCTTGGCGTTGGCGGTGCCGCGGGCATAGATATACTGTGCGATATCGGACGATCCGACAAAGCTGATGGCTGGAATGTCCGGATGGTCGAGGATCGCATCGACCATTTCCTTGTCGCCGTGGACCACCTGCAACAGCCCTTCGGGCGCGCCGGCCTCAAGGAACAATTCGGCGAGGCGGACCGGGACCGAGGGATCACGTTCAGAAGGCTTGAGGATAAAGGCATTGCCCGCAGCGCAGGCCATGCCGAACATCCACATCGGGATCATGGCGGGGAAGTTGAACGGGGTGATCCCCGTGCCAATGCCCAATGGCTGGCGCATCGAGTAAACGTCTATCCCCGGACCTGCGCCCTGGGTGTATTCGCCCTTCAGCGCCTGCGGAATGCCGCAGGCGAATTCGATCACCTCCAGCCCGCGCTGAATGTCACCCTTCGCGTCATCGATGACCTTGCCATGTTCGCTCGAAAGCAGTTCGGCGAGGCTTTGCATATTCGCTTCGATCAGTTCCTTGAACTTGAACATCACGCGGGCGCGTCTCTGAGGGTTGGTCGCGGCCCATTCGCCCTGGACCTTCTTCGCGGCTTCCACAGCGCGATCAAGCAGTGCCGCATCGCCCAGCGAAACTTCGGCCTGCACCTCGCCGGTGGAAGGGTTCCAGATCTGGTGCTTGCGGCTTGCCGGGCCACCTGCTCCACCGACGATGAAATGATCGATCTGCCGCATATTTCCGATTCCTCTTCCAAATTCGACGGTCATAATGAATGTGGGAAATGATGCAGACAAGTATCAATATTGCAGGTATATGCTGCAAAAATGCAGGATGTGAACTGGAACGATATCAGGGTTTTCCTGGCCGTGGCCGAGACCGGCAAGATCGGGCTGGCGGCGCAGAATCTCAAGCTCGATCCCACCACGCTGGGGCGGCGGATCAAACGGCTGGAACAGCGCCTGCAGGCGACCTTGTTCGAACGCACGCGGGCCGGCCAAGTGCTGACCGAAGCGGGTGACAAATTGCTGGCGCAGGCCGAGGCGATGGCGCAGGCCGCGCGTTCGATCGACGAGCAAATGGCGGCGGAAACCGGCCTCAGCGGCACCTTGCGGATCAGCGTGTCCGAGGGGTTCGGCAGCCAGTTCCTCACCCCCTATCTTGGCAGCTTTGCCGAGGCGCATCCCAATGTCACGATTGACTTGGTGGCGAACAGCGGCTTGCTCAGCCCGTCGAAGCGGGAGGCTGACATTTCGGTGATGCTCTCCCGGCCAAAGGCAGGGCCGGTGCTGTGCCGCAAGCTCGCCGATTACAGCCTGCGGCTATATGCCAGCCAGGAATATCTGGATCGCCGCGGGAAGCCGGTGTCCCCGGCAGACCTGATGAAAGGCCATACTCTGGTGAGCTATGTGCCGGACCTGCTCTATGCGCCAGAACTCAACTATCTGGGTGAATTTCACAGCGGGCTGGAGGCACGCATCCGTTCGTCCAGCATCAATGCGCAATATCGGCTTGTGGTAGAGGGGGCGGGGGTTGGCGTGCTGCCGTGCTTTATCGCGGAAGGGGACGAAGGTCTCGTCCCGGTTTGCCCGGAAAAGCGGATCATGCGCAGCCTGTGGTTGGTGATGCATAAGGATACGCAAAACCTGGCCCGCGTGCGGGTGGGCAAGGCCTGGCTGCACGATTGCGTGGCGCGGGGCCACAAGCGATTGGTGCCTTAACCGGGTCTAGGTCCGTTTGGTGCTGGTCCGAGAGATCAGCTTGACCGGTGCAAGCGATGGGGAGACCTCCCCCTCATCATCATCGAGCACTTGCGCGACCAGCTGCCGGCCTGCCTCTTCAAGATCGGGGCGGATCGTGGTGAGCGGTGGATTGGCATGCGCGGTTGCGGCAAGCCCGTCATAGCCGACGATGCCCACATCCTGCGGTACCGCAACGCCGCGTTCGGCCAGGGCCTCCAGCGCGCCCAGTGCGATGAAATCGCACGCGGCGAAGATGCAGTCATAGTCCTGCCCCGCCTGCGCCAGCCGCGCGATCGCCTCGCGCCCCTGTTCGACCCTGTCATTGGCGCTGAGATCACCCATCACCACGGCTTCACCTCCCAGCTCGGTCAGCGCATCACGAAATCCTTCATAGCGTTCGTTGAACTGGCGCTGCGAGGATACGATCGGTCCCAGGAACACTGGCTTGCGATAACCCTGCTGCCACAAATGTTCTGCCGCCAGCCGCCCGCCCATGCGGTTATCAGACCGGACCGAATGCGCTTCTTCATAAGGCATGCCCCAGCAGATCGAATGCGCTTCCTGTTGCAGTATCGGGCGGAAATGCGCCCATGCGGCTGGGTTCTGGGTTGTTCCCAGCACGATCATCGCATCCGCATCGCGCTGTTCGACATAGCGGCCATAGAATTCGTCAGCCCCGGCCTGGAACGACACCAGCGTTTCATAGCCGCGGGTTGAAGCGGCACGGCAAACGCCGCCGAGCAAGGCATAGGTGAACGGATTGACCTCTTGTGCGCTATCTTCCTCACGGGTTATCATCACCACGGCGATTACGCCGGTCTGGCCACTGCGCAGGCGGGATGCGCGCTTGTCTGGAAGATAGTCGAGCTCGCGCGCTGCGGCGAAGACGCGTTCGCGGGTTGGTTCGCTGATCCTGGTCGATCCGGTGAACACTCGGCTGACGGTCGATTGGCTGACCCCCGCCTTTTCGGCAACATCCCAGGCCGTGCTCTTGCGCATGCCGCTACCCAATTGTCTCTCCCCCGCATTGCCGCAGGTGCCCCACGGTCAATGCATAATATGCACAAAGATCTGCCGTGGCAAATGATCGAGGGTGCCGAGCCCAAATGGAAAGGGCGCCGCGGTGACCCGCAGCGCCCCCCTTTTAGGCACTAAGCCGAATGGGCTTAGAAGTTGAAGCCTACCGCAAGACCGTAGCGACGCGGATCGAGTGTGAAGATATTGGTGAACAGACCTGATGACTGGTCGGTCACATATAGACCCGTCACAGCATCGTTGTTGGTCAGGTTCTGGATAAATCCGCGAGCATACCAACGCTTGTCAGGGCCGTTCAGCTGGATCTGGGCATTGACGATCTCATAGCTGCTGACCTTGTTGATCGGGTCATTGAAAATGCTGCCATAGCTGTCACCCGTGAAGGCAAGGTCAACCCGCGGGACAAGGCTGATGTCGCCAAACCACATGGTGTACTGCGCACCGACCGATACCTTGAAGTTCGGAGCCTGCGGCAGCTTGTTGCCCTTGATGTCGACACCGATGCCCGAACTGACGGTGATACCGCCAAGGGCAGCTCCTCCGGCGGCCGCATTGGCTGCCAGAACTCCGCAGATCGAAAATGCGCCGGTGGTATTGGTGCCGGGAATTGGCGTAGGCGCCTGCAGACCAAGGCTGCCATTTACTGCGGCAACATATCCGTTGGCGGCAGCTGCACTGCCGATATCGGATGTCACAGCGCAGTTGCTGGCGAGTTGGATGTCCTTGATAATCACGGTGTCGTCGCGCCCGGCAGAAACATCGCGCGGGTTGATCAGCAGCTTGCTCGCCGAGACTTCGGTGTTGAGGTAGCTGGCATTGATATTGACCAGGAAGTCCGGAACCGGAGAGATGACTGCTTCAGCTTCGACACCCCAGATATTGGCATCGATGTTATCATTCACCGATGTCCGGGAGATGATGCGGTTCAGCTGCAGACCCTTGTACTTGTAGTAGAAGGCCGTGAGGTTGAGCGTCATCGCGCCATTTCCGAAAACGTTCTTCGAACCGATTTCGAAGGAATCGACCTTTTCCGGAGCGAAGGTTTCGTTGACCGCGCCGACCGAAAGTGGCGGGTTGATACCGCCCGATTTGTAGCCACGCGAATAGGATGCGTAGAGCAGATTGTCAGGCGTGATCTGGTAATCGAGCACTGCGCGGCCGGTCATGCGGTTGAAGCTGACGCTGCGCTCCGTCCATGGCTGAACACCTGCCAGGGCCTTGTCGAAGTCAGCCGTGGCGAAGTTCAACGCATCTTCGAGCGTTTGCGCATTGTAGGCAGCATAGATTGCCGTACCGCCGCCAAACTCTGAAGAATTGCCATCGCTCAACAGAGTGGTGCGCGCCCGCAGGAACTTTTCGTCATGGTTGTATCGCAGGCCGATCGTCAGCTTCAGGTCGTCTGTCGCCTCGAAATAGGTTTCGCCGAAGAGGCCATAGCTCTTGAGGTGCATGATCGGCGTATTGTTGCGATAAAACGGTGTCGGACGATAGACAGCCACCCCGCCGGTCGCCCCCGACGCTGCATACGCTGCGCCGAGAATCGCAGACGAATAGTCAAGGCCGAAGCTGTTTACGTAATAGCTGTTGTCCTTGACCTTGCCATCAAGATAGATGCCGCCAAGCAGAATGTTGATCGGGCCATCCCAGTTGCTGTCGAGGTGGGCTTCAGCCGACCATTGCTCCAGATCCTGCTCGGAACGGTCGAAGTTGAGACTGGTGTCGAAACAGCCCGCGCTTGCGCCGCCGAACACACCAACGCCATTCGGATCGGTTGCTGACTGGCAGACGCCACCCGCTGGGCCATTGGGAATCAACGCAGCCGCAGCCGGTCCGAAAATGGGTGAAGCAGAAACCGCCTGAAGTGTCAGGAGGCCGGGATTGTTGATCAGCGAATCCTGCACGCTGAGGTTGTAGTCAGACGTGGAATCAACCCGGTTCTTGGTATAACCGCCGGTTACATTCAGTGTCATCGAGCCGATATTCTGCTCGATCTTGGCCATGTAGATTTGCTCTTTCGCATAATAGGTCGGCTCATAGTCGACCGCTACAGTGCGAAGATCAGTCGGGTTTTGTGCGCCTGAAAAAGCGTCAGGAGCGTACAGGCTGCCAAGTCCGAGGGCAGCGAATGTTGCATTTCCGCCAGTTGCGATCGCCAGCAACTCGTTGGAAGACAGCACACTCGCCAGCGTTGAATTGGCGTTGAGAATTTCATGCTCCAACCGGTCAGGCAGACAGCCCAATACGCCGGTCGGATCGCGGTGGCACAGCTGCTTCTGGATACGCGAACGGTTGTCGTCTTCCTTGAAGTAGTAACCCATCAGCGTCACCTTGGTGTCGGCGGTGGGTTCCCAGGTCAACGTGCCGCGCAATGCGAACATGTCGCGATCATCGATCCGGTTTCCAGAGACGAGGTTTTTCGTGAATCCGTCACGGTTGAGGTAATATCCGGCCAGCCGAACACCCAGGGTTTCACCCAGGGGTACATTGACCATTCCCTTGGCCTTGATGCTGTTGAAGTTGCCATATTCGACTTCGCCAGCTGCGCCGAAACCAGACAAGTCGGGTTTTGCTGTGATTACATTGACCACGCCCGAAGTCGCATTGCGGCCGAACAGTGTGCCTTGCGGACCGCGCAGAACCTCGATGCGTTCAAGGTCGAAGAATTCGGTTTCGAAAAGACGTGATCCGAGCAACGGCATGTCGTTGATATGGATGCCTGTCGCTGCATCGCATGACGTGCCCACGCAAAGGTCGCCAATGCCGCGAATGGTAAAGCTGGAGCTGGTGAAGTTCGTCTTGGTAAAGGTGATATTCGGCAGGGTCAGCTGGAGATCGGAACTATTCTCGATCTGCTGGGCTTCCAGTGCTTCTGCATTGAAAGCGCTGACCGCGATCGGAACTTCCTGCAGGCTTTGCGCCTGGCGCTGCGCCGTAACGATGATGACGTTGCTGGGGCCTGCGTCGGCTTCACCATCCTGGGCGTATACCGGCGATGCGATGAGGGCGGCCGTTGCCGCGCCAAGATACAATTCGAGCTTCTTCACGATCATTCTCTCCCCACTTGTATTCCGGTTTTCCGGACCCCTGTTCCCGTTTGCCCGGGAACATTGTTTCTTTTGCAAAGAGTAGATCGAAATTCGGGGAGCTTTGCAAGTGGAATTCAGGCTAAGGCCTTACGTTAAGGTCAATGCGCGCCGTTTACGTAACAGGTAGGAAAAATAGCATGTAACAAGCCGTTCGTGCGCTGACGCTACGGCATGCTGGATCAGGCAAACGTCACCGGCTCGCGGTCAGTGCCGTTTGGCCGCGATCTGGCCAGGGAAAGTGACTTGAAAAAATCCGGGCTCCACCGCTCCAGGCATTCGGTCCCAGACCGAAAGGCGGGCTGTTCGAGGGCTTTTTGGCGATTCTTCCCGTTTGCAATCTGCCGGATTCCACCGTCGCTGTCCCAGCCAAGGTGCTATCGGGCCAGTCCATCAATACAGTTGGTTGGTGATCCTTTCGACAATAGCCCTCTCTCATTTTCAGGCTTTGGCAGCCTGCATCTCATTACCTTCCTCCGATAGCGACATGACCGCATATTCGGGCTGCGGTGGCTGGCTGCGTCCCTTGTAGCGAGAGCGGATCACGAACATCACATATTTGACACCCTTGCGGAAGCAGTGCCTTTGTTCGGTGCAAGGGATCTGTTCGGCGGATACTGGCAACGCATGTTCAATGCTGAAGCTTTCGATCTCGCCCCGATTGCCTCTCGATTTCTTGCACGATCAATTGTTGACCACTGATCGGGCGCGTGGCAAGCGCGCGTCCGGTTCAAATGGCGCTTCCCATGGACCTGCGCGGGTGTAGCTCAATGGTAGAGCAGCAGCTTCCCAAGCTGACGACGAGGGTTCGATTCCCTTCACCCGCTCCAGCGCCGCCTTCCCAAAACATCCCGGAAACGCTATGAAACCCTTGGGAATCCGAGGATTTATGGTGTTCCGCGGTTAACCTGGTGCAAATGCAGCGCCGGTCACCAGTCTAGATCCGACATCAAGCGACTTTCGCGAGATGCTTTGTCCGTAACCTGCAGCACGACAATTCTTTTTTTGGCACATGGACGATACGGGTTTATCTTAATCGCCCAACCAATCAGCTGTTAACTTGCCCCTATGCCCTTCCGGCGCCAGTGCGGCGCGGAGGGCTTCAAGCAGAGGCGGCAGCGCCTGCGTGAAGGCGTAAGGTGGGTTGACGATGAAAAGGCCCGCGCCGTTATAGATGCCAGGCTGGTCGGCATCATACAGCCAATGCTCCACCGTCAGGAATTTCGGGATACCGAGCCTGCGCAACTGCTGCTTCCACCGAACATGCGTGGCGCGGTCTTTCAGCGGATACCAGATCACCGTCACGCCATGCGCCCATTTGCGGTGAGCGGCGGCGAGGGTGGCTGTGATACGGGCACGTTCGTCCGTCTGCTCGTACGGCGGGTCGACCACCACCATGCCGCGAGGTGTTCGGGTCGGCAGCATCGCCAGCCATAGCTCGTAGGCGTCTCGTTCATGCACGGCGGCGGGTGAGCCGCGCATCGCGCCGCGCAGGGCATAGGCGTCCTCGGGATGCTTTTCGTTGAGGATGAGGAAATCCTGCGGCCGCAGTAGCTGCGCCAGAATGCGCGGCGAGCCAGGGTAGAGGTGCGGTTCAGCCCCAGCATTCACTGCCTGTACGGCAGCTCGGTAATCGTTCAGCAAGGGGTTCGGGTCGGCAAAGGCCCGCAGCACACCCTGGGTGGCCTCGCCGGTGCGTTGGGCGTGATCGCTGTCAAGGTCGTAGAGCCCGCAGCCGGAATGGGTGTCGATCAGGGTCAGCGCGCCCGGTTTGTGCTGCAACGCCCCAACGAGGGCGATAAGCAGGCTATGCTTCACCACATCTGCGCTGTTGCCAGCATGAAAGGAATGGCGATAGTTCATTGGGGTTCAAAATCCTGACGATCTGCCTTTATATGAGCTGCTGACCGCGCCTAGACAGAGATTTCCTCGAACTGGCCTGGCGCGATCCCGGCGACTGTCCAGTCGCCGATCGACCAGCGCACCAACCTTAGAGTTGGCAACCCGACCGCTGCCGTCATTCGTCGCACTTGCCGGTTGCGCCCTTCGCGGATGGTAATTTTCAGCCAGCTGTCGGGAATGGACTTGCGCTGGCGTATCGGCGGATCGCGCGGCCACAGGTCTGGCTCGTCAATGCAAGCAACATCGGCCGGTAAGGTCATGCCATCCTTGAGCCGGACGCCCTGCCGTAAACGGTCCAGCTCCAGTTCCTGCGGATCGCCTTCGACCTGCACAAGGTAGGTCTTGGGCAGCTTAAAGCGTGGATCGGCAATTCGCGCCTGCAGCCGCCCATCGGCGCACAGCAGTAGCAGCCCCTCGCTGTCCCGATCGAGCCGCCCGGCGGGATAGACGCCCTTCACCGCAATGAAGTCCGACAAGGTCGCCCGCACCGTTGGCGATCCGCGGTCGGTGAATTGCGACAAGACCCCGAAGGGTTTGTTGAACAAAAGCAACTGGGCCATCCCGAGTTCATATCGCTCGATTGCGGCTATGTCTTCAGGCCTGTGCCGCTGCCGAATGGGCGCGTCCGATCCTCACCCAACAGTCAGCCATGGCCGGCGCGCCCGACATCAGCAGGGTTGCGGCGGCTATGGCGGCAATCGAAGTGCGAGTTCCCGAAACTTTGTTCATTCTGCAATCTCTCATTTCTGCAGGCCCGAAATCAGGCTTTTGGATTCTCACCGAAGTTCTGTTCTTCCATATCTGATTGGCTCCTTGCCTTAGGCAGGTGCGAAGCGGTGGCAAGCGCGCTACAAGCCGCAGATGGATTCCTTTCTGTTCGCGCTGGTGGTCGTGTTCCTCACTTCGATGGGCGGTCGTGACCAATTGCTGGTGGCGCGGCTGTCAGAAGCGCTGGGGCAGAACCGGGCATTGCTGGGCGTGGCGATGGCGGTGTGCGCCGCCACGGCGGCGGTGATGGCCTATGCCGGGGCTTCGATCGCAGCCATGCTGCCCGGTCCGGCCCGCCAAATGCTGATTGCGATTGCGCTGGCGGTTGCCGGGGCAGAATTGCTGTGGCCGGTGAAGCTCAAACATGCTGCAGAGCCGACCCGTTCGCTGGGCGCGATTGCGCTGGTGTTGGGCGCACGGCAGATCGGCGATGCGGCGCGGTTTGCGATATTCGCGCTGGCGGCGGCCACCGTTCTCGCCCCGATGGCGGGGCTTGGCGGTGCGCTGGGCGGGGCTGGCGCGCTCTATCTGGGGTGGAGCCTGGGCGATAGCCTGGAGCGTGGCCTGCCCTTGCGCCTGATCCGGCTGGTGCTGGGCGGCGTGGCCATTCTGCTGGCCGCAGTGATCGCAGTGCAGGCCCGCTTTAGCGCCTTATAATCGCTAAAATCGATCATTGAAACCATAATAACAAACCCTATCGATCACATAAATTTGCTAGAGAGGTCGGGACAAAGGAGTTTCGATCATGCTTTCAACACGCAACAATGCTTCCGCCGAACTGGTGGCCGAACTGAATGGCCTGCTAGCCGATCACATGGCGCTCTATTTCAAGACCAAGAATTTCCACTGGCATGTAACCGGGCCGCGCTTTCGCGACCTGCATCTGCTGTTCGATGAACAGGCGCTGGAATTGCAGGGCCAGGTTGACCTGATTGCCGAGCGCGTGCGCAAATTGGGTGCGCCAACGCTGACCTCGATCGGCGCCATTGCCGCGCAGTCCCAGGTCAAGGATCAGGACGCGACCAGCCTGGCCGCGGAGGAAATGCTGGCTGAACTGCGCGATGACAATGCTGCACTGCTCGCGCGCATCAAGGGAATGCGCGAATTGGTTGACCAGGCAGGCGACAATGCCACCGCCGGACTGATCGACGGCTGGACCGATATGGCCGAACAGCGCGTGTGGTTCCTCAGCGCCACGCTCAACTAGCCGGCAAGCGCATACATATTCCCGCATACGCATAGCATTTCGGCGCTGACGGATAATCATGGTCTTGCTAGGACCGGCCCATGGCTCAGGTCCCGATCATCGAAAATGCCAGCGCAGGCGATATCGCCAGCTGGATCGCCCGCTATTTGGGCGATGTCATGGCCGCGCAGCGCGGGCCGGTTGCGATCACGGTGCCTGGTGGATCGACCCCATTTCCGGTGTTCGAACTGCTGGCCGGCTGTGATCTCGATTTTGGCCGCTTGCAGGTTTGGCCCGGTGACGACCGGATTGTGCCGGAAGATCACCCAGCCTCCAACACCGGGCGTATCCGCACCCTGTTCGAAGCGGCAGGTGCGCAGGTCGTGGCACTGAACGAGGAGGAGCAGGTTCCCCATTTCGCGCTTGCCTGGCTGGGGATGGGGGCCGATGGCCATATCGCCTCGCTGTTCCCCAATACCGATCCGCGGGCGGACGATCCGCAGCCGATCCGCCGGCTCACACCCGATCCGCTCCCGCCAGAGGCACCGTTTGACCGGATCACCCTGACTATGCCCAGCCTGCTGCATAGCGATCAGATCATTGTGACGCTGGGCGGCTCTGCGGAAAAGAGGGTGGTTTTTGACGCTGCGGCGCAGGGCAATAACGATCTGCCCATTGCGCGCCTGCTCGCGGCTGCTAGTCAGCCGGTTACATGTTTCGCCTGATTCCACCTGCGCTGCACCGCTCGCTTCTTCGAATTGCGCATAATCTGCGTCATCGCTGGCGCAGCTGGCGCAAGGTGCCGATCAATGGCTGCTCGGTCATTGTGACCAATGCCGAAGGCGCGGTGCTGATGCTGCGGCACAGCTATGGCGGCGGATCGTGGTCGCTTCCGGGTGGGGGCATTGGCCGGGGCGAGAGCCCCGAATTGGCCGCGCGCCGCGAAGTGCAAGAGGAACTGGCGTTGGAGCTTGGCACATTGGTGGCGGTTGGCGAGATTGAGGAAACCATCTCGGACTGCCCGCACACTGCCCATGTCTATACTGCGATGGCGCTTCACCATCCCACGCCTGACGGCCGCGAGGTGATAGAGGCGCGCTTCTTCCCCGGCCATTCGCTGCCCGAACCGCAGAACGAGCTGACCCGCGCCCGGCTGGCGCTGTGGCGCGCGCGCCGGAACTAGGCCGTAAACTCAAAGCAGCGAAAGCTGCGCGTCGTCGCGCGTTTTGGCAGGGGGGTGCGCTTCATCACCATCCTGCTCCAGGTTCGAAAGCGTCAGCCCCATCAGCCGGATCGGCATTGGCAGCGGCAGCGCATCGTCGAGCAGCGCGCGCGAGATCGCCGCGAACTCTGCCTTGTCGGTCACGCAATGCGGGGTTGAGCGCGATCGGGTGATGGTCTGGAAATCTGTATATTTCATTTTCAGGGTGACGGTGCGCCCCTTCGACTTCGTCTTCTCGATAGAGTCCCAAACGATTTCGATTATATCGGCCAGTGTTTCGCGCAAGGCGGGGCCAGAGGAGATGTCTTCGCTGAAGGTGCGTTCGCCGCCCACGGATTTGCGTGGTCGATGAGCCTTGACTGGCCGCAAATCGATCCCGCGTGCGGCGCGGTAGAGATAATCGCCCATGTTGCCAAAATTGGCGCGCAGGAAATCGATGTCCCTGTCCGCAAGGTCCGCCCCGGTCTGGATGCCCAGCCGGGCCATCTTTTCTGCGCCTTTGGGCCCCACGCCGTGAAACCGGCGCACCGGCAGGTTTGCGACGAATTCCGCCCCTTGTCCCGGGCGGATCACGCACATGCCATCGGGCTTGTTCTGGTCGCTTGCCAATTTGGCGAGGAATTTGTTGTAGCTGACCCCGGCGCTGGCGGTCAGCCTGGTCTTGTCCTTGATCTCCTGCCGGATCAATTCTGCGATGCGCGTGGCGGATCCAATCCCCAACAGGTCATCGGTGACGTCGAGATAGGCTTCGTCCAGGCTCAGCGGTTCGACATGCGGCGTGTATCGGTGGAATATCTCGCGGATCTGGCGCGAAGCCTCCTTATAGGCGTCAAACCGGTGCCGTACGAAGATCAGGTCCGGGCACAGCCGCTTGGCTGTGACCGATGGCATGGCGCTGCGCACCCCGAACTTGCGCGCTTCATAGCTGGCGGCGGCGACCACACCGCGCCCGCCTGAGCCGCCCACCGCCACTGGCTTGCCGCGCAGATCGGGATTGTCACGCTGTTCCACACTGGCGAAGAAGGCATCCATATCGACATGGATGATCTTGCGCAGGCCGGTCCCGGCCTATTCAACATCCTCGCCTTCTTTCTCGCCAGACATGGTCCCATACTAGGCGACCGTGGGTGATTCCTCCACATGGTCAATTCGGCGGCGGAAGGTTTCGGGCAGGAACAGCACACCCACCACCAGCGTCAGCGCCGCCACGCCCACCGGATACCACAGCCCGGCATATATATCGCCCGTTGCCGCCACCATGGCAAAGGCAATGGTCGGCAGGAAGCCACCGAACCAGCCATTGCCGATGTGATAGGGCAGGCTCATCGCGGTGTAGCGGATCCGCGCAGGGAACAGCTCCACCAGCAGTGCGGCGATCGGGCCATAAACCATGGTCACCAGCAGTACGAGCGCAAACAAGATCGCGATAACCAGCGGCTTGTTGAGATTGGGGGCTTCCCCGGCCGCCGGATAGCCGGCCTCGGACAGAGCAGGGGCCAGCATGGCGTTGAAGCTCTCCTTGTCGGTCACGTCGATGCGCTGCTCGCCGATGGTAATGTAGCCCGACCCGGAGAGGGTCTCTGTTTGATAGGGGATTCCAGCCTTGGCCAAGGCCGACTTGGCGATGTCGCAAGGTGACTTGTCGAAGGTCTTCTTGCCAATCGGATCGAACTGGAACGAGCAGCTCGCGGGATCAGCATAGACCGTCACCGGTGCGCGCGCCTGTGCCTGGGCCAGTGCCGGATTGCCTGCCTCGGTCAGCGCGTGGAACAGCGGAAAATAGCCAATTGCGGCAAGTGCGCAGCCCGTCAGGATGATCTTTTTGCGACCGATCCGGTCACTCAGCCAGCCAAAGAAGATGAAGAAGGGTGTGCCGATCACCAGCGCCGCGGCGATCAGGACATTGGCGGTGCTGCCATCGATCTTGAGCACTTTCTCAAGGTAGAACAGGGCGTAGAACTGCCCAGTGTACCATACCACCGCCTGGCCGGCGACCGCGCCCAGAAGTGCCACCAGCACCAACCGCAGATTGCGCCAATTGCCAAATGCTTCGGTCAGGGGGGCCTTGGAGGTTGCGCCCTCATCCTTCATCTTCTGATAGACCGGGCTTTCATTGAGCTGCATCCGGATCCACAGGGACACCAGCAGCAGCACTGCCGAAGCGAAGAAGGGCAGGCGCCAACCCCAATCGGCAAAGGCTGCCTCGCCAATCGCTTCGCGCGTGCCGATCACCACCAGCAGGCTGGCGAACAGGCCCAGCGTGGCGGTTGTCTGGATGAAGCTGGTGAAAAAGCCGCGCTGTCCCTCTGGCGCATGTTCGGCAACATATGTCGCCGCGCCGCCATATTGCCCGCCCAGCGCCAGCCCCTGCAGCAACCGCAGTCCGACCAGCATCAGCGGGGCTGCGACGCCTACGCTGGCGTATGATGGCAAAAGGCCCACAGCGAAGGTTGAAGCGCCCATGATTCCCATCGTGACGAGGAAGGTATTCTTGCGCCCCACAAGATCGCCAATCCGCCCGAACACCAGCGCGCCGAACGGTCGCACGGCAAAACCGGCGGCAAAGGCGGCCAGCGCCAGGATGAAGGCGGTGGTTTCATTGACGCCGGAAAAGAACTGCGCCGAGATGATCGTTGCCAGCAATCCGTAAAGGTAGAAGTCATACCATTCGAAGACCGTGCCCAGCGATGACGCCAGGATTACCTTTACATGTGATTTTTCGACTGCCTGCATCAATCCCTCCCTTTGAACGGTGAGGAGGACTGTCTCTATTACGCAGACAAGTCAACCAAACTAATCGGAGCGGTGGAAATCGCTTCTCCCTTGATCAGACATGCCGCTAGAGCATGACGGTGATGAACCAGCCGCAAACATCCAATTCGCGTCGTCCAGCGATAAGCGAAACCGAACTGATCGTGCTCATGGCCTCGTTGATGAGCCTGCAGGCGCTTGGCATCGATTCCATGCTGCCCGCGCTGGGCCAGATCGGAAACGATCTTGGCGCGCTCGGGAATGACCGGCAATTGGTGATCAGTTCCTATTTTCTGGGGGCGGGGATCGGAGCGTTCTTCCCCGGTGCCTTTGCCGATCGGTTCGGACGTCGACCGGTGCTGTTCACGGGCCTGGCATCTTATGTGGTGTTGTCACTCGCCTGCGCCTTGGTGACGCAATATTGGATGCTGATCGGCCTGCGCATCGCGCAGGGCCTATTGTGCGCCGGACTGAGCGTGGTGCCCACCGCGATCGTGCGTGACCGGGTTGGCGGCGACCGGATGGCGCGGATGATGAGCCTGATTATCATGATCTTCATGGCCGTGCCGATCTTTGCCCCGGCACTGGGCCAATTGGTGATGTTGATTGCCGGGTGGCGCGAAATCTTCCTGGTGATGGCCTTGCTGGCGTTACCGGTTGGCGCCTGGACATGGGCCCGGTTGCCGGAATCGCTGGTCGAGGAAAATGTGCAGAAGATCGATCCGGTGACGATCCTCAGGAACATGGGGCGCGCGCTCTCCAATCGCGTGTCATTCGGCTATGTCACAGGCAGCGCGCTGGTGTTTGGATCACTGTTCGGCTTTATAAATTCGAGCCAGCAGCTGATCGGCGAGGCGTTCGGCGCCGGTGATTACTTCGCGCTGATCTTTGGTTCGTCGGTGTTCGGCATGGCGGTAGCAAGCTTCACCAATTCCCGCATTGTCGAACGGTTCGGCGCGCGCCGGGTCAGCCATTCGGCCCTGATCGGATTCCTGTTGCTCAGCCTGGGGCAGCTCTATTTTGCCGGGCCGGATCAGACCTTGTGGCAATTCGTTCCCCTGCTGGCCTTGTCGATGACATTGCTGGGCTTTGTCGGATCCAATTTCGGATCGATTGCGATGCAGCCGTTCCAGGAAATCGCGGGCGCAGCTTCATCGGCGCATATGAGTTTGCGTATGATTACCGGCGCCGTGCTGGGGGGTGCCATAGGCGGTGCCTATGATGGCACAGCCCTCCCGCTGGCCGTGGCAATGCTGGGCTGTTCGATAGTCAGCATTCTGCTGGTGCTGTTCAGCGAACGCGGCAAATTGTTCCGGCGCCCCGGCGAGGCGCGCCGCTATATGATCTTGCACGATATCATGCGGCATTAGTTCGTTTGGCCTCAAGCGCCGGCGCTCGCGTCCGCTCACTTGGCTTTCATCGCTCCCACGGCCTGAAGGCCGTTTCGCTGCGGGCGGGCGGTCGCCCTTGCGGCCTTTCAGGCCGGATCAAGCCTCAGACTGCAGTTTCCGCCAGGCCAGGTCCGCAAATTCGCACAGCAGCGGGCGGGTGTCGCGCGGGTCGATAATATCCTCAACATTGAAACGTTCGGCGCTGCGGAAGGGTGAAGTCACCTTGTCCAGCCGCGCGCGGATTTCGGCCAGCGTTGCGGCCGGATCATCGCTCGCTTCAATTTCGGACTTGTAGGCCACTTCCAGCCCGCCCGCGATGGGCAGCGAACCCCAATCGCCCGAAGGCCAGCAATAGCGATACTGGAAATTCTCGGCATTGCTCATCGCGCTGCCGGCAATGCCATAGGCGCGGCGCAGCACGATTGAGGCGAGCGGGACGCTGGCCTTGTAGATCGCGTTCATCGCCTGCACGCCATAGCGGATGGTGCCCGCCATTTCGGCTTCGCGCCCGATCATGAATCCGGGATTGTCGACCAGATGGACGATCGGCAGGCGGAACTGGTCGGCCAGTTTGACGAAGCGCTCAACCTTCTCGCTGGTCTTGGCTTCCCATGATCCGCCCAGATAGCTGGGATCGCTCGCCAATACTGCCACCGGCCAGCCATCAAGCCGGGCGAGCGCGGTGATGCAGGCCCGGCCCCACATCCGCCCGATTTCGAACACGGTGCCGGTATCGAACACCATGTCCATGCAGCGGCGCATCGAATAGACTTGCTTCTCTTCGCGCGGGACGAGGCTGAGCAGCGCCTCTTCGCGGCGATGGACCGGATCGATGCAGTTCGAACGCCGAGCCAGCTGGCCGACATGTTCGGGCATGAAGGAAAGGAAATGGCGCGCGCGGGCAAATGCCTCGGCCTCGCTAGCGACTTCATCATCGACCACGCCATTGCGGGTGTGAATGTCGCTTCCGCCAAGGCTTTCCTTGGCCTGCTGGTGATCTTGTGGCCCCTTGTAACTCTCGCCCAGCCCATCGACCACGGCGGGGCCGGCGGCGAAAATCTGTGAAAGCCCGCGCACCATGATCGAATAATGGCTGGCGACCGTGCGCGCTGCGCCCAGTCCGGCTGTGGGGCCGAGCGCCAGCGCCACCACCGGCACAGTCTCGAGATTCTTCACAACGTCAGACCAGCCCGGCACCGCGGGAATATAGGTTGCGCCAATCATCTCAAGCGTCTTGACTGATCCGCCGCCGCCCGTGCCGTCAATCATGCGGATGATCGGCAGCTTGAGTTCGTGCGCCATCTTTTCGGCCTGCACCATCTTGCGGCTGATCCCTGCATCGGCCGCGCCGCCGCGAATGGTGAAATCGTCGGCAGTGGCAACGACGGGTCGCCCTTCGATCAGCGCCTTGCCGAACAGGAAGGGGGCGGGGAGCACGCTCTCCAGATTGCCATCCTCGTCATAGGAACCCTTGCCCGCGATCTTGCCGATTTCTCGGAAGCTGCCGTCATCGACCAGCGCGGCGAGCCGGGCGCGCGCGTCCATCTTGCCGCGGCCGTGCTGGCGCGCGAGCTTTTCCGGCCCGCCCATTTGTTCGGCCAGCGCCTCGCGCCGCCGCAATTCCTCAAGCTCGCGCGCCCAGCTCAAAGGTCATCCGCTTTCATGCGGAAGATCGGCGTGTGCGGGACATAACTCGCCATCCTGCCCAGCAGGTCCGGCAGCGTATCTGCGGCGATCAATATGTTCTGGTGGGCGGGGCGGACAAAGCCCACCTCTGCCATGCGCGCATTGAAGGCGATCAAATGGTCGTAGAAACCGAAGGCGTTGAGCAGGCCAACCGGCTTGGAATGATAGCCGAGCTGCGACCAGCTCATTGCTTCCCACAGCTCGTCCATCGTGCCTACCCCGCCGGGGATGGTGATGAAGCCGTCAGACAGATCGGTGAAACGGGCCTTGCGTTCATGCATGCCCGATACGGTGTACAGCTCGGTGCAATCATGGTTGGCGACTTCGCTATTGGCCAGCGCCTCGGGGATCACGCCGATCACCTCGCCACCATGGTCGAGCGCGCCGCGGGCAACCGCGCCCATCAGGCCCAGGCGTCCGCCGCCATAAACCACGCCGATCCCGCGCCGGGCCAGCTCTGCACCAACTTCACTCGCCAGTTCGAGATAGCGCGGGTCTTCGGGTGAAGCCGATCCGCAATAGACTGCAATGCGTTTCATCACTGCTATTTGGCAGCGAGATTTGCCAGCATCAATGCTGCAGTTGCCTTGGCGCTGGCGAGCACGCCGGGAATTCCCGCGCCGGGATGCGTTCCCGCGCCCACCAGATAGAGATTGTCGATCACATCGTCACGATTGTGCGCGCGCATTGCCCCGCTCTGCGTCAGGGTGGGCTCAAGGCTGAACGCACTGCCCATATAGGCGTTGAAATCCATCGCGAAATCCTTCGGCGCATAGGAGAATTTGGTCACGATCCGGTCCCGCAGATCGGGGATCAGCCGCCGCTCGATTTCATCCAGAATGCGCTGTTCGAGCATGGGGGCAATCTGCTCCCAATCCACCGTCAGCTTGCCCATATGGGCCACAGGAACCATTGCGCGGAACGTGCTTTGGCCCTTGGGTGCGAGGCTGGGATCGGTCACCGTGGGATGATGCAGCTGGATAATGAAATCGGCCGGCAACACGCCATGCTCGAAAATATCGTCGAGCAAGCCTTCGAAGCGCGGGCCGAACAGCACCATGTGGTGGGGGATGCCAGGCCAGTTTCCCTCCAGGCCGAAATGAACCACGAAATAGGAAGGGCTGAAGCTCTTGCGTGCTAGGCTATGCGAGCGGTCACGCCCGCGTTTGGTATGGCCCAGCAGGTCACGATAGGTGTGGACCAGATCGGCGTTGGAGGCGACGGCGTTGAAGCGTTCCTTCCACCCGCTCTGGGTTTCCACTTCGGTTGCAGTGCTACCGATCGTGTGAATGCGGATCACCGGGTCGCCCATTTGCACCTTGCCGCCCAGGCGTTCGAACTGGCGCAGCATGGCGGCGACAAGTCGGCCCGTACCTCCCCGCGCCCACCATACGCCGCCATCCATCTCCAGCGCATGCTGCATGCAATGCACCGCACTGGCACGCATCGGATTGCCGCCGACCAGCAAGGTCTGGAATGATAGGGCCTGTCGTAGCTTCTCGTTCTCGATAAAGCGCGAGACGGTGGAATAGACGCTGCGCCAGGCCTGCAGTTTTGCCAGCATGGGCGCGGTCCGCAGCATGGCGCGCAGATCCTGGAAGGATCGCATGCCGATCCGCCCGTGCACATCGCGCAGCGCGCTGGCGGCATATTCGCGGAAGCGCTGGTATCCGGCGACATCGACCGGATCGAGCTTGGCGATTTCCGTATTGAGGCTGTCAATATCGTTCGAATATTCGAAATTGGTGCCATCGGGCCAATTGAAGCGGGTGAAGGGCGAAACCCGCATCAGCTCGACATCGTCGGCCATATTGTGCCGCGTGATCGCCCATAATTCCTTCAGCGACGCAAGGTCGGTAATCATCGTGGGGCCGGCATCGAAGGTGAAAGTGCCGGATTCAGTTGGGCGTTCCCAGAAGAAGGCGCGGCCGCCCGGCTTGTCCAATGCCTCTACCAGCGTGGTGGCAATTCCGGCAGACTGCAGGCGAATGGCCAAAGCCAGCCCGCCAAACCCGGCACCAATCACACAGGCCCGGCGCCCTGAATAGGCTTCGCTTTCAACCTTGTCGGAACTTGCGGCGCCAGGGGCATGGAATAGAGCGTCCTGTTCGCTCATGCCCTGCCTCCAGCCAAATTCATGCGCCGATCCACCATCATTGCCTTGCCTAGTGTAGTGGACAGGCCGGGGCAATGCGCTTGCCATTAACCGTTTTGGTGGCAAGACGGGGCATGGCCAATATGCTCCCCCACCGGAATGCCTGGATTACCGTTGGTATTCTGGCACTTGTCACACTGATCATCCTATTTGCGATGGACCGCCCGCCAATCTGCGAATGCGGGACGATCAAGTTCTGGCACGGGGATATAAACTCTTCGGGGAACAGCCAGCATATCTCTGACTGGTATACGCCCAGCCATGTGATTCACGGCATGCTGTTCTTTGGGCTGGCTTGGCTTCTGTTTGTGCGATTTGACCTGGGCGGGAAGAGTGCCGCGAGGTGGAGCTATCCGCTGGCCGTAGCAATCGAGGGAAGCTGGGAGATTATCGAAAACTCGCCGATGATCATCGATCGCTATCGTTCAGTAACGGTCAATTGGGGCTATTCGGGCGACAGTATCCTCAATTCCATGGCCGATCTGGGCTGGATGAGCGTGGGCTTCTTCCTGGCGTGGAAATTGCCGGCCAGGGTAACGGTGGCACTTGCGGTTGCGGCTGAGCTGATCACCGCGTGGGTGGTGCATGACAACCTCACGCTCAACGTGCTGATGCTGGTCTATCCGCTGGATGCGGTACGAGATTGGCAGGGCACGGTGGGCTAGGGGCAGAACCCTCCCATTATTCGCACGAGCGGCATTGGCCGTTTGTCGAGCGGTTTGGGCCCCTCGCAGACCATCGCAGGCTTCCTCCTGCGCAGTCGCTAGTGCTATCCTCACCTTGATCGCATTGGCCTATCG
>JBNLDR010000004.1:0-36090 GCA_050304495.1 Altererythrobacter sp.
CCACACGCATTCCGCCTCAATAGGGCAGCGGCTGTCTTCCAGCACGGCGATTGGCGTGACCGTGAAGTCTGCGAACACTTCTTGGCTCTCGCCGATGGCAACGCATTCCATCATGCGGCAGCCGGGCAGGTCGGGCCGTTCGGCGGCGGTGGTGCAGGCGGCCAGCAATATCAGGCCGGGGATAAGGAAGAGCCGAGAAGTCATTGCGCGATCCTGTGCCATCTATATTGAGCGCAGCATGAACCACGCTGCTCCTCCAACGCAACTATACCTTATCTCGCCGCTCGATGTCGGCGGCAATTTTCCGCAAAGACTGGCGCGCGCGATCGAGGTGGGGCAGGGCATGGTCGCGGCGTTCCAGTTCCGTGTGAAAGACCTGGACCAGCACGAAGCGGCGCGACTTGCTGCGCCCTTGCAGGAAATATGCGCGGCGAATGATGTCGCCTTCATCGTCAATGACAGCGTCGCCCTGGCCAAGCGGATAAAGGCCGACGGGGTTCATCTAGGTCAGCAGGATGGCAGCCCGAAGGAAGCGCGCGAAGAGCTTGGGAGGGAGGCGCAGATTGGCGTCACCTGCCACGCCTCTCGCCATCTGGCGATGGAAGCGGGAGAGGCGGGGGCTGATTATGTCGCCTTCGGGGCCTTTTTTCCTTCCACCACCAAGGAAACCGAGCATCGGCCCGAGCCTGATCTGCTGACCTGGTGGAGCGGCCTGTTCGAAATTCCTTGCGTGGCGATTGGTGGGATCACGCCAGAAAACTGTGCGCCTCTGATAGAAGCTGGCGCGGATTTCCTCGCTGTTTCAGGCGCGGTGTGGAACGGTGATGAGGCGGCAGCGGTGCGCGCCTTTGCGGAGAAACTGCGCGGCGCTTAGTGCCTGCTGGCAACTTTGACGCAGGCGAACCGGGTCACGCTGCCGTCTTTGTCCAGTAGTTTAAGCTCTCCTTCGCCGGTCCGGCGATAACGCTCTCCCCTCTTGGGGCCGCTGGTGATGATCAGATCCTTGCCCTTGAGCAGATAGGTGCCTCGGCCATTCTCCGTCCGGTAGCCGGAAGTGTGGCTGATGATAAAGCCTGCGCCTTCGACCGGTTCCCACGCCAGGCTCCCCGCATTGCCGGGAATGGCGCATTCATAGACACCGTGCGGCATGGTCTTGAGCAGGTTTCCATCGGCCGCATGCGCGGCAACAGGCGCAATTGCGAGCGTAACGGCGGGCAGGAGAGGTAGCAGCTTCATGGCAGCGGGATTATCACGCAATCGCCCAGATCGCCAGCCAGCTTGCCCCGGAATGCACGCTAGGCTAAGGGCGCGTCGCAAAGCAGCGGGCAAACAAGCTGCGGTTCCCCACAAGAAGGCATAATTTCGATGAAAATCAGTGGTGTCGATATCCGTCCCGGCAATATCCTCGAATATGAGGGTGGCATCTGGAAGGTCGCCAAGATCCAGCATACCCAGCCGGGCAAGGGCGGCGCCTATATGCAGGTGGAAATGAAGAACCTGCAGGATGGCCGCAAGACCAATGTTCGCTTCCGCAGCGCCGATACGGTTGAGCGCGTGCGGCTCGACACCAAGGAATTCCAATTCCTTTACGAAGACGGTGAGATGTTGGTGTTCATGGATAACGACACCTACGAACAGATCACCCTGCCGAGCGACCTGCTGGGCGATGCCCGCCCGTTCCTGCAGGATGGTATGCAGGTAACGCTCGAATTGTGGGAAGAAAAGCCGATCTCGGTCGAACTCCCTGCGCAGATCGAAGCGACGATTGTTGAGGCTGATGCGGTGGTGAAGGGGCAGACTGCCTCTTCCAGCTACAAACCCGCCGTGCTCGACAATGGCGTGCGCATCATGGTCCCGCCGCATATCGAAAGCGGGACACGGATCGTGGTGGACGTTTACGAACAAAGCTACGTTGGCAAAGCCAGCTAACGGAGAACGAGATGGCGGGTAGCGGACATCCCAAGCTGGAACATATCGACATCGATACCAGCTATATTCTGGGCGTGATCTATGACGATGAATCGCTCACGTTGGAGATGGATTTTCACCTGCTCGAAGGCCATTCGCGCTTCGAGGAAAGCGACGATTCCGAAGGCTGTTACCGCAAGGGCTTCATTCGCTTTGCCGATTTTGATGACCTGAGGTTGAAGAAGACCAAAGTCGCCGAAGGTGACAATGTAGATCTCAGCGTGATCAATTCGGCGACGATCGACGGCGACTATGCCTTCATCGACAGCGGATGGGGCGAAATTGAATTGACCGCGCAATCGATCCAGATCGCGGTCGACTGACAGGAACCAGATAACCAATGGCAGTTTTATCCGGCCTCATTCGCGTGATGGAACGCGCCGCACGCAAGGCTGGCGCGCGCCTGCGCCGCGATTTCGGCGAGATCGAGCACTTGCAGGTCAGCCGCAAGGGGCCGGCGGATTTCGTCTCCAAGGCGGACATGCGTTCCGAACGCACGCTTTATGACGAACTGCTGAGCGCACGGCCCGGTTGGGGTTTTGTGCTGGAAGAGGCCGGTGTGATCGAAGGCGATCCGGGCATGCCGCGCTGGATCATCGATCCGCTCGATGGCACCAGCAACTTCCTCCACGGCATCCCGCATTTCGCGATTTCGATCGCGGTGCAGGAACCCAAGCTTGATGGCAGCGGTTGGGGTGAGGTGACGGCGGGCGTGATCTATCAGCCGATCACCGATGAGACCTATTGGGCCGAAAAATCGCGTGGTGCCTGGCTACAGGATGCGCGGCTGCGGGTATCGGCACGCTCGCGGTTGTCCGATGCGCTGATCGCCACCGGAATTCCGTTCCAGGGTGCAGGCGATCCGTCCGAATGGATGAAGATCTATGGCGCTTTCGGGCCGGAAGTGGCGGGCATTCGCCGTTTCGGCGCGGCCTCGCTTGATCTGGCGTGGGTTGCGGCCGGCCGTTTTGACGGTTTCTGGGAAAGCGGCCTAAGCGATTGGGATACCGCCGCCGGTTGCCTGCTGGTGCGCGAAGCGGGCGGCTTCGTCAGCGATTATCGCGGCCGCAGCGCCCCGATCCACGCGGCCCAGGTGCTGGCAGGCAACGATGCCTTGCATTCGAAATTGCATAAGCTGCTGGCAGGCGCATTGAAGGCTTGATGCGAACGGCGGGTGCGGCTATCCGCCGCGCTCCCAACACAGTGCCTCTGTGGCGGAATTGGTAGACGCGCTCGACTCAAAATCGAGTTTCTTCGGAAGTGCCGGTTCGAGTCCGGCCAGAGGTACCATCATTCATCGCTGGCCAAGCAGGCTGGGCAATTGCGCCCGGCGAACAGCGCCTTGGTTTGCTGCAAGTTCTTGCAGACATCTGGCGGAGATGCTGTAAACCACGGCCAGTGATGCTGGAGCTTCCTTCCTTCCATGCGATTGCGGCGATGGCCGTGACAATCACCATGTTTATCGCCTTTGCGCGTGGCAAGATGTCGATCGAGATCGTCTCCTTGCTCACAATCGCGGTTATCGCGGTAGGGCTCTACTTCTATCCGCTTGAGGGGGCCAAGCCGTCTGACGGTCTCTCGCTCGCATTTTCGGGCTTCGGTCATTACGCGCTGATCACCATCTGCTCCCTGATGATTTTGGGGCGCGGCTTGGTGGTAACCGGCGCGCTGGAACCTGCGGCGCGTGTGCTGGAAGGTATCTTCAAGCTCAATCTCCAGCTTGGATTGCTGGTGTCGCTCTTGATCGCGTTTACTCTTTCGATGGCGATCAATGACACGCCGGTTCTGGTCTTGCTGTTGCCGATATTCGTGTCGCTTGCGGCCAAGGGGGCGATGCCTGCCTCGAAAACGCTGATTCCCCTCAACGCTGCGGTTCTGATTGGTGGGATGGCGACCACGATCGGCACGTCGACCAATATCCTGGTGGTATCGATTGCGGGCGATCTGGGTATGCCGTCAATGGGTGTGTTCCATTACACCCCGATCGTTCTGACCGCAGCGTTGGTGGCGCTACCCTATCTGTGGCTGGTGATGCCGCGCCTGTTGCCGGATCACAGCGTGGAGCAGGGAGTGGGGGAACGTCGTTTCCACACACGGTTGCGTCTCAACGGGGAAAGTTCGCTGATTGGGCAGGACCTGTCGGCTGTTCTGTCAAAACTGCCGAAGGACATACGTTTTCACGACCAACCCAGCGGCCCGCTGCAGCCCCAGCAACGCATACACATTTCGGGAACGCATGAGGGGCTGGAAGATGCGATGCGCGTACTGCAAGGTGAACTCGCACCCAGCTGGGTGGTGGACCGCATCCGCCGGGAATCATCGAGCACAAGGCAGGATATTCTTGTTGTAGAGATGACGGTGACCGGGGATTCACGCCTGATCAGCCGAACCTTGCCAACCTCTGGCATTGCCGACCTTTACAGTGTCGCGGTGCTGGGAATCCACCGGCCGGAACGACTGGTCGGCGCGCGCGACGAATATAGCGAAGGCGGCGATTTGCGGATCGCGGAAGGCGATGTCCTATTGGTGATGGGCCTTCCGGATGGGGTTCAGGAATTTGCCCGGGCAGACAGCCTGTTGATGCTGGAAGGCGCCAGGGAACTGCCGCGTCGGTCCAAGGCCTTGCTGGCGGCGGGCATTATGGTTGGATCGGTCTTCACTGCATCGATCGGCCTGTTCCCGATCGCGATTTCCGCCTTGGCAGGCGCGATCCTGATGTTCGTGACCGGCTGCGTGAAGTTTGACCGGGTCGGGCGTGCCTTGTCCGCCAAGGTTATCGTGCTGGTCGCCGCCAGTATCGCAATCGGGCGAATTATCGATGAAAGCGGCGCGGCGCTGTGGCTGGGGCAGGTGATGGCCTATGGGCTGCAGTTCCTCACTCCCGCAGCCGTCCTCGCCACGATCATGCTGTTCGTCACGCTGCTGACCAATTTCGCATCGAATGCCACCGCCGCCACGGTTGGCACGCCGATCGCCTTCAATATCGCGACCCAGCTTGGCCTGCCGGCAGAGCCGCTGATCCTGGCCGTGCTGTTCGGCTGCAATCTGTGTTACGCAACGCCGATCGCCTATCAAACCAACATGCTGATCATGGCAGAGGGCAAGTACGAATTCAGGGATTATATCCGCACCGGCATTCCGCTGGTGGTGCTGATGGTGACCACGCTGTCGATCCTGCTGGTCATAAATTACGACATGTAGCGCGCTGCGGGAAAGCCTGCGGGCCAAAGTTCGAACGAGGGGACCATCCTATGAAACTTCACTGCCTGCTTACGGGACTGGCAGCCATAAGCATGTCAGCACCGGCATTGGCGGATGAAATGCATGACGATCTGATGGCTGACATGCCCGCGTTGATGGAGCTCTATCGCGATCTTCATGCCAATCCCGAATTGAGTTTCCAGGAATACAAGACCGCCGCCAAACTGGCTGAGCGGGCCAGGGCGCTGGGCTTTGAAGTAACTGAAGGTGTTGGCAAGACCGGGGTCGTTGCGGTGATGCGCAATGGCGATGGGCCCACCGTGCTGGTCCGTGCCGATATGGACGGGCTGCCGGTGGCTGAACAGACCGGGCTTCCATTCGCTTCCAAGCAGGTCGGCGTTCCGGCTTCGGGTGTGGAAACGGGCATCATGCACGCCTGCGGCCACGATACGCATATGACGGGATGGGTCGGTGCGGCGCAGTTGCTGGTCGATCGCAAGGATCAGTGGAGCGGCACTTTGGTGATGATACTGCAGCCTGCAGAGGAAGTCGGGGGCGGGGCCAAGGCGATGCTGGAAGATGGGTTGTTCACCCGTTTTCCGAAGCCGGACTTCGCGCTGGCATTTCACGATGCTGCCCAATATCCAGCCGGTAAGATCGGCTATTCAAAGGGTTATGCCCTGGCCAATGTCGATGCGGTGGACCTGACTATCCCCGGTATCGGTGGCCATGGCGCCTATCCGCACACGACCAAAGACCCGATTGTGATTGCCAGTGCGATCGTGATGCGATTGCAGACGCTGGTTAGCCGGGAAAGCAATCCGCTCGACCCGGCGGTGGTGACCGTCGGCAGCTTTCATTCCGGCTTCAAGCACAATATCATCTCGGATGAGGCCCGGCTGCAACTAACCGTGCGTTCCTACAGCGATGCTTCGCGCAAGCTCCTTCTCGACGGGATTGCCCGTATCGCCAAAGCAGAGGCGCAGGCCGCAGGGATGCCGGAAGATAAGCTACCAGTCATGAAACTGGCCGAGGATCCCACGCCTTCGACCTATAATACGCCCGAATTTACCGACCGCGTGATAGCCGGTTTTGTCGAGCGCTTTGGCGAAGATCGGGTCAAGGAAATGCCGCCAGTCATGGGTGGTGAGGATTTCGGCAGGTTCCACCGCGCCGATCCGGACAATGTCCAGTCGCTGATCTTCTGGGTAGGCGGTGAAACACCGGAACGGATCGCCAAGGCGCAAGCGGGAGAAATCAACCTACCTTCGCTTCATTCGCCTTTTTGGGCTCCCGATGCGGAAAAGGTGATCGCAACTGCAGCAGAAGCACTGGCGAGCGCGGTTCTGGAATTGATGCCGCCCAAATAATGACGGCCGCCGGAGCTTTTGGGGGTGCTCCGACGGCCGTACTCTCCTCCCCAGGAGTTGGTTGTCTGCGGGCTTTTGCCGTCGCAGCTTAGCTGTATGTGCCCAAACGGTGGTGCAGGGCGTTGATCTTGGCCAGTTCCTCGCGGTCGTCGGTGGCCTTGGCGTGGCTTTCCAGTGCGCGGCGCAACAGCTTGAAATCCGCGGTGGAAAGCAGTGCCCTGGCCCGGCCGGGTTCGCGTGGCTTGCTCTCTTGTTCAGACATTATCTTTCTCCTCAGTTCGAATCTCAGGCAGCTTCGAACTGATTCATCGTGTTATCTTTTCCGCCTGCCTTCAAGGCCGCTTCACCGGCGAAATATTCTTTGTGGTCGTCGCCAATGTCGCTGCCGGCCATGTTCTGGTGCTTCACACAGGCGATGCCCTGACGGACTTCCTGACGCTGGACGTTCTTGACGTAGCCGAGCATGCCCTGGTCGCCGAAATATTCCTTGGCCAGATTGTCAGTGCTCAGCGCCGCCGTGTGATAGGTCGGCAGGGTGATCAGGTGGTGGAAGATGCCCGCGCGCTTCGCAGCATCGCGCTGGAAGGTGCGGATCTTCTCATCTGCCTCTGCCGCCAGATCGGTGCTGTCATAATCCACGCTCATCAGTCGATCACGATCATACCCCGACACATCCTTGCCAGATTCTGACCATGCATCAAAAACTTGCTGGCGGAAGTTGAGTGTCCAGTTGAAGCTGGGTGAATTGTTATAGACCAGCTTGGCATTGGGAATGACTTCACGAATGCGGTCTACCATTCCTGCGATCTGATCGATATGCGGCTTTTCGGTTTCGATCCACAGCAAGTCGGCGCCGTTCTGCAGCGAGGTGATGCAATCGAGCACACAGCGGTCTTCACCGGTGCCAGAGCGGAACTGGTAGAGGTTCGAAGGCAGCCGCTTGGGGGCCATCAGCTGACCATTGCGGCTGATGAAGACCTGGCCATTGGTGATGTTGGCTGGATCGACTTCTTCGCAATCGAGGAAGGCATTGTACTGGTCGCCCAGATCGCCCGGCTCGCGGCTGAAAGCGATCTGCTTGGTCAGGCCGGCACCCAGGCTGTCCGTACGAGCAACGATGATCCCGTCCTCGACACCCAGCTCAAGGAAAGCGTGGCGGATCGCACGGATCTTCTGCAGGAAGTCCTCGGGCGGGACGGTAACCTTGCCGTCCTGGTGGCCGCACTGCTTTTCGTCCGAAACCTGGTTTTCGATTTGCAGGGCGCATGCGCCGGCTTCGATCATCTTTTTGGCGAGGAGATAGGTTGCCTCGGCATTACCGAAACCGGCATCGATATCGGCAATGATCGGAACCACATGCGTTTCGTAATTGTCGATTGCGTTCTCGATCCGCTTGGCTTCCACGGCGTCGCCGCGTTCGCGGGCCGTATCCAGTTCGCGGAACATCATGCCCAGTTCGCGAGCATCTGCTTGCTGCAGGAAGGTGTAGAGCTCTTCGATCAGCGCGGGAACGCTGGTTTTTTCGTGCATGGATTGATCGGGCAGGGGGCCGAATTCGCTGCGCAGAGCGGCGATCATCCAGCCCGACAGGTAGAGGTAACGCTGCTTGGTGCTGCCGAAGTGCTTCTTGATGCTGATCATCTTCTGCTGGGCGATGAAACCGTGCCAGCAGCCCAGCGATTGCGTGTAGTTCGCAGGGTCTGCGTCATATGCCGCCATGTCGGCGCGCATGATCTTGGCGGTGTATTTCGCGATATCGAGCCCGGTGGGGAAGCGGTTCTGGATCTGCATACGCGCAACCGATTCCGCATCGATCGCATTCCAGGGCGCGCCATTGCTGCCAATGGTGGTGCGGAACTGCTCGATAGTGGCCTGATACGTCACGACTGATCTCCTGAAAGCGTGCGGAGTTGGTTGGTGACGTCAGGGTTGCCCCGCCAGAGAGATTCGCGACAGGAAAAATTACAAACTTTGTTGTCTTTTTGAGCGGAATGGCGAATAATAGAGTGTAACCTTGTAAAGAAAGTTACATTGTTCGATGCCTGAAACCTCAGTTTTCGCAGGACCTGCGTTACGCCGCTTGCGCAAAAGGTCGGGCCTGACCCAGGCGGCCATGGCCAGCGCACTGGGGATTTCCTCCAGCTATCTCAACTTGATTGAACGTAATCAGCGCCCGCTATCTGCGCGCGTGCTGGTGCAGGTGATCGAACAATTCGATTTCGATCCGCGTGCCTTGCGCGAGGATGAGGCAATCGGGGGCGTGGACGGGCTGGCGCGCCGCCTTGCCGACGAACGTTTCGCCGATCTGGGGATCGACCGAGACGAAGTAAACGAATTCCTCGCCACAGCGCCTCATGCGGCCGCAGCCTTTGCTCGCCTTTATGATCGGGGCGGGCCGGACAGCGGGCCGGTGAGCGATCCGATCGCAGCCTCTCGCCGCGAAATTGAACGCTGGCGCAACCATTTCGCGGATCTGGACCATGCGGCAGAGGAATTGGCGGACGAACTGCGCCTGTCGCGCAGCGATATCGACGTCGCGCTGGTCGATCGCCTGCGTGAAAAGCACCAATTGTCCGTCCGCATCCTGCCGATGGACATCATGCCGGAGGCAATCCGGCGGCTCGACCTCCATGCGCGGCAATTGCAGCTTTCGGAAATGCTCGACCGGTCTTCGCGCAATTTTCAGATAGCGCTGCAGATCGCTCAGCTTGAACAGCGAGATTCCATTGCAAGCCTTGTCGCCGGCGCACAGCTGCAGGACGATGTTGCCCGGCAATTGTTCGAGCGGCATTTGGCCAGCTATTTCGCCGCTGCATTGCTGATGCCCTATGGCCGTTTCCTGCGCGCCTGTGACCAGACGGGCTATGATCTCAACGTGTTGCAGCGCCGCTTTGGTGTCAGTTTCGAACAGCTTGCCCACCGCCTCACCACTTTGCACCGGGTTGGCCAGCGCGGCCTGCCGTTTTTCATGGCCCGGATTGACCGCGCAGGGCAGTTTTCCAAGCGCTTTTCGGGTGCGAGTGGCGCAACCATTTTGGAAAGCGAGGCAAGCTGCCCTCTATGGGTGATCCACAGGGCGTTCGAAAGGCGCGGGGAAGTCTGTGTCGAGCCGGTGCTGGTCGATGGCGCAGATGCCGGCCCGGCACATTGGCTGACCATCGCGCGAACGGTCGAGGCCGCCGGGGCCAGCGGCGATGCTCGCTTTGTGATCGTGCTGGGGATCGAGGCCAAACTGGCCGCTGATTTGTCAGCGGCCAAGGGCGTGCGGCTGGACGAGGACGGGGCGCGGCCGATCGGCATGGGGTGCGCCCGTTGCCATATCGCAGCCTGCCGTCAGCGTTCGCTGCCCCCGCGCGGCGCCCAGCTGACGGTGGACCGGGTCATGCGCGGCTTGACCCCGTTCGAATTCCGTCCGCTTGAGGCCCGGCGCTGAGCCAGCACGGCTAATCCGGCATTAATCGAGAAAAACCGCTGAAATCCGGCGGTTCACAAATGCACTGTAAAGTTTACCGACATTTCATCTCTCGCGCGTAAGGCTCGGCTGAATTGAAAGCTGACAAATGCGGGACCGATGATCCGTTTATTCAAACACTACATTCCCCATGCCGTTATCCTGCTCGGCCTGCTGGATTTTGGCCTGCTGTTCCTGGCGGGCGAATTGGCCTGGCAGGTGCGTGCCTCGCAGATCGGGATGGAGGTGGATCCGATCAGCGAAAGGTGGTTGTCACTCACCGGCTCGGCGCTGGTGGTGTGGCTGGCGATGATTTCGGTCGGGGTTTACGGCCCCAACGCCCTGCGATCGCTTCGCTATGCCGCAGCGCGGCTGCTGGTGGCGATCAGCCTGGCGATCCTGGCGCTGGCAATGGTCGAATTCGTCCTCTCCAACATCACATTCTGGCGCTCCACCCTATTTTACATGATGCTGCTGACCATCGCCTTCATGGTGGCGGATCGGCTGCTGTTGAACAGTTTTCTGGGCTCTTCCGCCTTTCGCCGCCGGGTCATGGTGCTGGGCGCGGGCGACCGGGCGCAGCGTGTGCGCGAATTGGGCGATCGGCCAGAGAGCGGCTTCGCCGTGGTAGCCTATCTCGCCATGAACGAAGGCGACCGGGTGGTAGAAGAAGCAATACCGCGCGATGCAATTCATGATCTGGGGCGCTTTGTCGAAAACCTTGGCGTCAGCGAAGTGGTGCTGGCACTGCAAGAGAGGCGCAATGCGCTGCCGCTGAAGGACTTGCTGCGGATCAAGACCAAGGGCGTTCACGTCAACGATTTTTCCAGCTTCATGGAACGAGAGACCGGGCGAGTTGATCTAGACACGGTCAACCCCAGCTGGCTGATCTTCTCCGACGGTTTTTCGTCGAGCCGCATGCTTTCAAGTGCCGCCAAGCGGGTGTTTGACATTGTCGCTAGCTCTATCCTGCTGGCGCTGACCCTGCCGATAATCGTGCTGTTCGCCCTGATTGTGAAGCTGGACAGCAAGGGGCCGGCGTTTTTCCGGCAGAAGCGGGTCGGACTTTATGGCGAGACGTTCAATCTCATCAAACTACGTTCCATGCGCACCGATGCCGAGGCGAACGGCGCCAAATGGGCCGAGAAGAACGATCCCCGCATTACTCGCATCGGGCGGTTTATCCGCAAGGTCCGGATCGATGAACTGCCGCAGACGTGGAGCGTGCTGAAAGGCGAGATGAGCTTTGTTGGCCCGCGCCCCGAAGTGCCGCAATTCGTCAACGATCTGGAAGAACAGCTGCCCTTCTATGCCGAACGTCACATGGTGAAGCCCGGTATCACCGGTTGGGCCCAGATCAACTATCCCTATGGCGCATCGATCGAGGATTCACGTAAGAAGCTCGAATACGATCTTTATTACGCAAAGAATTACACGCCTTTTCTCGATCTGGTGGTCTTGCTCCAGACGGTGCGTGTAATCCTTTGGCCAGAGGGTGCGCGGTGAGTACCGGCATCCTCCCTGCCGTAAGCTTCTTCGGCTATCTGATTGGCGCGGTGGCCAGCGCCATGGCTGCGCTGTGGATCTTGCAGCGGGGGGACAAGTCGCGTTCGGACCGAGTGGCGGCGGTGCTGGCGGCGGTTCTGACCAGCAGCTGGTGTGCGCTGGCGGCGGCATTGGAGCCGATCGCTCCGCTGACCGAAGTGGCGGCCACGGCGCGCAATCTGGCGCTGGTGTTCCTGCTGTTTCGGCTGTTCGCGAATGACGGACGCGACGAGAGTATCCGCCTGGTCAGGCCGGTTGTCGTCTCGCTGGGCTTCGTCACATTGTTCCAGCCCGCGCTGCTGGTGCTAAGCCTGCGCCCGGATGCCTCAGCTGCGGTTGAAGAATTGGCTTTCCGCAGCGCCGCGCTGCTGCAAATGCTGGTGGCGATCGGCGCTCTTATGTTGTTGCACAACCTCTATGGCGGGGCAGCGGCAACCTCGCGCCTGTTGTTGCGCTGGAGCGCAGCAGCGCTGGTCGGGATTTGGGCCTTCGACCTGAACCTGTTCACTATCGCCTATATGGGTGACGAGGCGCCGGCGATCCTGCTGGCGATGCGCGGTTTGGTGACCGGGCTACTGATCGGGCTGTTGGCGGTTGGTTCGAACGCCGCTGCGGCAGGCCTGCAATTCAGTCCGTCGCGGGCGGTTACCTTCCAGACGCTGTCGCTACTGGTGATCGGCGCATATTTGCTCGTGATGCTGTTTGTGGCGCAATCGCTACCGGTAATGGGTGGGGATTTCGGCCGTATCGCGCAGGTCGGCTTCCTGCTGTTTGCCAGCGTTGCCGCGGTGGTCTGGCTTCCGTCGCGCAGCACACGCGGATGGCTGCGCGTAACCCTGACCAAGCATCTGTTTCAGCACCGCTATGATTATCGCAATGAGTGGCTCAGGTTCACCCGCACGATCGGCAGGGCGAGCCCGGACGGGGAAAGCCTGCAGCAACGTGCGATCAAGGCGATGGCCGATATTACCGACAGCCCTGCCGGCCTTCTGCTCGCTCCAAACGAAGAGGCAGAGCTGGAATTGGTCGCGCGCTGGAACTGGGCGCAGGCGGAGGTCCCGGCAATTGCGGCCAATCACGACGTGTCAGGATTTCTCGAACGAGAGGGCCATATCGTCGATCTCGACGAGATGCGCGGCGGGGTTTTTGCCCGACCGGAGCTGGAGAGCATCCCGCAATGGCTGCTCGATGAAAGCCGCGCATGGGCACTGGTCCCGCTGCTGCATTTCGATCGCCTGGTGGGCGTGGCCGTGTTGGCGCGCCCCGGGATCGGGCGCAAGCTTGACTGGGAAGATTTCGACATGCTGCGGGTCGTTGGCCAACAGCTGGCAAGTTATCTCGCCGAACAGACCGGCCAGCAGGCGCTGATGGAAGCGAGCCGGTTTGACGAATTCAACCGCCGTATCGCTTTCGTCATGCATGACATCAAGAATCTGGCGAGCCAGCTTTCGCTGCTTGCCCGCAATGCGGAAAGGCATGCCGACAACCCCGATTTCAGGGCAGACATGCTGGTGACGCTGCGCAACAGCGCGGACAAGCTCAACGCTTTGCTGGCGCGGCTTGGGCGCTATGGCGGCGGCGAGGTGCAGGACCGCAAGGCGCTCGACCTGAGCGAATTGGCGCAGGGTTTGGTTACTCGTCTCGGCGGTGCGCACCCGGTCAAGCTGGTGCGTGATGAGCCGTGCCATGTCCAGGCCGATGCCGAAGCTTTGGACCAGGCATTGGTCCATCTGGTCCAGAATGCAATCGATGCGAGCGAGGGCGACGCGCCGGTGCTGATCGATGTCGGGCAGGACGGGCAGCGCGGCTGCATTGAAATCGTCGATACCGGGCGCGGCATGTCCCCCGGCTTTGTCCGCGACGGCCTGTTCAAGCCCTTCGTCTCATCAAAGAATGGCGGATTCGGAATTGGCGCGTTTGAGGCGCGTGAACTGATCCGCGCCATGGGTGGCCGTTTGGGCGTGGAATCACGCGAAGGGATCGGCACCCGATTTATCGTTTCGCTGCCGCTGGCCAATGCCGGTGGCGAAAACTCCCAAACACCTAATCAGAGCGAGGTGGCATGATGGCCGAAAAGAAACCCGTATTGCTGGTTGTCGAGGATGACGAGGGCCTGCAGGCGCAGCTCAAATGGGCCTATGACGATTTCGAAGTTGTGCCCGCGCTCGACCGAGAGAGCGCTCTGACCGCCTTGCGCGCGCATGAGCCCGCCGTGGTGACGCTGGACCTTGGGCTTCCGCCCGATCCCGATGGTACCAGCGAAGGCTTCGCCGTGCTCAATGCAATCATGGAGATGAAGCCCGATACCAAGGTCATCGTCGCATCGGGCCATGGCGCCCGCGAAAGCGCGCTGAAGGCGATCGAATGCGGGGCCTATGACTTTTACCAGAAGCCGGTCGATATCGATGCGTTGGGCCTGATCGTGCGGCGGGCCTTCAACCTTCATGCGATCGAGCAGGAAAACCAGCGGCTGAACCAGCGGGTGGGTGAAGACAAGACCGTGCTGGGCCGCCTGATCACCGGCGCGCCGGAAATGGCCAAGGTCGCGCGTACGATAGAGCGTGTGGCGGACACAAGCGCCTCTGTCATGCTGCTGGGCGCGAGCGGCACCGGCAAGGAATTGCTGGCGCAGGGCCTGCACGATGCCAGCAACCGCCGCGATGGGCCGTTCGTGGCGATCAATTGCGCGGCGATCCCGGAAAACCTGCTCGAAAGCGAATTGTTCGGGCATGAGAAGGGAGCCTTCACCGGCGCGATCAAGACCACTGAGGGCAAGATCGAAAGTGCCGATGGCGGCACTTTGTTCCTCGATGAAGTGGGCGACATCCCATTGCCACTGCAGGTAAAGCTGCTGCGCTTCCTGCAGGAACGCAAGATCGAACGGATCGGCGGACGCAAGGAGATTGCCGTCAACACCCGGATCGTCTGCGCCACGCATCAGGATCTGGAGGCGATGATTGCTGCCGGGACCTTCCGCGAAGACCTGTTCTATCGCCTGGCCGAAATCGTGGTGAAGATCCCGACACTGGCGGAACGGCATGGCGATGCTGTGCTGCTTGCCAAGGCATTCCTGCTACGCTTTGCAGCCGAGATGAACCCGCAGGTCACTGGCTTCGCGCCCGATGCGCTGGCCGCGATCGATGCCTGGCAATGGCCCGGCAATGTGCGCGAGCTGGAAAACCGCGTGAAGCGCGCGGTGATCATGGCCGACGGGAAGCTGGTAAAGGCGGAAGACCTTGATCTGGACGATCCGGCGCAACAGGATGAGCAGCCCTGCGCACTCAATATCAAGAGCGCGCGCGAACAGGCCGATCGGCGGGTTATACGCCATGCGCTGGCGCGGACAGAGGGCAATATCTCAAACACGGCAAAGCTGCTGGGGATCAGCCGCCCGACGCTCTACGATCTGCTCAAGCAGTATGATCTGCAGGGCTGACAGCCTTCGCAGTTTGATGGCGATACTGGTGCTGGCCCTTGCGCTGGCGCTGGGCGGTTGCGGCCAGGGTTCGCAAGGGCAGGGCACAATCGATGAAGCGCGTCAGGCATTGTCGCGGGGCGATGCCCTGGGGGCAGAGATCATCCTGCAGCAAGAGCTTGATGGCGGGACGCCGCGCGAGCAACTTGCTGCCCTGCTGGGAGAGGCTGCGCTGGCACAGGGCAAGCTGGCAGATGCGCGCGCCTGGCTGGCCAGCGGCGAATTTGATGAACCCACGCGGGCGCATGGCTTCCACATGCTTGGCCGCCTTGAAATGCGCAGCGGTAATCTGCCTGCGGCCGGCTCAGCTTTTGACCGGGCTTTGGCGAGCGCGCCGGACGATCCCGAATTGTGGGTCGATGTCGGACGTTTGCGTTACCAGGGTGGGGAGCAGCGCCAGGCGATCGAAGCGAGTGACTGGGCGGTAAAACTCGATCCGGGCAGTGCCCGCGCGCTTCATTTCAAGGGGCAACTGGTGCGCGATGCCCATGGGCTAACAGCCGCCTTGCCGTGGTTTGAGGCAGGGCTGGCCAGTGCCCCGGACGATACCGCCTTGCTGGCAGACTATGCCGCCACATTGGGTGAGCTTGGCCGGGCGAAGGACATGCTCAAGGTTGTGCGTCACCTGGCAAAGGTCGATCCGGGCAATTCGCAAGTCTTCTATTTGCAAGCCGTGCTGGCGGCCCGTGCCGGAAAGGCGGACTTTGCGCGCGCGCTGTTGCAACGCAGCGGCGATGTGGAGCGCGAAAGGCCAGCGGCCATGTTGCTGTCTGCTGTGATCGATATGGAAAATAGCAACCACGCCAGCGCGGCTCAGACGCTGAGCAAGCTTGCCGCCCGACAGCCCGAAAATCGCCGTGTCCAGACAATGCTGGCGCGCGCGCTTTCGCTGGGCCGGAACGAGAGCGAATTGATCTACACCTTGGGCGATATTGCCCGTCGGCCCAGCTCCGGCCCCTATCTGCAGACGCTTGTTGGGCGCGCCTATGAGGCGCGTGGCGAGCGTGAGACGGCGGCTTGGTATCTTGACCGGGCGCAGATGCCTCGCGCCGCCAAACTCATCGCTTTGCAAGGGGACGCGACCGATTCTATCCCGCTTTCAAACGGCCAAAATGGGCGGCGCAGAAGTGCTGGCCGCAGTGCGAGGCGCAATCGTATCGGGGCAGCCTAGGCAGGCGATGCGCATGGCAGAGGACTTTGCTGCGCGCTTTGATGGTTCGGCTGATGCTCTAAGCTTGGCGGGGGATGCGGATTTGGCGGCGGGGGATGCCGAGCTGGCTCTGCAACATTATCGCGCCTCGGCATCGATACGAAGGAGTTGGCCGCTCACGCGCCGCATGATCATGGCCTATCGCACGTTGGGGCAGGATGCGCAGGCAAGTTCCCTGCTGACCGAATACTTGCGTGGGGACCCCAATAATCTGGAAGCCGCCGCATTCCTGGCCGGGGTTCTCGCGAAAGAGAGCAAACCAGAGATGGCGGATCGGCTGCAAAAATATATCGCCAGCAAGCTGGGGCCGCACTCGACATTGCCGTAATCGCAGGGCAGGGGGCGCGACATGCGCAACCGAATTGCAATGCTGGCCGATCCGATGATTGCCGTGCTGGCGATGGCAACGCTGGCGGCGGTGACCGTCCCGGCCATGGGAGGAGCGCGGGCCAATTGGCAGATCGTTTCCAGCGCGGCGATATTCCTGCTGTTCCTGCTCAATGGCATGCGGGTTGCGCGTACGGAAATCACCCGTGCCTTTGTAAACTGGCGCTTCTTTTCAGTCCTGTTTCTGTGGGTTTTCGGCGTGATGGCATTGGCCGGCCTGGCGATTTCAAAGCTGGCAGTGGGGTTCCTGCCTCCGCTGGTGGCGCTGGGTTTCCTTTATCTGGGGGTGCTGCCCTCTACCGTGCAATCGGCCACATCATATACCACGCTGGCAAAGGGCAGCATTGCCTTGTCCGTGGTGGGGGCGGCGCTGGTTAATATCGTGGGCGTGTTCGTCTCTGCACCTTTGTTCGCACTGCTGGGCGGCGGCGAGGCCGCCGACCTAGGGGGCGGAGCGGCAATCCGTATCGCAACCATATTGGTGCTGCCGTTCGTGATTGGGCAGGCGCTGCAGGGTTGGACCCGCGATTGGGTGCTTGAACGCAAGGCCAGCCTGGTATGGATCGATCGTGTGGTGATCGGGATCGCGGTCTATGTCGCCTTTTCCGGCGCGGTCGAACAGGGGCTGGGCAGCATGTTCGATGCGCTGGGGTGGATCATGCTGTTCGCCCTGGTTGTCGTCTATCTCGCCTTTGCCAAGCTGGGCGCCTGGCTAACCACCCGCCTGATGGGATATCCGCGCGAAGATGCGATCGCCTTCACCTTCGCTGCTGCGCAAAAGAGCATTGCCGTGGGCGCACCGCTTGCGGCGATCCTGTTTTCGCCCGAAGCAGCCGGCTTCGTGATTGCGCCGGTGCTGATCTATCACCTGCTACAGTTGGTGCTGGCCGCACCGCTCGCTAGCCATCTGGCACGTAACGGCCCCTGAGCCCATCCTCGTGGCGATTGTGGCGGATCGACCACCACAGAGACAGGCCGATCAGAATCGCTCCGATCAGCCCGGTTACAGTCTCCGGTATATGGACCTTGGCCGAAAACAGCATGATCAGCCCCAGCACGATAATCGCCCAAAAGGCCCCATTTTCCAGATAACGATATTCGGACAGCGTGCCCTTGTGCACCAGATGGATCGTCATCGAACGCACGAACATCGCGCCGATCGAAAGGCCCAGCGCGATCACCACCATATTGTTGGACAGGGCGAATGCGCCGATCACGCCGTCAAAGCTGAAGCTGGCATCGAGCACGTTGAGATAAAGGAACCCGCCCAATCCGCTGCGGACCGCGCTGCCCGCCAACCTGCGCTTGTTCTCCTGGATCTCGAGCAGCGTGTTGATCCCTTCCACCGCGATATAGCTTACCAGGCCAAGAATCCCGGCGACGATAAAGGTAAGGGCTTCGTCCGGCGGAAGCAGAGTGGAAATGCCCCACAGCACCAGCAGCAAGATCGCAATCTCTGCCGCCGGCAGGGTGGCGAATTTGGCCAGAAATTCCTCCAGCTTGCCGATCCAGTGGACCTTCTTTTCGGCATCGAAGAAGAATTTCAGCCCCACCATGGTCAGGAAAGCGCCGCCAAACCCGGCAATGCCGACCTGGGCAGAGCTGACCAGACGCTCATACTCCTGCGGATTATTGAGTGAGAGCCTGAGCGTTTCGACCGGCCCGATCCCGGCGGCGATGGCGACAATCGCCAGTGGAAACACCACGCGCATGCCGAACACGGCAAAGGCGATGCCCCAGGTCAGGAACCGGCGTTGCCACACCTCGTCCATATCCTTGAGCACGGATGCGTTCACCACCGCATTGTCAAAGCTGAGAGAAATTTCGAGCACGGACAGCACCACCACGATCCACATCAGCGAGAGCGTGCCGCTCCACGATCCAGTGCTGCCGAAACCGTACCAGGCGGCAAGTGCCAGGCACACAAGCGTGAAGACGAGAGCGAATCCGTAATATCGGGTCAGTGTAGACATCTGGTGCGCGCCGGTACCTAGTTGGGCCTATTTCGGCAGGTAGATCTGGTCTTCGCCGGGGAACTGACGGCTGCGAACTTCCTCGGCATATGCCTTGGCCGCATTCTGGATCGATTCCGCGATATTGTCATATCGTTTCACGAAGCGCGGTACGCGTTCGAACATCCCCAGCATATCTTCCGTGACCAGCACCTGGCCATCGCATTGGGCAGACCCGCCGATGCCGATTGTGGGGCAGGTGACCGCTTTGGTCACATCGATTGCGATCGGTTCCAGCACGCCTTCCACCACTATGGCGAAAGCGCCCGCTTCATCGAGCGCCCTGGCGTCATTGACGATCTTTTCTGCCTCGGCATCGTTCCGTCCGCGCGCGGCATAGCCGCCCAGCACGTTCACCGCCTGAGGGGTGAGCCCGACATGCCCCATCACCGGAATCCCGCGGCGGGTAAGGAAGGAAACCGTTTCGGCCATAGCCTCGCCGCCTTCCAGCTTGACCCCGGCGGCCCCCGTTTCCTTCACCAGCTTGGAGGCGCTTTCAAAGGCCCTCTCCGGCGAAGCCTCGTATGAACCGAACGGCATGTCGACAATCACCACCGAGTGATAGCTGCCGCGCACCACTGCCGCGCCGTGATTGGACATCATTTCCAGCGTAACAGGTACGGTAGAGGGCAGGCCGTAAATCACCTGGCCCAGCGAATCCCCCACCAGCAGGATGTCGCAATGGGCATCCAGCAACTGTGCTTGGCGAGCCGTATAGGCGGTGAGCATGACGATGGGTTCGTCGATCTTTCCATCCACCTTGCGGGCCCGGATTTTGGGCACCGTAAGGCGTTTCATCGGCGTCGGGGTGGGATTGGCGCGACTGGTCGAAGTGTCGATCTGGAAGGTAGTGGACATGGCGCTGCCTTCTAGACTGTGCAGCGAAGCGGGGAAAGTCCGCATATTCTGCCTTGTAAAGGTGGTGCAGGGCGCTAGCCTCCCTCACCATTATGCGCCCGGACGAGGGGGCGATGAATTTTGCGAGGGAATTCTTCATGATTCTTGATCGGGTTAAACCGCTGGACGCGATCCTGGCGACAGCGGAAAAGAAATCACTCAAACGCACGCTGGGGTGGTTTCAGCTGACCTTGCTGGGCATTGGCTGTGTGATCGGTACCGGCATTTTCGTACTGACGGCAGTTGGCGCGCAGAAGGCCGGGCCTGGCTTGATGGTGGCTTTTGCAATTGCGGGGCTGGTCTGTATCGTTGCGGCACTTTGCTATGCAGAGATCGCAGCAATGGTCCCTGTGGCGGGCAGCGCTTATACTTACAGCTATGCGTCCATGGGCGAATTCTTCGCATGGACTGTCGGTTGGGCGCTGATCATGGAATATGCGATTGCGGCTTCGGCCGTGTCGGTCGGCTGGTCAGGCTATTTTTCGGGCACTATTCTGGGAGGGTTGGGAATACACCTGCCCGCCTGGCTTAGCGCGGGGCCACTGGCCTTTGGCGGGGCAGAGGGCGGTTTCATCAACCTCCCGGCACTGGTAATCGCCTTGCTTGTGACCTGGTTACTTGTGATCGGAACCAGCGAAAGCGCCAAGGTCAATGCGGCGCTGGTGGCGATCAAGGTGGTAGCGCTGACGGCCTTTGTTGCGATCACCCTGACAAGTTCCGAATTCAGTGCAGAGAAGTTCAATCCCTTCCTGCCTGCCGGAGTTTTCGGCGGGTGGGGCACCGGGGTGGGCGCGGTTGGCGCTGCGGCGACTATGTTCTTCGCCTATGTCGGGTTTGATGCGGTTTCGACCGCAGCAGAGGAAACCAAGAACCCGCAGCGCAATGTGCCAATCGGGCTGATCGGGTCGCTGCTGTTCTGTACGGTGTTTTACATCCTGGTTGCTGGCGGTGCCATCGGCACGCTCGGCGGTCAGCCTATCCTTGACGCCATGGGTCTGCCGCTTGAGGCTGGCTCTCGGGAACTCGCCCGCCAGTGCGCCATGCCGCAATATGCCGAGGCGCTGGTTTGCTCCAACGAACCGCTGGCCCATGTTCTCAAGGTGCTTGGGTTCTCGTGGATCGGCAATGCGGTTGGTTTGGCAGCCATCCTTGCGCTGCCTTCGGTCATCCTGGTGCTGATTTTCGGCCAGACACGCATTTTCTTCGTGATGAGCCGTGACGGCCTGTTGCCGGATCGGTTGAGCACGGTGCACCCGAAGTACAAGACGCCGCATATCGTGACCATGCTGACAGGCGTTGCTGTGGCTATTGCAGCGGCGTTTTTCCCGGTTGGGCGGTTGGCTGACATCTCCAACGCCGGAACGCTTTATGCGTTTTTGATGGTGGCGGTGGCTGTAATGGTGTTGCGGGTGAAGGATCCGGAGCGGCAGCGTCACTTCCGCGTCCCTCTGGTCTGGATTGTTGCCCCGCTGACGATTGTCGGCTGTGTCCTGCTGTTCTTCAACTTGCCGAGTGCGGCGATGTTGTTCCTGCCGGGATGGGGCATTCTGGGCCTGATTGTCTATTTCGGTTATAGCCGCAGTCGAAGCCATCTTGGGCAAGGGATTGTCGAGGTGGTCGATGATGTCGCGGGTGAGGAAACCATGGTTCCGATCCATCCGCCTGCGGATTGACAGTTCAAAATGGGGGGAAGGGGGCCGTTCCTGCGGGAGCGGCCCTTTTTGCGTGTCCACTGCTCACTGCCCAAAGCCCGTTGCGAATCGAGTAAATATAGAACATAAAGGGAACACATGAATCGTCCCCTGATGTTCCACCCCGCTTTTGCCAAAAGGCGTGACGGTGCTGCGCTGGCCAGATTGGGCACGGTGGCAAGGCGCAATGCAGGCTGGCGGCCAGGACTTGCCGCACCTTTGCATAACGAGATTTTCGCCGCCAGTGACGGGGCGAGCGGGGCGGGGCTGGCCCTGGCCCTGGCGCGCGATGGCTTGCGAGTGGCTCATCATGCGACGAAGCGTGAGCCGCTGGCGGGGCGGGAAGATTTGCGCATGGTGCTGTGGGTGCAGGATCGCGCCTCTATCCGGCTCACCGGGCGGCCCTGCTTGTATGGCCTGCCGCCCGATCTGCGCCACCGGCTGATCCATGTCGAAGCGCAGTCACCCGAAGACGCGCTCTTTGCACTGGAGGAAGGCCTGCGGTGCCGGGACTTCGCCTTTGTGCTGGGCGAGATTGCCGGCAATCCCCGCGCGCTTTCCTTCACCGCTTCACGCAGGTTGAGTCTGACAGCGGAAAGATACAGCGTGCCGCTGTGGCTGGTGCGGATCGATGCAGGGGAGGACCTTTCCTCTGCCCGCATGCGGTGGCGGGTAGAATCCGCTGCCTCACCGCCTGCGCGCTGGAACGTGGCCGCACCCGGCACGCCTGCATGGCGTGCGGAACTGTTCCGTGCGCGCGGACATCCCCCAGGAGAATGGATCTTACGCGATGAGGAAGGGAGGCTCATTGCCAGCCAACCGTTCGCCGCCGCCAGAGCAAGGCAGACGCCGGATCATGGCGATCTGGTTCGCGCGGCTGGCGATCGATCGCTGGCGGCTGTCTAACCGATTGGCGCGAGGCGAAGGGGCGGATGCGCAGCCGCTCACCCTGATCGCCGAAACCGCGCATGGCCCACGGATCGAGGCGGCCAATGATGCCGGGCTGGAGGCGGGCGCACGACCCGGCATGATGCTGGCCGATGCCCGTGCCCTGTGCCCCAGGCTCGCAGTGGCGCCTTCCGATCCGGCGGGCGATCTCGCTTTTCTTGAGAAACTGGCGCTGTGGGCACGGCGGTGGGGGCCGTGGAGCGCACTTGATCCCCCTGACGGCTTGATCGTTGACGTGACGGCGGTGGCGCATCTGTTCGGCGGGGAGGGGCGCCTGCTCGAAACTGCGGCCAAAGAGCTTGCTGCGCGCGATCTTGCCGTCAGGCTGGCGATCGCGCCCACTGCCGGGGCGGCCTGGGCGCTCGCCCATTTCAGGGCGCATTCCGGGGCGGATGGCGCGATAGTGGAAGCCGCAGAGGACGCGGAGCGTGTCCTTTCCAGTCTTCCCGTCGCGGCGCTACGGCTCGATGAAGGCACGCTCATCGTGCTGCGGCGGCTCGGGCTGAAACGGATCGGCGATCTTTATGGCGTCGGGCGCGATGCGCTGAAGCGCCGGTTTCGCGGCCACAAGGCACCCGCTGCCAATCCGCTGCTGCGGCTTGATCAGCTGTTGGGGCGCGTGCCCGAACCGCTGCTGCCAGTCGTTCCGCAGGATTTCCCGCTGGTGCAACGCCGCCTGATGGAACCGATCCGCCACCGAGACTTGCTCGATCAGGTAATGGCCGATCTTGCCACGGATATGGCGCGTGAGCTGGAAGGCGCGAAGCAGGGCGCGCGGCGGCTCGAACTGAGCCTGTGGCGGGTCGATGGAGAGGTACTGCAGCGGCAGCTCGAATTCGCGGCGGCCACGCGCGATCCGGCGCATATCTGCAGGCTGTTCGGTGCTCGGCTTGACGATGTCGATGCCGGGTTCGGGATCGAAACCGTGCGGCTGCGCGCCAGCTGGGTCGAGCCGCTGGCGATGGAGCAAGGCGATATCGAGGCGGCAGCTGAGCGGCACGGCACATCGCTCAACGCCTGTATCGACCGGCTGAGCATACGTTTGGGGCCGGGGGCCGTGCGCCGCCCGGTACCATTTGCCAGCCACCTTCCCGAACGGGGGCAATATTGGCAATCGCCGCTCGAACCTGATCCTCTGACCCAGGCTGGACCGGCATTCCGGCCGAGGCCGTTAAAGCTGCTCGATCGCCCCGAACAGGTCGCTGTGCTTTATGCCACTCCCGATGGCTACCCCAGGTCGTTCCGCTGGCGGGGCAGGGTGCATGAGGTTGTGCGGGTTGAAGGGCCGGAACGGATTGCCCCCGAATGGTGGCGCGCAGATTCGTTAACGCGCCTGCGCGATTACTATCGAATCGAGGATGATGAGGGGCGGCAATATTGGCTTTACCGCAATGGCATCATCAATGATGGCCGCGGTGGGTTACCTGATTGGTTTTTAACGGGTTTCTTTGGTTAATGGCAAAAGCGATTAACCCTTTTGAAAGTCAGATGCGTTGCCATTTCTTCACAGATTCCTGCCAAATAGACATTATGAACACGTTAGAAACTAATCGCACTTCTGACCGCAAGCCGCTCGACGTCCTGGTTGAGGGGCGGGTGCGTTCGCGCCCGATGTGCGTTGAACTCCTCGACGTTTCGGAAGGTGGCTGCAAGCTGAAGGGCAAGATGGGTTTCACCCAGGAAGGTGATACCATCGCGCTCAAGGTCGAAGGCTTTCGTGCGCCGCTGGGCAAGGTCGTTTGGGTTGACGGGAATCATGCCGGTGTCTCATTCGACGGACGCATGCATGAAGCGGTGATCGATCACCTGTGCCGCCAGCGACTCGAAAAGCGCCTTGACTCGGCTGTCACTAAATTTCGTCAACTCGCCTGATGATCTGACGCTTGGCGCTGCCGCCTTGGCAAGCTCCGCTTAAGAACATATAGTGAACATATGTGTTTGTTGATCCACTTGGCCTGATGTCATGCCTGAGGCATCGTGTGCGCCTGACCGCCGCAGGACGAGGCTTGATCCGGAGTTGATCGAGCCGCCACCGCGCTCACCATTCGTCGAGCTGGGGCTGGTGAGCTGCTTCAGTTTCCTGCGCGGGGCATCCGATGCGGTCGATCTGGTTAGTCGGGCCCATGCGTTGGGCTATGACGCAATCGGGATCGCCGATGCCAATTCCATGGCGGGGGTGGTGCGTATTCATGGCGAGGCACAGGCGCTCAAGCTGCGCCCGGTGATCGGCACACGGATCGAAACGGTCGAGGGGCTGGCCTTCCTCGCCTATCCCACGGATCGCGCCGCCTACGGGCGCCTGTGCCGGTTGATCAGCGCGGGTCGGATGGCGACGCTCGATGGCAAATGGCAGGACAAGGGCGCGTGCGAGATCGATCTGGCGATGCTGGCGGGGCATTGCGCCAAGACAGGCGAGGGGGATGTGCAGCTGATCCTGCTGCCGCCGGATGATCTGGAGATGGAGTTCACCGTGCCCGCCTGGATGAGCAATGTCGTTACTCTCGATCGTCGCGAACATTCGGATAAAGTAACCGGAACCTTTCCCGAAATCCTTCCGCACCTGACTGCACAACTGCCAACCTTGCGCCATCTCGCCGCAAGCTACCTCTATCGCGGTGACGATGTCGCGCGGATCAACCAGCTCGATGCCCTGGCACAAACGAATGGCCTGTCGATCCTCGCCACCAACGATGTCCATTATCACGCGCCTGACAGGCGCCCGCTGCAGGATGTGATGACCGCGATCCGCCACAAGACCACGGTGGCGAAGGCGGGATATTTGCTCCACGCCAATGCCGAGCGATATCTCAAGAGCCCGCAGGAAATGCAGCGCCTATTCGCGCGCTGGCCACATGCAATCGCCGCCGCGCGCAAAGTGGCCGATGCCTGCCAGTTCAGCCTCGACGAGCTGCGCTATGAATATCCGGAAGAGATTTACCCCGACGGCATGACGCCGCAGCAATATCTCGAAAGCGAGACCTGGCAGGGCGCGAGGCGGCGCTATCCTGAGGGTGTTCCCGAAAGCGTGCGCGAGACGCTGCAGCGCGAACTGGCCATGATCGAAAAGCTCGAGCTTGCGCGCTATTTTCTCACCATCAAGGATATCGTTGATTACGCGCGGGGGCAGGATCCGCCGATCCTGTGCCAGGGGCGCGGCAGCGCGGCCAATTCCGCCGTCTGTTATTGCCTCGAAATCACCAGCGTCGATCCGGCCAAGCATCAGCTGCTGTTCGATCGCTTCATCTCCGAAGAGCGCAAGGAGCCGCCCGATATCGATGTCGATTTCGAGCATGAACGGCGCGAAGAGGTGATCCAGTACATCTATCGCAAATATGGCCGTCACCGGGCCGGGCTATGTGCCACGGTAATCCATTACCGCCCGCGCATGGCGATCCGTGAGGTCGGCAAGGCGATGGGCCTGTCTGAAGACGTCACCAGCGCGCTCGCGCGCACCGTATGGGGCAGCCATGGCCGCGAAATCGCCGAAAAGCATATCGATGAAACCGGCATGGACCTTTCCGATCCGCATCTGCGCCGGGTGCTCAAGCTGACCCGGCAGATGATCGGCATGCCGCGCCATCTCAGCCAGCATGTCGGGGGGTTCATCCTGACCCATGGCGCGCTGACGGAGACCGTGCCGATCGGCAATGGCGCCATGCCCGAACGCAGCTTCATCGAATGGGACAAGGACGATATCGATGCGCTGGGCATCCTCAAGGTCGATGTGCTGGCGCTGGGCATGCTCACCTGCATTCGCAAATGCCTCGACCTGCTGGCTGCGCATCACGGCAAGGCGCTGACGCTCGCCACCGTCCCGCGCGAGGATCCGGCAGTTTACGATATGCTGTGCAAGGGGGATTCGCTGGGCGTGTTCCAGGTAGAGAGCCGGGCGCAGATGAACATGCTGCCGCGCCTGCGCCCGCGCCGCTTCTATGACCTGGTGATCGAGGTCGCGATTGTGCGCCCTGGCCCGATCCAGGGGGACATGGTGCATCCCTATCTGCGCCGCCGCCGGGGGGATGAGGTGGTGCATTTGCCCGCACCGGCACCGCAGCACGGCCCGCCAGACGAACTTTCGAGCATTCTCGAGCGGACGCTGGGCGTGCCGATCTTCCAGGAACAGGCGATGAAGATCGCGCTCGACGCGGCGAAGTTCTCCAGCGCGGAGGCGAACCAGCTGCGCAAGGCGATGGCGACCTTCCGATCGCGCGGAAATCTGGAGGAGCTGGAGGATATGATGGTCGGGCGTATGGTGGCACGCGGATACGATCCCGATTTCGCCACGCGCTGTTTCAACCAGATCAAGGGGTTCGGCGAATATGGCTTTCCCGAAAGCCATGCCGCCAGCTTTGCACAACTGGTCTATGTCTCGAGCTGGCTCAAATGTCATTTTCCCGCCGCCTTTGCCTGCGGCCTGCTCAATTCGCAGCCGATGGGGTTCTATGCCCCGGCGCAGATCGTGCGCGATGCGCGCGAGCATGGCGTTACGGTGCTGCCGGCGGATGTGAACGCCAGCATGTGGGATTGCACGCTTGAAGGGGCGGGGGAGGTGGCCCTGCGCCTTGGCCTCAGGCAGGTCGATGGCCTGCCCGAACATGTCGCGGCAGCGCTGGTGGCAGAGCGCGAGGCGAACGGCCCCTATCGCGATGTTGCCGAACTGCGCGACCGGGCGAAGATCGGCCCCGCGCATATAGAGCGGCTCGCCAGCGCGGATTGCTTCACCTCGCTCAAGCTGCCGCGCAGGCAGGCGCTGTGGGATGCGCGCAGCCTGATCGCCGCGCCCGATTTACCGCTGTTCAAGGCGGCGGCTGAGCGCGAGGAAGGCGCTGAAAAGGCACGCACCGCGCTGCCGCAGATGCCAATGAGCGAAGAGGTGGTGGCCGATTACCAGACCACGCGTCTCAGCCTGAAAGCGCATCCGCTGGCCTTCCTGCGCGCCAGCCTGGCAGAGCGGGGCTTCATCCGCACCACTGACCTGCGCACGCGCAAATATCGCTCCATGGTGCAGATTGCGGGCGTGGTGCTGATCCGCCAGCGCCCCGGTAGCGCGAAGGGTGTGTGCTTCATCACGCTGGAGGACGAGAGCGGTGTCGCCAATCTGGTGGTGTGGCCCGATGTGATGGAAAAACAGCGCAAAGTGATCATGGGCGCGCGGCTAATGGAGGTGCGGGGCAGGGTGGAATATGATGACGAGGTGATCCATGTCATCGCGCAGCATCTCACCGATGCCACGCCATCGCTCCATGCGCTGTCAGACGATCTGCTGCCGCATCATCCTGACCGGGCGGATCATGTCGTCAGGCCGGTGCAGGGCAGCCGCGCGCCCGAATACCGCATGGCCCATCCGCGGGATGTGAGAGTGATCCCCAAATCGCGCGACTTTCATTGAAGAAAGTTCAAACCGCTTCCAGCGAATAACCGGCCGAGCGCACCGTGCGCACCGGATCCTTGACGCCCGGAATCTCTACTGCCTTGCGCAGGCGGCGGATATGGACATCGACCGTACGCAATTCGATATCGCTGCCAGTGCCCCACACGCCATCGAGCAGCTGGTTGCGGCTGAACACCCGGCCGGGGCTTTCCATCAGGAACTTGAGCAGGCGGTATTCGGTTGGCCCCATTTGCAGGACCTGACCCTTGCGCTCGACCCGATGTGCCACCGGATCGAGCGTGATATCGCCCACATTTATGGTTTCACCCGCCAGGGCAGGGCGGATACGCCGCATCACCGCCGCCACACGGGCGAGCAGCTCGCGCGGGCTGAAAGGCTTGGTCAGATAGTCGTCGGCCCCGGTATCGAGCCCGCGAATCCGGTCATCTTCCGCCTCGCGCGCGGTCAGCATGATGATCGGGACATGCGCGGTATTCTTGTTGCGGCGCAATTGGCGGCACACCTCAATCCCGCTGGTTCCCTCGATCATCCAGTCGAGAATGACCAGATCGGGCAGTTCTTCCGCCGCCATCACCAGCGCTTCATCGCCATCGGGCGTTTGGCGCACGTCATAACCTTCGCTGTTGAACCTGAACTCAAGCAGTTCGGCCAGCGCCGGATCATCTTCAACTAGCAGCAGCTTCGGAGCGGACATCGCTATCTTCCTTTGAGCACTATCATTGCGCGCTCACGATTATTGCGGTTCCGCTACAGTTTTATGTCAGCGGTCATCATCCGGTGGATAATCGCCGGTTGCGGCGAAATGCACCATCTCTGCAACATTGGTGGCGTGATCCCCGATCCGCTCAATATTGCGGGCCACGAACAGCAGCTGTGCAGCACTCGAAATCGTCGCAGGATTCTCGACCATATAACTCACAAGGTTGCGGAAAATGCTGTTGTAGAAAGCATCAACCTTTTCATCGGCCTTGATCACTTCTCGCGCCAGCCCGGCATCGCGCGCGGCATAGGCGGTCAGCACATCATGGACCATTTCGGCGGCCAGTTCGCCCATTGCGGGGAGCAGGGTGAGCGGTTCAAACCGCTTGCGATCCTCGATCTGGCCAACGCGCTTGGCGATATTCTTGGAATAATCGCCGATCCGCTCCACCACGCCGGCGATCTTCAGCGCGGCGATAACTTCGCGCAGGTCGTCGGCCATCGGCGCGCGCAAGGCGATCACCCGCACCGCCAGTTTGTCCACCTCCATTTCCAGCGAGTCGAGCTTCTTGTCACGCTCAACCACTTTGGCGGCCAATTCCTCGTCGCCGCGCACCATGGCATCAAGCGATTCCTGGATCGACACCTCGGCCAGGCCACCCATTTCGGTGATCAGGCCACGCAGGCGGGTGATGTCCTCGTCAAAGGCCTTGACTGTATGTTCCATGGTCAACCGTAACGCCCCGTGATGTAGTCCTGGGTCCGCTGTTCAAGCGGGTTGGTGAAGATGTCCGAAGTGCGACCATACTCTACAACCTTGCCAAGGTGAAAGAAGGCAGTGCGTTGAGATACGCGTGCGGCCTGTTGCATCGAGTGGGTCACGATCACAATGGCATAGCGTTCGGACAGCTCGTCGATCAGCTCTTCGATCTTGGCCGTGGCAATCGGGTCGAGCGCGGAGCACGGTTCGTCCATCAGGATCACTTCCGGATCGACCGCGATCGCGCGGGCAATGCACAGGCGTTGCTGTTGGCCGCCGGACAACGCAGTGCCCGAATCGTCCAACCGATCCTTGACCTCGTCCCACAGGCCAGCCCGGGTCAGAGAACTTTCGACGATCTCGTCAATATCGTCCTTGCGTTCAGCCAGGCCGTGAATGCGCGGGCCATAGGCGATGTTGTCATAGATCGATTTGGGGAACGGGTTGGGTTTCTGGAAGACCATGCCCACGCGGGCGCGCAATTGCACCACGTCCATGCCCGATGCGTAGATGTCCTCTCCGTCGAGCTCGATCTTGCCTTCTACCCGCGCGGAAGGGATCGTGTCATTCATGCGATTGAGCGATCGCAGGAAGGTCGATTTGCCGCAGCCCGACGGGCCGATAAAGGCGGTCACATATTTGGCGGGGATGTCGATCGACACATCGTCAATCGCGATCTTGTCACCATAATAGACCGACACGCTTTCTGCGCGCATCTTGGCTTCCGCCGCTTCAAGGTTGGGATGGACTACAGTCACCATTTTCTCTCGAATTTGTTGCGAAGATAGATGGCGAGTCCGTTCATCGCCAGCAGGAACAGCAACAGCACGATGATCGCTGCGCTGGTGCGTTCTACAAAGCCGCGGTCGATCTCGTCAGACCACAAGAAGATCTGCACCGGCAGCACCGTTGCGGGCGAGGTAAAACCATCGGGAGCCGAAGCGACAAAGGCTCGCATGCCGATCATCAGCAGCGGTGCGGTTTCACCCAGCGCGCGGGCCATGCCGATGATCGTGCCGGTAAGGATGCCCGGCAAAGCAAGCGGTAGCACATGGTGGAACACCACCTGCACTGGCGATGCGCCGATCGCCAGTGCCCCGTCACGAATGCTCGGCGGCACCGCCTTGATCGCATTCCGTCCGGAAATCACGATCACCGGCATTGTCATCAATGCCAGAGTCATGCCGCCGATCAGTGGGGCAGAGCGGAAATTGGGGAAGATCCACAGGAATACGGCCAGCCCCAACAAGCCGAAAATGATCGAAGGGACAGCCGCAAGGTTGTTGATCGAAACTTCGATCACATCGGTCCAGCGATTCTTGGGCGCGTATTCCTCAAGGTAGAGCGCCGCCAATACGCCAATCGGGAAGGCCATCAACAAGGTGACGATCATAGTCAGGATCGATCCCTTGAGCGCGCCCCAAATGCCGACCATTTGCGGATCGGTGGCATCGGCGCGTTGCAGGAAACCGAAGTCGAAATTCTTGGACAGCGAGCCTTCGCCTTTCAAGCGTGAGGCAAGCGCCTGCATTTCCTGGCTGCCTTCACCCGCCAATCCCTAGGCGAGATCGCCGCTGGCAGGCAGGTGGAACACTTCCTCGCGGTAAAGCAGCTCAGGATCCTTGATCAGTTCCTTCGCAACCTGTCGCCAGCTGTTCGGGCCAATCTCTGCCGCACCTTCCGGCCCCAATGCCTCTTCGGCATAGAAAGACACGACGGCAGGCAGGCCCTGTGCTTCGAGCGACTGGACGGCATCTGGTGCAGCCAGTGTTTCCGCATTGGCGGATATGCCTGCTTCCGAAAGGTCAATCGGGACCTGCAGTTCTGCCCGTTGGAAACCGCCGATCCCGTTGATCGTCATATTCGCGAGCAAGACCAGCAGCACTGCAACCGAGAACAGGATTGCGCCGAGTCCAGCTGCCTTGAAGCGACGTTCGGCTGCATAACGCTTCCTCAAGCGTGCTTCGAACGCAGGCGTTCGCGTTGGGGGAAGGACGTCACTCATAGGCTTCACGGAACCGTTTGACGACGCGCAGCGCGATGAAATTCAGCGCCAGCGTCACAAGGAACAGGACAAACCCCAGGGCAAAGGCGCTGAGCGTTGCCGGGTGATCGAAGCTGCCTTCGCCGGTCAGCATGGCGACAATCTGGAAGGTCACCGTCGTCATTGCTTCCAGCGGATTGGCAGAGAGGTTGGCCGCGGCGCCTGCCGCCATCACCACGATCATGGTTTCGCCGATTGCGCGACTGATCGCCAGCATCACGCCCGCCACGATGCCTGGCAGCGCGGCAGGGACCAGCACCTTGCGGATCGTTTCGCTGGTTGTCGCACCCATCGCCAGGCTGCCATCGCGCATGGCGGACGGTACGGCGGCGATGCTGTCATCCGCCATGGAAGAAACAAAGGGTATGATCATCACGCCCATCACCAGACCTGCGGCCAGCGCGCTCTCGCTCGATGCGTTGGAAATACCGATCGCCACTGCCGCATCGCGAATTGCTGGCGCGACGGTGAGCGCCGCGAAATATCCATATACCACGGTCGGCACGCCGGCGAGGATTTCCAGCGCCGGCTTGACCCAGGCGCGCAGGCGCGGATCTGCATATTGCGTCAAATAGATCGCACTCATCAGCCCCAGCGGGATGGCCACGATCATCGCGATCACGGCCCCGATATAGATCGTGCCCCAGAACAGTGGGATTGCGCCATAGCGCGTGGAGTCGGGGTTTTCCGGATTGCTCATCGGATCGGGCGACCAATGCGTCCCGAACAGGAAATCGATCGGTGAAACCATGCCGAAGAAACGCATGGTTTCGAACACCAGGCTCACAAAAATCCCCAGCGTGGTGAGGATTGCCACCAGCGAGGCGAGCAGCAAAATGGCCATGACGGCGCGTTCAACGCGGGTACGGGCCGCGAAGTCGGGCTTCACGCGCAGGAAGGCGAATGCGCCAGTTGCGAATCCGACCAGCAGCATGACCAATGCGCCGATAAGGTTGTAGCGGCCCAGCGCTACGCGAAATGGCTCTACCAAAGGTTCGGCCAACGGATTGAACACGGCCTGTGCATTGCCACTGGCCACTGCGCGCGCTTCGGAAAGGATCGACTGGCGTTCAAAACCGAAGGCGGGAAGCGCCTCTGCACCCGGCGAAGAAAGGACCGATTGAAGGATCAATTGCGGGGCAACGAAAGACCAGATCAGCCCGATCACCAGCATCGGCACCACGATCCACAGCGCAACATACCAGCCATAATAATTGGGTCGGGCGAGGGTCCTTGTGGTTCCGGCTGCCTTCTGGAAACTCCAGGCGCGCGCCCGGGCCGCCAGCCAGCCCGCCAGACCCAGCCCAATCGCCAACAATATGAGGGTTACGAGCGACATATTCGGTCAGTTCATTCCTGAAGGCTTCTACAGCGGAGGAGTATAATGACGCCGTTTGTCACCCCTGCATACTCGCGTTGGCGTAGTTATATGACACTTTTGTGACAATCACTTCCCGTTGCCCGCAGATTCATCATTTTCGAGCGGAATTCGAACAGTCACACAGGTTCCCTTGCCCAATTCGCTCGTGATATCGAGTCTGCCTCGATGGCGTTCCACAATATGTTTGACGATCGCCAGGCCCAATCCGGTGCCGCCCGAGGCGCGGCTGCGACCGGGGTCGGTGCGATAGAATCGGCGCGTCAAATGCGGGATGTGGTCCGGCGCTATGCCTTCACCCTGATCGGTCACGGCAAGCCGGGCCATCTTTTCGGGTGCCTTGTCCAGCTTGACCGTAACCGGTGTGTCCGGATTGCCATACTTCAGCGCGTTGTCGACAAGGTTGCGGACCAATTGCTCAAGCTGGTTCTGGTCGCCAAGGATATTGATCTCTGGATCGAGTTCGAGGACGAGTCGGCCCGCCCGGTCTGGCCCGGCCGCATCGCGCGCTGCCCGCGTCGCCAGCTTGCTCAGATCGATGCTGACGCCGGGTTGTTCGTGCTTTTCCGCTTCCACCTGTGACAGGGACATCAGGTCGCTGACAAGATTCTGAAGACGCTTCGCCTCACGCAGGATCGTGTCGAGGAACTTCTTTTCGGTCGCGCGGTCGATTTTGGCGTCGTCCTCGTTCAGCGTTTCAACATAGCCGATGATGGAGGCGAGGGGGGTGCGCAATTCGTGGCTGGCATTGGCCACGAAATCGGTGTGGGCGCGGCTAATGTCGGTTTCCGCTGTCTTGTTGATCAGTTCGATCACCGCCAGCTTTTCGCCGATGGCCTGCCGATTGATTCGCCAGATATCGCGCCGGCGTGCCAGACCGCGGATAACCGCGCTGCCATCGCGTTCTTGGGACAGCATCGCAACCGCTTCGGGCTGGCGAAACGCCACGCGCAAGTCCTGTCCCTCGACATGCGCGCCCAACAGCTTGCGCGCCGCCTGGTTTGCAATCGCGACCTTGTTTGCCTCCGTGACCAATAGCGGGCTCGACGATTTTTCAATCAGGTCACGCATATTTTCGCGCGTGAAGGGCTGTCTGTTCCGCTCTCGCGAGATAACAGGGGGGCGCCCAGAGGTGAGTACGAGCGAGCCGATCCAGACCGCCAGGACCGCCAATGCGACAAGGAAATCGAGCCCGAACCCGATCAGCGCAACAAATGCGATCAGCGCCAGCAAGGTTCCGGCTATCGGGAAGGGTTTGGGCAGTTCCATCGCGTGGGCGCAATAACAGATGCGGCCGGGGTTGGAAGCCGCAAGCGCACGCTATTCCCCAATGCCTGTCGATGTTGCGGAAAATCGAACTTTGGTGACCCCTACGGGAATCGAACCCGTGTTTCAGCCGTGAGAGGGCCGCGTCCTGACCGCTAGACGAAGGGGCCGGTCAAAATTGCGCTGTCTAGGTCAGCGCTGTCGCAAATTTGGTGACCCCTACGGGACTCGAACCCGTGTTTCCGCCGTGAAAGGGCGGCGTCCTAGACCGCTAGACGAAGGGGCCACTCGCTCGCGAGAGAGCGCGCCTTTAGGGGCGCCTGCCGGGGCGGTCAAGCCCTGTCTCGCTTCAATCGGCAAACGCGGCGTCTTCCAGGTGAAGCTCAGCCTGTGGCCTGGTGCCCCAATCATCGATCTTCGCCCGCCCGGCCAGGTGGAACCGCCGTCCGGCTGACCTGTGAATCAGAGTTTGCGCCATCTCCGTTTCTGCTGCGCGAAAGGCAATTCCCTTCAGCGAGCGGCCATCTTCGCCAGCGGCGATCACGCGCAGGTGATCCTTGCCCACGATATCTGCCTTGACGATCCTGACCGGGCCGACCGCGATACGTGGGCCCGGCCAGCCAACCCCGAACGGCCCTGCGCGATCGAGCGTTTCGACAAGGTCGGGCGTGAGGCCGCCTGGCGCGACTGCAAGGTCCAGTTGCATCACCTGGGTTTCGAGCGCCCGCATCACGTCTCTTGCCAGTCGATGCTCCAGGAACTCTGCAAGCTCATCGATCATGGCCTTTTCCACTGTCAGCCCGGCAGCCATTGCGTGCCCACCTCCTGCCACCAGCAGGCCCGCTTCGCGCGCCGCGATGATCGCGGCCCCCAGATCCACACCGGAGATGGAACGGCCAGAACCCTTGCCGGTGCCGTCAGCCGGATCGAGCGCGACAACGATAGCGGGCTTGCCAGTTTTCTCCTTTATCCGGCCTGCCACAATACCGATCACGCCGGGATGCCAGCCTGAACCGTATATCAGCTGGATTGCGCGGTTATGCTGCTTGGCGATTTGTGCCTCGGCGGCCTCTTGCACCTCGGCTTCGATCAGACGCCGCTCTTCATTAAGGGCCGAAAGCTGCTCGGCGATCTGTCGGGCTTCATCCGGGTCATTGGTGGTGAGCAGCCGCACGCCCAGCGTCGATTCGCCAACCCGGCCACCGGCATTAATACGTGGGCCCAAGGCGAATCCCAGATCGCTGCATTGCGGCGCGCGCTTGAGGCGGGCGGCATCGATCAGCGCGGCCATCCCGATCCGGTCCCTACGCGCCATGACCTTAAGTCCCTGGGTTACGAAAGCCCGGTTCAGGCCGTGAAGAGCGGCAACATCTGCAACCGTGCCCAGCGCCACCAAATCCAGCAAAGCCATCAGATCCGGCTCGCTTCTGCTATTGAAAAATCCCCGTTCACGCAGGGTCCGGACCAATGCGATGGCGAGAAGGAACGCCACGCCGACCGCCGCCAAATGACCATGGCTTGCCGCCAGATCGTTCTCGTCAAGCCGGTTGGGATTGACCAGTGCGGCTGTCAGCGGCAGTTCTGCGGCGCATTTGTGGTGGTCCACAACGATGACGTCCACGCCCGCTTCATGCGCCTGCTTCAATGCGTCATGCGCCATTGCCCCGCAATCGACTGTCACGATCAGGCTGGATCCCTGTTCACCCAATCTTACCAGTGCCTCTGCGCTTGGCCCATATCCCTCAAGCAGACGATCGGGGATGTAGTAATTCGCCTGCGCTCCCAGTTGGCGCAGCAGATCGATCACTAAGGCGGCGCTGGTTGCGCCATCGACGTCATAGTCACCATAGACCGTGATCAATTCCTGGCCCAGGATGGCTTGCGCGAGGCGTTCTGCCGCCGTCTCCATGTCCCGAAATTCTGACGGATTCGGCAGGAAATCGCGCAAGGTGGGATTAACGTGGCGGGCGAGGTCATCCGCTGCCACGCCTCTGGTCAGCAATAACTGTGACAGGATGTCGTTCTCCAGCCCCGATATTCCGCCTTCGATGGCCATATTGCCCCCGCGCCAATGCCAGACTTTGCCGGAAAGCGAGCCCGTTACCCCAAGAACGGGTGCGAGAGATTTTGATGCCATTACCGGGTTTTAATCCTGGCTGCCGTGGCCGTTTGGCCCGTCAGAATTGACAATCGACGGTGCAACGCGTTTTCCCTTACGTGTGAGCGAAACCGAACTCCTCATTATTTGGCACAGCCGGACGGGTGCAAGCAAGGCCATGGCCGAGGCAGCGATGTCCGGGACGGGTGACAACGGCCGCATGGTGAGGGCGAAGAACGTCGAGCCCGATGATCTTCTGAATGCAGCAGGCTATTTGTTCGCCTGCCCGGAAAACCTC
>JBNLDR010000005.1:0-35654 GCA_050304495.1 Altererythrobacter sp.
AACTGCATCATCTCCATATTGGAAACGCGGCAGCCCGCGCGCCAGGCCATGGCGATCCCGTCCCCCGTCGCGCCGCGTGGCGCGGTGGAGAAGAGATAGACGCGCCCCGCTCCGCCCGATGCCAGCACGGTCGCCTTGGCGAGATATTTCTCGACCTTGCCGCTCGCCTCATCGAGCGCGTAGGCGCCCCACACCCGGCCCTCGCCGGAAAACTTCTCGCCATGCCGCCCGGTGATAAGATCCACGCAGGTGCGCCCCGGCATCAGGGTGATGTTGGGGTTCTCCTCTGCTGCCTTCAGCAAGGCCGCCTGCACCGCCCAGCCGGTCGCATCGTCAACATGCACGATCCGGCGATGCGAATGCCCGCCCTCCCGCGTCAGGTGCAGTTCGGGGCCTTCCTGATTGAACGGCACGCCCAGTTCGATCAACTTGTCGATCGCCGCGGGTGCGCGTTCGATCACGAATTCCACCGTATCGCGCCGGTTGAGCCCTGCGCCCGCCACCAGGGTATCGCGAATGTGGTCCTCGAACGTATCCCCGGCATCGAGCACGGCGGCGATCCCGCCCTGCGCCCATGCGGTGGAGCCCGAACGCAGATCGCCCTTGGCCAGCACCAGCACGCGCTTTGTCTCGGCCAGTGCCAGCGCTGCGGTGAGCCCCGCCGCCCCCGAACCGATCACCAGGACATCGTGCTGTTCAGCCATCTTCGCGTGCCATCATTACAGGGTTTTAATGCGACTTGATGCCGGTGTTTGACGGACATTGTCGCACCACAAGGGGAGTTGAATGAAGGTTCTGGACCGGATTTTGTGTTCGATCAACCATCACTACGCCCATGGCGGGGCGGGTGAGCTGGAACGGGTTGCATTATTGCGCCACTTGCCAACATTGCCAGCGTCCGATCCGGCGCCTGTCGCGCCGCAATTGGCGGTTGATCAGATAGCGCCAGCCGCAACTTTCAGATCGAGAAGCCCAATACCCGGCTGATCTCTGTCAGGCTGCGGCCGGATTCCTCGGCCCATTGATCAAACGCGGCCTGCACCGCCCGGCGCGCCTTTTGCGAAGTCGGCGAGCGATCGATCACCCCCTCTGCGATCAGCCGCGCCACCACATCGCGCGAGAGGATGAAGCCATCGACCCCGGCGAAACGAAGGAAATATTGCGCCGTCGCCCCGCCCAGGCGCGATCCGCGCTTGCCCAGCTCTTCCAGCAGGCCGACATAGTCGCCGTGGGGCCAATCGGCGATCCAGCGCCCGAACCCGCCATGTTCTTCCGCCACGCTCTCAATGAACAGCGCATTGGCCTGCACCGTGGCGATCTTCTGCGGGTTGCGGACGATCCGCTTGTCCTGCGTCAGCGCATCGAAACTGTCCGGCAGACGATAGGCACAAGCCGCGATATCGAAGCCGTCGAACGCCTCTTCAAAGCCAGTCCATTTGTTTTCGATCACGCGCCAATTGAACCCGGCCTGGAACACGGCCTTCGTCATTCCAGCCAGCCAGCGATCATCCGGGATCGCGGCGAGTTCTTCTGTGGGAAGCGGCCTGGAGAGCTTCTTCTCCAGTTCCGCAGCCCCGCCATGGCGGCCCGCCGCAATCTCGAAAATCTCGGCAAAGCTGCGCATGATTGCCCCTATCCTGCCCCGGTCAGCTGGACGAACACGTCCTCAAGGTCCGGTTCGCGCGTGGTGACGTCTTCGATCGCGTAACCGTGTTGCTGGACCAGCGCCAGCACCTGCCCGGTGTTCACCGCGTCGCGATCATAAGTGATTTCGATCACCCGCGGCTCCACCACTTCGGCCTTGCTGAAGCCCTGCTCCATCACCGGCCCGGCCAGATCCTTGTCCACCGCGACGCGCACAATCTTCTCGCGCGCCATGCCGACCAGTTCGCGGGTCGGCTTGTTGGCGATCAATTCGCCATGATTGATGATTGCGATCCGATCGCACAATTGCTCGGCCTCTTCGAGATAGTGCGTGGTCAGCACCACCGTCACGCCTTCTTGATTGAGCCCGGTGACGAGTTCCCACAATTGCCGCCGCAGTTCGACATCGACCCCGGCGGTCGGCTCGTCCAGCACCAGGATCGGCGGCGAATGGACCATCGCCTTGGCGATCAGCAACCGGCGCTTCATCCCGCCCGACAGCGTGCGGGCATAGGCGTCACGCTTGTCCGCCAGATGGACCGCTTCGAGCAGCTTCTCGCTGCGGCGCAGATGTTTGGCGATGCCATAAAAGCCGCCCTGGTTTTCCAGCACTTCGAACGGAGTGAAAAAGGGATCAAACACGATTTCCTGCGGAACGATCCCGATCGCGCGCTTGGCATTGCGCGGATGCTCGTCAATGTCGAAGCCCCAGATTTCCGCTTGCCCCGATGTCTTGGTGACAAGGCCCGCCAGGATATTGATCAGCGTGCTCTTGCCCGCGCCATTGGGGCCGAGCAGGCCGAAAATCCCGCCTTGCGGCACGTCAAAGCTGACACCTTTCAGCGCCAGCTTGCCTTCCCCGCCATCAGGGGCGGCATAACGTTTGACGAGATTTTCGATCCGGATGGCTGGGGGCGTTGTCATACTATGCGCTCTAATGCCTTCCTTGGTCGCTGCAAAGCGCTCGCTTGCCCGTTGCGAATCCCTGCGCATGGCATTATCGGCTCAGGCCATGAGCATTGCACCGCCCGAAGTGATCCTGGTCGAAACCACCCGCGTCAGCTGCGATGGCGCCAGCCAGATACGCGGCGGCGCAGCTTTCCGCCCATCGGCGCTTGGCCATCCGCGCGTCTATCTCGAGATTGACGAGCATGGCTATGTCGATTGCGGCTATTGTGACCGGCGCTTTGTGTTGAAGGGCGGGGTGGCAGAAGGCGCAGACCAGGCGGCGCTGCCCGATATCTCAGCCGGCGCAAGCTGACGATCAGACGCCGCGCGGATTGCTCAGCGCAGGTTCAGCTGTTTCCGCTATGATGCAAGCGTGAGGGAGTCTAACGCTCAAGGAGAATCGGCATGACCCGTCTGTTCCGTTCGCTTACCCTGGCCGCCTGCGCGGTCGTGCTCGCCGCCGGTCCGGCGCAGGCGCACGAACCCGAAGGCGATGAGGCCACACCTGAAATGACCAAGGGCGAGCAGAAACTCGCCAAACTGCTGGAAGGGCGCGTGGCTGGCGAACCCGTCAGTTGCATCAGCGCCTATCCCAATGATGACCTCACCGTGATTGACGGCACGGCGCTGGTCTATGGCCGCGGCAAGACGATCTATGTCAACACCACCCGCCATCCCGAGGATATCGATGGTGACGATATTCTGGTGATCCGCCGCACCGGCTCGCAATTGTGCCGGCTCGACAATGTCACGATGATCGATCGGATGGGCGGATTCTTCAGCGGCGCAATCTTCCTGACCGATTTCGTGCCCTATACCCGCGTCGAGGATGACACGGATAAGGGCGACTGACGCCCACATGATCATGCCCGGTTGCGCTTGGCCGTGAAACCAGCGCGGCGGAGCAGGCCGCGATCGATGAAGGTTTCAACTGGTAGAGGAGGCCTGATCTGGCGGTCAGATCAGGCAGCCTGCATCGCATTCATGCGGGCCAGGATTTGCTCGGCCTCGGTCATGATCCGGTCGATCAACTCCTTGCAGGTCGGGATATCGTGGATCAGGCCGGCTACCATGCCGCAGCTCCACGCGCCGGCATCCATATCACCTTCCATCATGATCCGCGGATAGACGCCTGCGACTTGTTCGATGATGTCTTCGAATTTGAGGTCCGCGCCCTTCTCCTTTTCGATCCTGAGCAATTCCTCCACCGCATCATTGGTCATCACCCGTTCGGTATTGCGCAAAGGGCGCATCACCAGCCGCGTATCCAGTTCGGACGCCGCAACGATCGCCTTTTTCACATTTTCGTGAACCGGGGCTTCCTTGGTCGCAATGAAGCGCGTGCCCATATTCATGCCCTGCGCACCCATGGCGAGCGAGGCGACAAGGCTGCGGCCATCAGCCATACCGCCTGAGGAAACGAAGGGAATCTCCAGCTCGTCCGCAGCGCGGGGCAGCAGGATGAAATTGGGCACATCGTCTTCACCGGGGTGCCCGCCGCATTCGAACCCATCGACCGAAACCGCATCGCAGCCGATAGCCTGCGCCTTGAGCGCGTGGCGCACGCTGGTGCATTTGTGGATCACCTTGATCCCTGCATCCTTGAAATAGGGCAGCACTTGCTGCGGATTATTGCCCGCAGTCTCAACCGCCTTGACCCCGCCTTCGATAATTACTCTGACCAGCCCCGGATAATCGGGCGCGTTGACTGTGGGCAGGAAAGTCAGGTTCACGCCGAACGGCTTGTCGGTCATGTCGCGACAGCGAGCGATTTCATTGGCCAGCTTTTCCGGCGTGCCTTGCGTCAATCCGGTGATGATGCCCAGCCCGCCCGCATTCGACACGGCCGCCGCCATCTCTGCAAAGCCGACGAAATGCATCCCGCCCTGGATAATCGGATGCTGGATCCCGAACATTTCGGTGATGGCGGTCTTCATGGCGAATCTCCCTTTTGGCGCATTGTTGCCGGCAGGTTTGCGGAGAATCGGACCGTTCGCAAGCGCAGCGTCACGGCCACGCCATGCCGTAGCGTAACTCTGCTTGGCGGCGCGCATTTCGATGCTAGCATGCGTCACGGTCGCGATTCCCGGCTTGGACCATGGGGGGGAAGTCATGCCTGAGACCAAGCGATCGGTGCTGCAACGCACCGGCACGTTCTTGAGGTTCCTGCGCCAGCAGCGCGCACGCCTGCCCGAGCTGCAAGCGGGTGCGTGCAAGCCCGATCCTTCTGCGCCGATCGTGCTGACCGGGGGCGAACCCGATTGGACCGCGAGCGGACTCAGTGTGCGCCAGGGCGATCGTTTCCGCGTGATCGCGAGTGGGCACCACTGGATGACCAAAGGCCTCGGTCTGGTGTTCGATCCGGTGATCACGCTGTTCGTACGGATTGACGGTGCCCCGGTCAGGCGGATCGGAAGCGAAAACTGGGTGTTCGAAGCCTGGGCCGATGGGGAAGTCGAGCTGCTGAGCAAGGGGTTGTCCGAATTTGCCGACGAGGCGGGGAATCTGCTGCCCGGCAAGCGTAAGGCTCTCCCCCCGGGAATCGGCGTGCGGGTTGAGCGCACAAGCGATCTGGCCAGCGACTATGCCCCGCCGCAGGATTGGAATTACCTGTGGCGGATCGGCGAAGGGCAGATTTTTTCGGGCACGCCCAATGATATCGCGATCACGCTTGATCGCGAGGGAGGTATTTTACGCAAGGAAGTCGATCTTCCGCTGACCGATACTACTGAAATTGAATGGGAGTGGCTGATCGAGAATCTGCCATCCCCCCTGCCCGAAGATCTCGCCTTCACCCACGATTACATCAGCATCGCGGTCGAGTTCGAGAACGGCCGCGACCTGACCTATATGTGGAGCGCCGGTCTCGACGAGGGCCACATCTTCCGCTGCCCGCTCGGCTGGTGGTGCGATTGGGAAACGCATTGGGTGCTGCGCAGCGGTCCCGCCGGGCTGGGCGCGTGGCACAGCGAGCGGCGCATGGTGGCGGCGGACTATCGCGAGGCGCTTGGCGAACCGTTGCCGCAGCGGGTGGTGCGCGTATGGCTGATCGCCAACAATGCCTTCCAGCGCTTCCCCACCAAAGCGCATTTCCGTAACATCCGCCTGGGGTGACAGACAACGGCTGCAAGCATCTCCGAAACGCTTGCCACAGTCCATATTAGGGTATATACCCTAATCCGGGAAGGGAGGGATGTTGTCATGGCATCAGCTGCAGATTTGAGGGTCAAGGAGCCGGAAATCGATCCGATCGATGTTTCGCGCAAGGAGCTTTACGCGGAAGATCGCTGGCAGGAACCATTCCGCCAATTGCGTCAGCACGCGCCGATCCAATTTGTGCCGGAAAGCGATTTCGGGCCCTATTGGTCGGTCAGCACCTACAAACCGATCCAGCATATCGAGGCATTGCCGAAGCTCTTCTCCTCACAGTGGGACAAGGGCGGCATCGCCATTTCCGGCGATCCCGCTTTGTTCGAGCAGTATAATATGCGCGAGCCCATGTTCATTGCGATGGATCCGCCCCAGCACACAGGCCCGCGCCGTGCGGTTGCTCCGAGTTTCGGGCCGTCGGAAGTGGCCGCAATGAAGGCCGAAGTGCAGCAGCGCACCGCTGAACTGCTGGATTCGCTGCCCATTGGCGAAAGCTTCGACTGGGTGCCCAAAGTCTCTATCGAGCTGACGACCGGGATGCTCGCCAAGCTGTTCGATTTTCCCTGGGAAGAGCGCCACAAGCTAACCGAATGGTCTGACTATGGCGGCGATGTCGAGCTGGTCAAGGATAGCGGCAATATCGAATTGCGGCTGGCCAAGATGCAGGAAATGGGCGCGGCCTTTGCCGCCTTGTGGCAGCAGCGCATTGCCAATCCCGGCAAGGATTTGGTCAGCATCATGCTGCAGTCCGATGCGATGAAAGACATGCCGCCAGAAGAATTCATCGGCAATCTGATCCTGCTGATCGTGGGCGGCAATGACACCACCCGCAATTCCATGTCGGCCTATGCCTACGCCCTTAGCAAATATCCGGACGAACGCGCCAAGCTGGAGGCGGACCCGTCACTGATCCCCAATGCGGTGCAGGAATTGATCCGCTGGCAGACCCCCCTATCGCATATGCGGCGCACAGTGGTGGAAGACACCGACATGTTCGGTCCGCTGATGAAGGCGGGTGACAAGGTGGTGCTGTGGTATCTTTCGGCCAATCGCGACGAGGAAATCTTCGACGATGGCGAGGCCATCAAAGTCGATCGCCACAACGCCCGCCGCCACCTTTCCTTCGGTTACGGTATCCACCGCTGCGTGGGCGCACGGGTGGCCGAATTGCAGCTGCACACGCTGCTGGAAGAAATGGCCAAGCGCCGCCTGCGGGTGAACGTGCTGGCCGAACCCGAGCGGGTGCCCGCCTGCTTCGTCCATGGTTACAAACACATGCAGGTTGAGCTATCACGCTATTGATGAAGACAAGCGACAGAATCATCCTGACCGCACGGCTGCTGTTCAACGAAACCGGCTATGGCGCGGTGACGACGGCTGCATTGGCCGAAGCCTGCGGCATTGCCGAAGGCAATCTGTGGTATCACTTCAAGACCAAGCGCGATTTGTTGGCGGCGATTGCCGAACAGTTCAGCCAGCGGGTCACCGATCGCCTGGCCATGCGGCCAGACCCAAGCGATCCGGTGGGCTCCTATTGCAGGTTGATCGAGGCGCAGATTCTCGAGCTGCGCGACTTTCGCTTCCTTTACCGCGACCAGCCCCATTACGGCGAACATGTCGAACCGATTGCGAGCCATGTCGCGGAATGGCTGGTCAAATCCGAAGACTGCCTGGAACTGCACCTTGCCGCGCTGGTCGATGCTGGAATGCTGGACTGGCCCAAGCCGCGGCTGCACGATCTGGCCGTCAATACCACGATCATCATGCGCTATGGGCTTGAGCATTATGCCGAACTGGGTCAGCCCCAAGGTGCGGTGCGCAAGACCTTGCAGCAGGCCCTGACCCTGTCCGAAGATCAATTGAGCGCCGATGCAGCCAAGGCAATTCGCGCCGCGATCGAACGGATCGACGAAAAGGTGCGCGCAGCCGCCTGAGCGAACTTACCGGCGAAAAGTGATGGCGAAGCTCACCGGCACCGCATGGCTGATTTCGGGCAGACCGGCCAGCTCGCGCAATTGCTCTACTCCATCGCCCAGGCCCAGCGAATCCGCATCGAGCATGATCGGGCGCGTAGTGGCGACCAGCACAGTGTCTGCCCCGGTGCGCACCACCCGGACATTGGCCGCAACCTCGCTTGTCGCGCCATGCAGATTGAGCGTGGCGGTAATGTCCTGAAGCTTGCTTTCGCCTGCCTTCAGGCTGGCAAGGCTGGCCGGATCGAGTTGCACCGTCACTTCGGCCTGCGGATAGGCCCCCACTTCGAACAGCACATCGCGCATGCGCTGATCGCGAATCTCGATCCCGCTATCGACCGAGGCAAGATCGATGTTGAGCTTGGCCTTGCCATCGGGTGATATCAAACCGCCGAGCGTCTTGAACGCATGCGCCTCGCCCACATTGCCAGCCTTGACGGTGGCAAAGGACAGGCTGCTCTGGGCATTGTCCAGGCTCCAGCTTCCTTCGTCCAGCGGCGCGGGTTGCGAGCAGGCGCTGGCAGCGACCATGGCCAGCGCGGCGGTGGCAAGGCGAATTTTGGCAATAGCTGGCACGTGAACAATCCTTTCTTCCGGTTCTTCTCAGCGGCTAAGACGCCGCAACCCTGGCAATTCCGCAGCGGGAATCCAACCGCAGCGCGCCGCGCATCAAATCTCGGCCTCGCGGATTTCCGGGATCGCCAGCCACCACCAGAAAAAGCCTAGCACGGTAACACCAGCAGCGACGGCGAAGGCCCATTCATAACCGCCCAGCCGGTCAATGATAAGTCCGGTGATTACCGGCCCGACAATTCCGGCGGTATTGCCCAGCGTGTTCTGCACGCCGACCCAGCCCCCGGTGGCCTTTGGTCCACCGAACATTTGTGCCACGGCAAAGATATTCACCGAAACCAGGCCGACCCCGATCCCGCCCAGCACCAGCCACAACAGGAGCATGTTCGCGCCATCTGCCAGATATATCCCGCCAATCGCTATGCCGACCATCAGCTGGCCCAGCGCCATGATCCAGCGCCGCAGCTTCGCTTCGTCCATGCCGCGCACCACCAGCATGTCTGATATGCGCCCGCTGGCAAGGGCGGAGAAACCTTGCACGACCAGCCCGGTGGTGGCGAGCCCAGTCATCTCGGCGATGCTGTATCCGCGCGTCTCGACCAGGAACAGGGGCAGCCAGGCGAGCAGGAAGTAAAATCCATAGTTGGACATGAAGTGCGCCGCGCTCATCAACCACAACGCCGGAATGCGCAGGAGTTTTCGGATCGGGATCGGCGTAACAATCGCCTCCGTCAGTTTCTCGCTGCGGAACGGGCGCGAGGCAAAGTGCCATGGGATGAGCCACAGCAGCGTCACCGCGCCGAAGACCCAGAAGATCGGCCGCCAGCCGGCCAGAGCGAGGATGGTCCCGCCCGCCATTGTGCCGATCGCCGGGCCGAATGCCAGCGCCGCACCAACCACGGCATTGGCCATGCCGCGATGGGCTGCGGGAACCTCTGCGGCGAAGACCTTGGAGCTGCCGGGAAAGGCGATCGCCTCGCCCAGGCCCAGGAACAGGCGGAACACCAGCAGCATGGCGATCCCGCCGATGAAACCGGTCAGGAATGTGCTGAGCGCCCAGATCGCTACCCCGGCGGCGAAAATGCGGTAAACGCAGAAGCGGTCGCAAAGCCAGCCAACCGCGAGGTTCATCGGCGCATAGACCCAGAAGAACGCGCTGACCGCCAGGCCAAAGCCGGTCGCCGAAAGCCCCAATTCGCTCTTCATCAGCGGCGCCGCCACTCCGATCGCACCGCGATCGACATAGTTGAGCAGAACCGAAAGCCCGATCAGCGCCACCAGCCAGAACACCGCCCTGGGCGGTTTGGCCGTACCCTGTGCAATTGTCGCCATGCCCCCTCCCTATCCCGTGGGGAGGCTAGGCGTTTGGCGCGTCGCTAGGAAGCTTAATTTGCGGCCGAATGCGCTCAGTCCAGCCGCCGGCCAATCGTCACGACATCTTGCAGTTCATAGCCAAGCGCCTGGTAGAAAGCGCGAGCGTCTTGATTGTCTCCACGGACCATGAGCTGGATCTTGGGCGCGCCGCGATGCTTGAGCCATTCTTCGGCTGCCCGCATCAGCGCCCGGCCTACGCCCTGCCCACGGCGCGCCGGATCGGACGCGAGGTAATAGACCCAGCCGCGATGGCCGTCGAAACCGACCATTGCAGTGCCGGCCAATTCAAACTCTTTTTGCGCAAGGAGAATTGTCGAGCTTGGACTTGCCAATGCAAGATCGAAATCGCTCGCCGGATCGTTCCATGGCCGCGTCAACTCTGCCGACCGCCACAGCTGAATGACTGCCTCGCGGTCCTTCGGCGAAGCTTCGGTCACGGTCACTCCCACTCGATCGTCCCCGGCGGCTTTGACGTATAGTCATAAACCACGCGGTTGATGCCCTGCACTTCGTTGACGATGCGCGTGGCGCAACCAGTCAGGAAGGCCGCGTCAAAGGGATAGACATCCGCCGTCATGCCATCGGTGCTGGTCACCGCGCGCAGACCGCACACACTGTCATAGGTGCGATAATCGCCCATCACGCCCACCGTCTTGACCGGCAGCAGCACGGCGAAAGCCTGCCAGATCGCGTCATAGAGGCCAGCATTGCGGATTTCCTCGAGATAGATCGCATCGGCCTTGCGCAGGATGTCGCAGCGTTCCTTGGTCACTTCGCCCGGAATGCGGATCGCGAGGCCCGGCCCGGGGAAGGGATGGCGGCCAACAAACTGCTCGTTAAGGCCAAGCTCGCGGCCCAACTCGCGCACTTCGTCCTTGAACAATTCGCGCAGCGGTTCGACCAGCTTCATGTTCATGCGTTCGGGCAGGCCGCCGACATTGTGGTGGCTCTTGATCGTTACGCTCGGCCCGCCGGTGAAGGACACCGATTCGATCACATCGGGATAGAGCGTGCCCTGCGCCAGGAAGTCCGCCCCGCCCAGCTTGTTCGCCTCTTCTTCGAACACGGCGATGAATTCGGCGCCGATGAACTTGCGTTTCCTTTCCGGATCGGTGACGCCGGCGAGGCCCGCCATGAAGCGTTCCTCCGCATCGACCACCACCAGCGGGATGTTGTAATGATCGCGGAACAGGCTTTCGACCTGCTCGCGCTCGTTCAATCGCAACAGGCCGTGATCGACGAATACGCAAACGAGCTGATCGCCGATCGCCTCGTGGATCAGGATCGCCGCCACAGAGCTGTCGACCCCGCCTGAAAGCCCGCAGATCACTCGCCCATCGCCCACCTGCTGGCGGATTTCGGCGACCTTGGTCTCGCGATAGGCAGCCATGGTCCAATCGCCCGCCAGCCCGCACACGCGGTGGACGAAATTGGCGATCAGCTTCCCGCCATCGGGGGTATGGACCACTTCGGGGTGGAACTGGGTACCATAGAACTTGCGCTGCTCATCCGCGATCACCGCGAAGGGCGCACCGTCTGAGATCGCAACAATTTCGAAGCCGGGGGCGAATTTCGTCACCTTGTCGCCATGGCTCATCCATACCTGGTGGCGCTCGCCCACGTTCCACAATCCGTCGAACAGCGCGCATTCCTTGGTCACGGTGAGATAGGCACGGCCGAACTCTCCGCCATCGCCCACTTCGTGGCCGGGCCGCACTTCGCCGCCCAACTGGTGGCTCATCACCTGCTGGCCATAGCATATGCCCAGGATCGGCACGCCTGCCTGGAACAACNATTCGGGCGCGCGCGGCGATCCTTCCTCCGGCACACCCGCGGGCGATCCCGACAGGATGATCCCCTTGGGCTTCATCCGATGAAAGGCCTCTTCGGCCATGCTGAAGGGCGCGATTTCGGAATAGACCCCGGCTTCGCGCACGCGGCGCGCGATCAGCTGGGTCACCTGGCTGCCAAAATCGACGATAAGGATGGAATCGGGAAGGTGTGCGTCGCTCATGGCGGCGCGTTAATGTTCAGCGGGCGGACTGGCAAGCGTGGCGCGCCTGCTGTGCGCAGCAGACAGCGCGCGCACCGATCATCGCCGGCAAGTTCCGAGAGGTTACAGTGCGACTTGTTGCAAAAAGCGCAACATTTCTGACTGTTTTCTCATTTGAGTTCAACGGGCCGCAACATTATTTCACCGTCACAGCCTGAAAGCGGGTCCCCTCTCCCCCCGCCAAGGCTTGCAGGAGAATGGCCATGCAAAAGACTGCATCGGTTGTCCTCGCCTTCTTTGCCGCGACCGCGCTTAGCGGTCTCATGCTCGGCCACGTAGTGGTCTGAGCTCCCCCAAGCGGCAAGGCGCATAGGCAGCGAAAGAGACGCGGCCGCCACAGCCCTCCCCCTCCCCCAAGCTTGGCGGCTGCGTCTCAACCGCACGGCGTGGGGCCGCGCCCGACACCCAATCGATCAGAATCTTGCGCCGCTGGCGGCCAGCCGTTCGCGCAATTCGCTCTTCAACAGCTTGCCGATATGGCTGCGCGGCATTTCGTCGATCGCATAGAGCGCGGTAAGCCTTTGGGTCTTGCCCAGCCGCGCATTGACCGTCTCCCGGATTGCCTCTGGTTCGCGCCCACCCGGCGCGATGCGGATGAAGCCGATCGGGGTCTCGCCCCAGCTCTCTGACGGCATGCCAACAACAGCCGCTTCCAGCACCTCGTCCTCTTTCTCCAGCTCTGCCTCCAGATCGCTGGGGAAGATATTGAACCCGCCCGAGATGATCATGTCCTTTGCGCGGCCGACCAGTTCGACAAAGCCGTCGTCATCGACTCGCCCGATATCCCCCATCCGCTGCCACACTTCGCCGGTTGCGGGATCGGTCCAATAGCCCTCGCGCGTTTTCTCGGGCTGGTTCTTGTATCCGCTCATCATGGTTTGCGAGCGACCGACGAGATTGCCCGGCGTGCCCGGCGGCACCGGCTGGTCATTATCGTCCAGCACCTTCAGCTCGCTCCCCGGAGCAGGCCGCCCCACAGTGTGCAGCTTGTGAGGGAATTCATGCGCCGCCAGCAGGCACACCACTCCGCCCTCGGTCATCGAATAGATTTCGATCAGGCCGCCTGGCATGCGCCGCAGCACTTCGGCTTTGAGATCGGCAGAGAAGGGCGCGGAGGTGCAATATTTGAACTGCAGCGTTGAATGATCGAATTCGTCGAAGCGCGGCTCGGCCATCAGCCGTTGATATTGCACCGGCACCAGCATGGTGGTGGTTACTCCATGTTCTTGCGCAATCTCCAGCCAGCGCACGGTATTGAACTTGCCCATGATATTGACCGTACCGCCCGCCAGCAGCGGGGGCAGGAAGGCAACCATGGTGGTGTTCGAATAGAGCGGGGTCGAAGCGAGCGCGCGCACTTCATGGTCAGAGCCAAGATAGCTCGACGCAGTGCTGGCGAATTGCCGCCAGCGCATCAGGTGCGAATGGACAATGCCCTTGGGAATGCCGGTGGTGCCGGAAGAATAGATGATATTGAACGGATCCTTCCGCTCCGGCTCGAAGGCGGGGGCCTGGGTTCCGGCGGGCGCCATCCAGCTGTCCAGCTGTTCCAGCGCAATATGCTCAAGCCCGGGCGCGAAATCCGCACCCAGCTCGGCGCTCTTGGCCGCATCGACAAACAGATGCCGCGCGCCGCTGTCACCCACCATGCCGATCAGCTGATCCTTCGAAGCGCTGGTGGTGAGCGGCGCGGCCACCCCTCCCGCGCGCACCGCGGCCAGGAAAACCAGCGCATAATTGATGCAGCTGGTGCCCAGAATTGCGACCGATTGCCCGCGTTCCAGCCCGGTCTCAACCAGCCGCGCGGCGATCCGCTCAACCCTCTCGCCCAACCCGCCCCAGCTCAGTTCGTGATCGCTGTCGCGCAGCGCTGGCTTGTCAGGCTGGGACGCGGCCCATGCGGACAGGACCGCGGGGAAATTGCCAAACTCCGCTGAAAGCACATCAAGCATGGGTTGCCGGATCCCTCCCGTGTATTGTGATTTCCGACAGGGACTAGGGTCGGCAGACGCAATTGGCCAGTATGCAAAATGCAACTGGCCGAACTTTCGCGTCCCAGCAAGCCGGATGCGCCGCCGCACACCGTGGAAAACCCCGGATATGGCGGGGGAAACGCTTGGGATTCGGGACCCTGCCGCCTATATGATCGTCATGTCAGACCAAACCCCCGATACCCCCGCAAACGGCACCTCCAGCAGCAAGCAGCAAGGCGAATATGGCGCCGATTCGATCAAGGTCCTGAAAGGCCTTGATGCGGTGCGCAAGCGCCCCGGCATGTATATCGGCGATACCGATGATGGATCGGGCTTGCACCACATGGTGTTCGAGGTTTCGGATAATGCGATTGACGAGGCGCTGGCAGGCCATTGCGACCTGGTGCTGATCGAACTCAACCCCGATGGATCGGTTTCGGTAGAGGACAATGGCCGCGGCATCCCGGTGGGCATGCACAAGGAAGAGGGCGTTTCCGCAGCCGAGGTTATCATGACCCAGCTCCACGCTGGCGGTAAGTTCGAAAACACCAGCGAAGACAATGCCTACAAGGTTTCGGGCGGCCTGCACGGCGTGGGCGTCTCGGTTGTCAACGCGCTTTCCGAATGGCTAGAACTGACTGTCTGGCGCGAGGGCAAGGAATACTGGATGCGGTTCGAGCATGGCGATGCGGTCGCCCCGCTTGAGGTGAAAGGCGATGCACCCAGGGTCGAAGGCAATTCGGACGCCAACGGGTTCAAGAAGGGCACGCGGGTCACCTTCAAAGCCTCCACCGATACCTTCAAGAATGTGACCGAGTTCGATTTTGACAAGCTGGAACACCGCTATCGCGAACTGGCCTTCCTCAATTCGGGCGTGCGCATCCTGCTGCGTGACAAGCGCCATGAAGAGGTGCTGGAGCACGATCTGTTCTACGAAGGCGGAATCGCGGCCTTCGTCAAATGGCTCGATCGCAACAAGCAGGCCCTGGTGCCCGAACCGATTTCCGTTTCGGCCGAAAAGGATGGGATCGGGATCGACGTGGCGCTGGAATGGAACGATTCCTATTACGAAAACGTCCTGTGCTTCACCAACAATATCCCCCAGCGCGACGGCGGCACCCACCTCGCCGCCTTCCGCGCAGCACTAACCCGCACGCTGAACAATTATGCCGATCGTTCCGGCATCATGAAGAAAGAGAAAGTCAGCCTTTCGGGCGAGGATATGCGCGAAGGACTGACCGCGATCGTCAGCGTCAAGCTGCCCGATCCCAAATTCGGTTCGCAGACCAAGGACAAGCTCGTCTCATCCGAAGTGCGCCAGCCGCTCGAAAGCCTGATGGGTGAGAAGATGAACGATTGGCTGGAGGAGAATCCGGCTGACGCGCGGACCATCATTCAGAAGATCATCGATGCTGCCGCCGCACGCGAAGCCGCCCGCAGGGCACGCGAGATGAGCCGCAAGGGCGCGATGAGCGTCGCCAGCCTGCCCGGCAAGCTGGCCGATTGCCAGGAACGCGATCCGGCGAAATCCGAACTGTTCCTGGTCGAGGGTGACTCCGCCGGCGGATCCGCCAAGCAGGGGCGTGACCGCAAGACCCAGGCGATCCTGCCGCTGAAGGGCAAGATCCTGAATGTCGAACGCGCACGGTTTGACCGGATCATTTCCTCCAAGGAAGTCGGCACGCTGATCCAGGCCATGGGCACCGGCATCCGCGACGAATTCAACCTTGAGAAGCTGCGCTATCACAAAATCGTGATCATGACCGACGCCGATGTTGACGGCGCGCATATCCGTACGCTGCTGCTCACCTTCTTCCACCGGCAAATGCCCGATATCATCAGGGCCGGGCATCTCTTTATCGCCCAGCCGCCGCTCTACAAGGTCTCCAAGGGCCGCAGCGAGGTCTATCTCAAAGACAATGGTGCGCTCGATCGTTATTTGATCGACGCCGGATTGCAGGGCCGCGTGCTGGAAACGGGCATCGGCGCGCGATCCGACAATGATCTGCGCGGACTGGTCGATCACGCCCTGCGGCTGCGCAATTTGCTGGGCTTCGTGCCAAAGCGTTACAATTCCGCGATCATCGAACAAATGGCGTTGTCAGGTGCGCTGGATCCGGTTCTGACCACGGAAGTCCGCGCACAGGCGCTGCAATTCGCCGCCCGGCGGATGGAACTGGAAGACACCGAAGCGAAATGGTCCGCCAGCCTGCGCGATGACGGTTCGGTCCGCTTCAAACGCCTGTGGCGCGGGGTGACCGACGTTCACGATATCGAGGCGCGCTTCCTCACCAGCACCGAAGCTCACAAGCTGCATGGCCTCGCAGGCATGCATGCGGAAACCTATGCTGTGCCCTGCAATCTGGTGAAGACTTCCACCGCAGAACCCGATCCGGTGCCCGCTGACGACACCGAGGCGGATGACGCACCCATCGCAACCAGCGGGGACGCGATCAGCCGCCCCACGCAATTGCTCGACGCCGTGCTCGCCGCCGGGCGTAAGGGCCTGTCGATCAGCCGCTACAAGGGGCTGGGCGAAATGAACGCAGAACAATTGTGGGAGACCACGCTCGATCCGGAAAATCGCGCGCTGCTGCAGGTCAAGGTCGAGGATGCAGATGTAACCGACGAGATCTTTACCCGGTTGATGGGCGATATTGTCGAACCGCGCCGCGAATTCATCCAGGAGAATGCTTTGAATGTTGCGAACCTTGATGTCTGATTCTTGCCATCAAGAACCGCAAGGGGCACTCAGCACCGCGCATCTCGACGTCTGATCGGGCGGCACGGCCACAGGGAGGTCTGCGAATGGCAGCAGGTAACGACACGACCGCCTTCGAACGCGGCGGATTCCTCATCCTGCTGGTATTGCTGACTCTTGGCGTGGCGTGGATCGCCTGGCCATTTGCATCGCCACTGCTGTGGGCCGCGCTGGCCGCGATCATGTTCCAACCGCTCTACCAATGGTTCCTGGCGCGGATGGGGGCAAAGCCCAATCGCGCGGCCGTTGCCACCCTGGGCGTAATCACAGTGGCGGTGCTGCTCCCCGCATTGGTGGTGGGAAGCATGGTAGTGGAAGAAGCCGCCGGACTGGTCATCGCCTTCCAGCAGGGTGACATCAATGTGGCGGATTGGTTCGCGCATGTACTGGGTGCCTTGCCGGAAAAGCTCCGCGCCTCGCTCACCCGATCAGGCCTGGGCGACCTTGCGTCGATCCAGGCCCGGGCGCAGGAATTCCTGACCGAAAGCGCGGGGCTGATCGCACGCCAGGCCGTGGCCTTTGGCGGCGGCGTATTCGGCTTCGTTCTGGCCTTTGGCGTGGGGCTCTACGCGCTGTTCTTCCTGCTGCGCGATGGGTGCAACATTGGCGCGGCGGTCCAGCGTGCTTTGCCGCTCCAGCCAGCCATTGCGCAAGATCTGGCCGAGCGTTTTCTGGCCATTGTGCGGGCCACGATCAAGGGATCGGTGGTGGTCGGGCTGGTGCAGGGCGCACTGGGCGCGATCACCTTCTGGATCGTCGGCGTGCCATCGGTGATGCTGCTGGGCGTGTTGATGGCGATCTTCTCGCTGCTGCCCGCATTGGGCCCGGCGATCGTCTGGGCGCCGGTGGCAATATACCTGCTGGCGACCGGCGCGATCTGGCAAGGCGTGTTGGTGCTGATTTCCGGCGTCGCGGTCATAGGCATGGCTGACAATGTGCTGCGCCCCATCCTGGTTGGGCGCGACACCGGGATCCCGGACTGGATCATCCTCGTCACCACACTGGGCGGGATTGCGGCCATGGGACTCGCGGGGATTGTGATCGGCCCATTGATGGCCGGGTTGTTCCTCGCCGCATGGTCAATGATCCACGCCAGCCGCCCGCCGGCACAGGCCCCGCAAGCCAGCGAAGCGGGCTAGAACCAGCGCAACAACTGTCTTTACACCGACACATTCTGCACCCATCGATTGATCATGAAGCAATTCGCCGCCCTTGCCTTCGCCGCGCTGACACTTTCGGCCTGCGCCGCGGTTCCCACGATCGAGCCCCCCCCTCCTCCCCCTGCGCAACCGGTCACGGTACGGGTGATCGGAATAAACGATTTCCACGGGAACCTGGAACCGTTGGTTCGGCCATTCACGGTGAAGGAAGCTGACGGCAGCAGCCAGGCGATCAAGGTCGGCGGGCTCGCCGCTTTCGCCGCAACGGTGGAAGCTCTGCGCCAGCAGAATGAATACAATCTCGTCATTTCGGCGGGGGACCTGATCGGAGCCAGTCCTCTCATTTCCTCCCTATTTCTCGATGAGCCGACGGTTACGGCAATGGGCCAGATTGGCCTCGATTTCAGCGCTGTTGGTAATCACGAATTCGACCGCGGCTGGCGCGAACTCAAGCGAATGCAGGATGGCGGCTGTGAAAGGTTCGCGATGCGGGAGCCGTGCCAGATAGAACAGTTCAAAGGCGCAGATTTCCAGATCCTGTCCGCCAATGTGGCGTTCGCAGAGACCGGTGAACATTTGTTTCCATCGGAAGGCATCAAGCGATTTGGTGAAGGGGCTGGAGCGATCTCGATCGGCGTGATCGGTCTGACGCTTGAAGAAACGCCTTCACTGGTAACTCCAAGCGGGGTCAACGACCTGGTTTTCTCGGACGAGGCTGAATCCATCAATGACCGGGTGGGCCGGCTCGCCGATCAAGGCGTTGATGCCATCGTGATTGCGATACACCAGGGGCTCTACAGCAGCCGGCCTTACGACAATCCCGGCTGCGACGGGATCACCGGCCCGCTGCTGGATATCCTCGCGAAACTGGATCCCCGGGTCGATCTGGTCATCTCCGGCCATACGCATCAATTCTATGTCTGCGACTATTCGACGATTGATCCGACACGACGCTTCCTTGTCACCAGCGCGGGGTACGGCGGAAATTTCGTTACCGATGTTGCGCTCACGGTCGATCCGCAACAGCATGATGTTACGGCTTCAACGGCGCGCAATGTGCTGGTTCGCGCCGACGGATTGGGGCCTGGCGGGCTCGATGCCGATGCCGCTGCCTATGTTGCGACCTATGCCGGAGCAGCCGAAGCCGTGGCTCAGAGGCCGGTGGGGAAGATCAGCGGGGACGGGCGTTATCGCCGCACCGTGACCGAGGAGACCCCGCTCGGCAATGCGATCGCAGACGCGCAACTTGCCGCCACGCGCGAAGCCGGGGCGCAGATCGCCTTCATGAACAATTCGGGTATCCGTACCGCGATCATACCGACAGCTGATGGCACCGTAACCTTTGGCGACATTTATACGGTGCAACCCTTCGGCAATACGCTGGTAACGAAGAGCTTCACCGGCACGCAATTGATGGCATTGCTGGAACAGCAATTTGACGACGATGGATTCGTCCAGACCTTCAGTCCGTCCGAAGGCTTTTCGCTGAGCTACGACATGCGCCGTCCGATCGGTCAGCGCGTGGTCAGCGCCACGCTCGATGGCAAGCCGATCGATCCGGTCGCGACCTATCGCGTGACGATGAACAGTTTCCTCGCTGCTGGCGGGGATAGCTACACAATGTTCACACAGGGGACTGACAGCGTGATCGGCCCGGTCGATCTCGACGCATTCGAAGCCTGGATCGCGGGCAAGGATGTGCGAGAATTGCCGCCAACCGGGCGGGTCACGCAAATCGATGCGGAATGATCAGTTTGCGGCGCGCAAATTGCTGAGGCTCTTGGCCCCGCGATCTTCGCCCGAAAGGCCGTCAAACATGGCATCGACGATCCGCGCGAGCTTCTCTTCGTTCAGGCGCGCTTCCATATAGGTCAGATTGGCCGGCTGGATGTAGCAATTGAGCATCTGGTTCATCAGCGAGAGCACCTCGTTGATCTCAAGCCCCGGGAAATACCCGTCCGCCTGTGCCTCTGCGATCAATTCGCACATATAGTGATCGGCCAGGTCGACATATGACCGGGTGCGTTCGAAATTCTGTTCGCCCAGCTCAAGGATCGTTCCAAATCCGGTAGGGTCGGAGCGATAGAGATCGCGCTGCTGCACATAACGGCGCGCAACAAATTCATAGAGCTTGCGACGGGGCGGCAGCTCGCTCGCCATGACATCGTCCATGATCGCAAGCTTGGGCGCAAACCAGTCTTCCACGATCCCGTCGAACAATGCGTCGTCATTCTCGAAAATCGCCTGCAATCGGCTCCGGGTCATCCGCGCCTCGGAGGCGAGGTCAGCCAGAGTGATGCCGCGACCAAGCTGCTTTGCCAGCTCCACGGTCAGGCGGATCAGGCGTTGCCGCTCTTCCTCATTCGTGGCGTTCACCTAATTTCTCCAAGCTCGGATGCGTACGCGAAAAACCATGTAGGGTCGCTACGAACCACCTTAAACCCCCGCGCGCCTGAAAATTGCGGTTCGCCCCTGACCAGCACTGATCAACCGCCGCGGCGCGGCGGCAAAGGGACAAAGGCGGACGTACGCCGTTTATATGCAGCGTATTTGTCGCCCTTCGACTTGTCCAGCCCGCGCTCCAGCAAGGCCACGCCCGACCATTTGGTGAGCGTGAAGGTCAGGAAGATCGGCCCCGCCACGGTATAGAGTGCATAATCCCAACCTGCTGCCGCACAGGCGAGCCAGATCCCCCACCAGGCGCAGGCATCGCCGAAATAATTGGGATGGCGGGTATAGCGCCACAGCCCCGTGTCGAGCACCTGGCCATGATTGGCCGGATCACTCTTGAACCGCGCCAGTTGCCAATCGCCGATCCATTCGAAGAATATGCCCAAGGCCCACAGCGCCAATCCCGCCAGCGCCAACGGGGTAATCGCCGCATCGGCCCCGGCGGCCAGGATCCCGACCTGCGCCGGGCTCGAAACCAGCATCAGCAATATGGCCTGCATCAGCCAGACCTTGACCAGCGCGGCGAGCGCGAAATTGCCCTTTTCGCGGTCCTTCTTGAGGATCAGGGCATAGCGCTTGTCTTCGCCCTCGCGCCGCCAGCGTCGCAACAGATAGATGCCCAGCCGGGCGCCCCAGGCCACCGCCATGAACATGATCAGGGCAGCCAGATCGCCCGCCCCGCCGAGCTGGAGATAGCTCGCCGCCGCCATCAGCGCCATGCCTGCACCCCAGAAGGCATCGATGAAGGACACGTCATCTATCCTGACCGAGATCAGCCACAATGCCAGAATGATCGCCACCAGGATCGCTGCATTCACCAACAGGGCATCAATCATCGGAACCCTCCTCGATTATTCGCTGCGCCTGCGCCTCCAGCACCTTGAAACGCTCAGAATCGGGCAGCTTTGAGCGCATGAAATGCGCGATCTTGAGCAGATCTTCACCGTAATTGCCGCTGGGCCACACAGGCTCGCCAAAGCCCAGCACCATGCGTTCGTTGCAGACCCAGGCCGGGACGATCGGCACCCCCGCCGCCACGGCAATGTGATAAAATCCGGATTTCCAGCTGCCATCGGTGGTGCGCGTACCTTCTGCCGCGATCACCAGTGCCAGCCGGTCGCGCCGGGCAAATTCCTCGGCCACCTGCTCCACCACATTGCTGCGCTTTGTCCGGTCGATCGGGATGCCGCCCATATCGAACATGAATTTCCTCATCACGCCCTGAAACAGCGTGTGCTTGCCCATAAAATTGGGTTCGATGCCCTCTTCGGCGGTGGCCCCGATAAAGAATACGAAGTCCCAATTGGAAGTGTGCGGCGCGCCGGCGATCACATATTTGGGCAATTCGGGCAAATGGCCGTCAAGCTTCCAGCCCTTCCAGCGGTACAGGCCCATGATGATACGCCGCACGATGCGCGACAAGATCGATCGCTTGCGATGTGATTGCGGCGCCAATACTCTCTCCCGTCCCGATGACTAGCATGCAGGTCCGGGAAAGCGAGCCATTTTGGATCAGCGGTGGCGGAAGCCTACCCCCACGGGCCAATCCGGCGAAGCAAGCCCCATAACCTTGAACAGCAACCCCATCTGGTCTTCATTGACCAGCCGGTCCCGCTGGCGCGCAATTACCTGCGCCTGGGCGGCGGGCGAACGGCGCTGCAACGCCTCTGTGCGCGTATCGATGCCCAGCGCGTGGAGCCAGTCACCCTGCATCTCCACCCCTTCCACGCGGGCACCCTGGCGCTTGGCCACCTTGGTCAGCATCTCAAAATCGACATGTGCGGTCATATCCGCCTCGCCGGGGGCAGACAGCGGATCGACCTTCTTGTGCTGGCGGATCGCCTGCAATGTCGATCCCGATTTGGATTCGAGCGAGCCATAATCGATCACCAGTGCCGCGCCGCCCTGCGCCACCAGCCGGTCGGCAATTTCGGACATGATCGCGGCGGCGGCCGGGTTGGCCTCTATCATCGTGCCCTGCCGCGCGGTGCGCCAGCCATCGGGCACGATCGAATCCATCGGCTTGTCACCCGCCACGAAAGCGAATTTGTCGCCCTCCAGCCCGACCATGCGTTCGTGCCAGCCCTGTGCCGAACGGATCAGCTGGTGAATCGGCAGCGCATCAAAGAATTCATTCGCCACCAGCAGGATCGGCGCATCTTCGGGGATAGAGGAGACATCGTCATGATGGACCACGCCGTCGATCGCGGCGGCCTGCACTTCGCGCAAGGCTTCCGACCCTTCGACGAAATGGACCATGGGCTTGAGCCCGTATCGCGCCGCCGTGCGCAGCGCATCCTGCGCCAGCGTGCCGCGCCCCGGCCCCAGCTCGACATAATGGACCAAATCGGGAGCACCGGCACGGACCCAGACATCGGCCAGCCACAGCCCGATCAATTCGCCGAACATCTGGCTGATTTCGGGTGCGGTGATGAAATCGCCCTCTTCGCCCAGCGGATCGCGGCTGGAGTAATAAAGCGCGTTCGATTCGCCCATGAATTGTGCCAGGCTGATCGGCCCGGCTTCGCGGATCAGGCGGCGAAAGCGCTTGCCCGGATCCACCATGACCTTGGGCTTGGCAGGCTTTTTCGCAGGCGATTTCCTGGCCTGCGGTGAGCTATCTTCCTTCCAGGGCGGAGTTGGCTTCGGCTCGGGCTTGGGTTTGGGTTCGAGCTTCGGCTCGGACTTGGGCTCTGGCTTCGGCTCGGACTTGGGCTCTGGCTTCGGCTCGGACTTGGGCTCTGGCTTCGCCTCGGACTTGGGCTCTGCCTTGGGTGATGGCTTCGGCTTTGGCCGATCGGCCTTTGCATCTGCAGGCTTTGCCGCAGGTTTGGGGCCATGCTCTGGCTCGGTCGGCTTTGCAGCGACCTTCTTCGCCTCCACCGGTTTTGGCGCGGGCTGGGGCTCTGGCTTGGGCGCGGGTTGGGGCGCAGGTTTGGGCGCAGGATTCGCCTTGGGCGTTTCGGGTTTGGGTTTGGCGACAGGAGCTTTGGCCGCAGGCTCCTTGGCCTTCGGTTCTTCGGCCGGCTTTACGGGCACTGGCCGCTTCGCAGGCGCTTCCTTTGGCTGCGAATATTTGACCGCAACCTTGACGTCAGGCGTCTGCGCCGCGGGCGCATCGGGTTCCGGATCGATCAGCTTCAGCCGCGAACGGCTGCGCGTATTGCCGTTTACGCCGTCTTTGGCGTCCCGCTGCCGAGCGGCGCGCGCATCACGGCGTAAAGCGTTACAATCAATCCAATCAGTATTAGCGGTATCGAGAGCCATTGCCCCATCGAGAGCCCTGTTTGTGCGGCGAATTCGGCCAGTTGTGCGTCAGGTTCACGGAAAAATTCGTTAACAAAGCGCCCGACACCCATGCCGATTGTGAAAACCCCCACTAGCAGGCCAGGACGAAAACGCACACGCGTTTTCCAGAAAAGCAACATCATGATGATCGCAAGCAGCAATCCTTCCGTACCGGCTTGGTAAAGCTGGCTGGGATGGCGCGGCAGATTGTCGGCACCCGGAAACACCATCGCCCAGCGCACACCTTCACCGGCAGCGCGCCCCCACAACTCACCATTGATGAAATTGGCGATGCGGCCCAGCATATAGCCGACCGGGACCGTGACAGAGACATAGTCCGCCACCCGCAGGAACGGCAGTTTGCCGCGCCAGGCCACCCAGGCGATGGCCACGAGCACGCCGATCACACCGCCGTGAAAGCTCATCCCGCCATCCCACAGCCGCAGCAAATCCCAGCTGACCGTCTCTCCCGGTGTGAAATGAGTGAACAGGCTGGGCTTGCCGGTATCTCCGCCCGTATAGAAGGCGGCATAGCCCAGCCGCCCGCCCAGGATCACGCCCATCGTGCAGTAGAAAAACAGATCGTCGACATGGCGCTGTGCCATGGGCGCGCCGGGCGCCTTGATCATCTTGGAAACGTGCCAATAGGCAAAGATCACCCCCAGCAGATAGGCCAGCGAATAATAGCGCAACTGGAACGGGCCGATCTCGAAAAGATACGGCCTGAGCCCCAGATTCTCCCAGTAGATTGGCTCGGCAATTCCGGAAGATGCGAGTAGTGACAGCAAGACCTATTCCCCTTAGAGATATGCGCGAGGCCACATCGGCGACCCATCGGTGGCGGCTTTTGGCACAGCAGGAGATTTGGGGAAAGCCTGCGCAGACAGCGAGTGATTTCGGCTCCGCAGAAGAGCCGCAATTTTGCGCGCATTTGGAGAGGAGCCGGCAATCAATGCCAACCGAACTCGATAAAACCCTTGATTCGATCATGAACACGCTCATCGCACCCGGCGGCGCGGCAGAGACCGTACCGTTCGAGCGCAATGGGGTGGAAATGCCTTCGCTCAAGAATTCACCACCCAGCCTGGTGCATTATTTCGCGCATTTCTGTGCCGAGCATGGCGATACTGATTTCCTGGTCGACGGCGATATCCGCCTGACTTTTGCCGATAGTTTTGCCGCCGCGCGCAATGTCGCGGCCGGCCTGATCGCCAATCACGGGGTCAAGCGCGGTGATCGCGTGGGCATTGCGGCGCGCAATTCCGCCAACTGGATCGTGGCCTATATGGGCATATTGATCGCTGGCGGCTGCGCCACCTTGCTCAACGGTTTTTCGAGCGGCGAGGAACTGGCCGACCAGATCGAACTGGTGGGCTGCAAACTGCTGCTGGCTGATGCCCAACGCGCCAAACGGCTTGATGGGCACGGCCATGGCGCAAAGGTCATGCTTTTCGAGCATGACAGCCCGCCGCAAGACGGGCTGAACGCAATCTGGGGTGACGGCGCCAATGCCAGTTTCCCCGAAATTGGCCCGGACGATTATGCGACGATCCTCTACACTTCGGGATCGACTGGCAAATCCAAGGGCGCATGGTCAGACCATCGCGGCGTGGTCAGCGGCGCAATGAATTATGCCATGCAATCGCTGATGGCCTTCACTTATCTCACGGCCGGAAGCGAAAGCGATGAGCCCCCGCCGCAAGCCTGTGCGCTGGTGGCGGTGCCGCTGTTCCATGTGACCGGCGAGGTGCCAGTGTTCCTGCAAAGCTTTGCGTTGGGACGCAAGCTGGTGCTGATGCCGCGCTGGGATGCGGGCGAAGCGCTGCGGCTAATGGAGAAAGAAAAGGTCAGCTATTTCGCTGGCGTGCCGCTGATGAGTTACGAGATCGCGACCCATCCCGACCGGCCGAAATACGATATCAGTTCGTGCACCGGCTTTGCCGCTGGCGGCGCGCCGCGCCCGGTCGAACATGTCACCAAGATCCGCGATGCTTTTCCCGATGGCTTCCCCCTGCTGGGCTATGGCCTGACTGAAACCAATGGCGTGGGCTGCGCCAATTTCAACGAGAACTACCTCGCCAAGCCTTCCAGCACCGGCAAGGCCAGCCGCCCCTTGGTCGACCTGGCGATCCTCGACGATGACGGCAACAAGCTCGCACAAGGGCAGATCGGCGAAGTCTCGATCCGCTCGGTCTGCAATTTCGTGGGCTATTGGAACAATGAGGAAGCGACCGAAGCCGCCTTCACCAAGGACATGTATTTCCGCACCGGTGACCTCGGCAAATTGGACGAAGACGGATATCTCTATATCGTCGATCGCAAGAAGGACATTATCATCCGCGGCGGCGAGAACATCACCTGCATCGAGGTGGAAGAGGCGATCTACGCGCATGATGCTGTCGCCGAATGTTCGGTCTTCGGCATCCCCGATGATCGCATGGGCGAAGTCCCGGCAGCGGTATTCTACCTAAAGCCTGGGCATGGGCTGACCGCAGCCGACCTGCGCGAATTCCTGCTCGCCAGCATCGCGCCATTCAAAGTCCCGCTGGAAGAGCATATCTGGCAGTCGGACAAGCCGCTGCCGCGTCTTGGCACGCAGAAGATCGACAAGCGCACGGTGCGCAAACTGTTCGCCAGCGGTTTATTGCCCGCCTGAAGCCCCCACTTGAAGCGACCCACTGAAACCATTGCGAGAGTAGCTCACTTTGAACACGTCAGGCCTACCCAACCAGCGCGCGATCATAGACCGTCGCGCGCTGGCTTCGCAGTTGGAAGAGCTGGTCGCAGCGCAAGGCGCAGCTGACGCGCGTAGCGATATCGTGGCGCTTCTGAAGCAGGCGCTTGACGATGGGCGGGCGGAGATTGCCCGGAGGCTGGAAGAAAACCCATCCGCCGGCCACGCCTGCGTGAACGGGCAGAGCTTCCTGATCGACCAGCTGCTGCGCGTGATCCACGATCACGTGACGGCGCATGTCTATCCGGTGGCCAATCGCACGGCGGCAGAACAGCTCGCCATGCTGGCAGTGGGCGGATATGGGCGCGCCGAAATGGCGCCGCATTCTGATGTCGACATTGCCTTCATCACCCCTACACGCCGCGCGCCATGGTGCGAACAAGTGATAGAGGCGACGCTCTATTTCCTGTGGGATCTTGGCCTGAAGGTCGGCCATTCGAGCCGCACGGTGGACGACACCATGCGCATGGCGCGCGAAGATCTGACCATCCGCACCGCCCTGCTCGAAGGGCGTTTCGTGCTGGGTGAACGCGCGCTCTATGACAAGACACGCGACCGGTTCTGGGCAGAGGTGGTCAAGGGCAGCGAGCGTCAGTTCCTGGCAGAGAAGCTGGAAGAGCGCGACCAGCGCCACAAACGCATGGGCGATAGCCGCTATGTGGTGGAGCCCAATGTCAAGGATGGCAAGGGTGGCCTGCGCGACCTGCAAACGCTCTATTGGATCGGCAAGTATATCCACCAGGTGCGCAATGCCGCAGAGCTGGTCGATGTCGGCCTCCTGACCGCACTTGAATACCGCAGCTTCCGCCGCGCCGAAGGCTTCCTGCTGGCGGTGCGCTGCCACATGCACATGATCACCGGGCGTGCCGAAGACCGGCTGACTTTTGACCTGCAGCGCCAGGTGGCCCAGCGGATGAATTTCCAGGACCGCCCCGGAAAGAGCGCGGTCGAGCGATTCATGCAGTTCTATTTCCTGCAGGCCAAGCGTGTGGGCAGCCTGACCGGCGTGTTTCTGGCGCATATCGACGACCAGCTGGCGCAAAGCCGCGCGCGGACCGGGTTCTTCGCCGGTTGGAAGCAGCGCGCGCGGATGCTGAAAGGCTATCGCGTGTTCGGCGGGCGGATCGCTGCGCCTTCGGATGACTGGTTCAAGACCGATCCTGTGCGGCTGATCGAGATATTCCAGCTGGCGGAGGCGAACGGGCTTGAGATTCACCCCGAAACCATGCGCCAGGTCGCCCGCGACAGTGTCCTGATCAAGTCAGAGGTCCGGGCCGATGCCCGTGCCAATGCGCTGTTCCTGGATCTGCTCGCGGGCCGGGAGAACCCGGAAATGGTCCTGCGCTGGATGAATGAGGCCGGCGTGTTCGGCCGCTTCGTACCCGATTTCGGCCGGGTCAATGCGCAAATGCAGTTCGACATGTATCACCATTATACGGTCGACGAGCACACGATCCGGGCGATCGGCCTGCTCAACCGGATCGAGAAGGGCGAGCTCAAACCCGACCATCCGCGCTCCTCACAATTGATCCACCGGGTGAACTCGCGCCGGGCGGTCTATGTCGCCGTTCTGTTGCACGATATCGCCAAGGGGCGGGGCGGCGATCATTCGGTGCTTGGGGCGGAAGTGGCGCAGGAATTGTGCCCGCGCTTCGGCCTGAACGAAAACGAGACTGATCTGGTCGCATGGATGGTGGGCCAGCATCTGTTGATGAGCCGCATCGCGTTCAAACGCGACCTGACCGACGCCAAGACGATCGAGGATTTTGTCGGCGAAGTGCAGAGCCTGGAGCGGCTGCGCAACCTGATGTTATTGACCGTGGTCGACATTCGCGCCGTGGGCCCCGGCACCTGGAACAGCTGGAAGCGACAGTTATTGGGTGAATTATACGATATTGCCCAGGAAAGACTGCGGCTCGGCCATTTGCGCCACGGTCGCAAGGAAAGGGTTGAAGCCAAGCAAGAGGCGGTAGCGGCGCTCTTGCCGAAGGAGTCCGGACTGATCGCCAAGGTCGGCAAGCAGTTTGCGGATTCCTATTGGATCGCGGAGCCCGAAGACGTCATCGCGATCAACCTGCAACATTACCAGGATGCGCTGGACCAGGAACGCAAGCTGTCGATCACCTGCCAATATGACGAAGCGCGCGGCGCGACGTTGGTTAGCGTGATCGCGGCCGACCATCCCGGCCTGTTCTATCGCATCGCGGGCGGAATCCATTTGGCTGGCGCGAATATTATCGATGCCCGCATCCACACTTCTCGCACCGGCTGGGCGGTCGACAATTTCTTGGTGCAGGATCCGCTGGGCATGCCATTCCATGAACCAGGCCAGATCGCACGGCTGACCAAGTCAATCGAGGATGCGCTGGGTAACCGGATAGAACTGGTGCCCAAGCTGGCGCAGCGCCCTTTGCCGCGTAGCCGTGCGGGGGCCTTCGAAGTCGCGCCGCGGGTCAATTTCGACAACAAGGCTTCGAACCGTTTCACCGTGATCGAAGTCAACGCGCGTGATCGTCCGGCGCTGCTCAACCGGCTGGCTCGCGCCATGTTCGAAAGCAATCTGGTGGTCCATTCGGCGCATATCACCAATTATGGCGAGCGCGCGGCTGACACATTCTATGTCACCGACCTGACCGGCCACAAGATTTCAGCTGCCGAACGGCTAGCGGAGATCGAACAGCGCCTGCTTGCCTCGGCCAGCGACCGCCGCCAGCGCCAGCTCGAAGAAGCCTGATTTCATGAGGAGACTGATATCGTGCTGCTGTGCAGCATGATCAGGCTTGCTCTTCGCAAACGCAACACTACAAGGCGCGACCCCCTTTACTTCCCGAAAGACGAGGAAACGATGACAACAGTCACAGCAAGATCATGCCTTCTCACGCTTGGCGCTACGGCGCTGTTTGCCCCGCAGGCCTCGTTCGCCCAGGAAGCCGACGACCAAAGCGCGTTCGACGCGCTCAACACAATCGTCGTCACTGGCACGAAGACTCAGGATGCAGAGAATGTGCAGGATGTGCCGCTCGCTGTGACCGCCTTCAATTCAGCAAGCCTTGATGCGCTGAATGTGCGCGACGTCCAATCGTTGACCTATAGCGCGCCGAATGTATCGCTTGACCAGATCGGCACCAGCCGCGGTCAGGCCAATTTTTCGATCCGCGGGCTCGGTATCAACAGCTCGATCCCCTCGATCGATCCGACCGTGGGTGTCTTCGTCGACGGCGTCTATCTGGGCTTCAATGGAGGCGTGGTGTTCGACCTGTTCGACCTCGACAGTGTCGAGATCCTGCGCGGCCCGCAGGGGGTGCTGTTCGGACGCAATGTCACCGGCGGTGCGGTGCTGATCAATACCGGCAACCCGACCGACTATCTCACCGGCAAGCTGCGCGCCTCGGTCGATGGACCGTTCGTCGACGGCGGGCGCGGCGGTGCCAATTACACGCTTTCCGGCGTGGTTTCCGGCCCGATCATCAAGGACACGCTGCTGTTCAAGCTGGGTGGCTATTACAACAAGGATGAAGGCTATTTCACCAATCTGTTCGACGGTTCGAACCATGGTGAGGCCGAAACCACGATCCTGCGCGGCGCGCTGGAAGGGCGCTTTGGCGATCTTACGCTGACCGGCAAGCTCGACTATTTCGCCAGCGAAGGTGATGGCCCGGCGGCCCAGAACCGCGGCACGTTCAACCGCGAGACATTCGATTTTGCGATCGACTATCCCGGCTTCTATGACAATGAGATCTGGACCGGCTCGCTCAAGGCAGAGCTTGATATCGGCCCGGGCACCCTGACCAATATCTTCGGCTATCGCAGCTATGAGGCCGGGACCGGCGGCGACATCGATTCGCTGCCCGTCTTCATCTTTCATTCGGATACCGATACCGATCAGGAGCAGTTCTCCAACGAATTGCGCTATGCTGTTTCGACCGATGCTTTCGATCTGACGCTGGGCGGCTTCTGGTTCGATCAATCGATCGCCTATACCGAAATCCGCGACATCGTGACGATTGCGCCGCTCGCTTTCTATGGCGGCGGGGCGCAGGATCACGAAGTGCTGGGCCTGTTCGCCAATGGTGCATTCAAGCTGACCGACGCGCTTTCCGTCATCGCCGGTATTCGCTGGAGCAGCGAGACCAAGGATGCGGCCATCACCTATGTCCGCCCACGTACGCCATGTTCGGTAGTGGATGGCAACTGCCCGACGTCGGGCGTCAATCCGCTCAGCGCCGATCCGACCTATGCCGCCGTCTTCACCGGTGGCGAAGAGAACAACGGCTTCACTGATCGCAAGAAGTGGACCAATTGGTCACCAAAGCTGGGCCTGCAATATGAATTCGGCGCAGGACAGGTCTATGCCCATTGGACGCGTGGCTATCGTTCGGGCGGCTACAATTTCCGGATTACCGCAGCCAATGCTTTCGAAGCGATCGCAGCCGCCAACAATGCCTTCTATTTTGATGAGGAGAAGGTCGACAATTACGAGATCGGCGGCAAGTTCCAGACCGCCGATGGCAGCTTCACGCTCAATCTCGCGGCCTATTATACCGAGATCGAAAATATGCAGCGCGAGGTGAACCAGTCCTCCGCCACATCGGGCGTGGCCCAGTCGATCTTCAACACCGCCGATGCTTCGATCCGCGGCTTCGAGGCCGAAGCACGGATGCAGGTTTCAAACTCGCTGATGTTCACCGCCAATCTCGGCCTGATCGACGACAAATACGAGCGCATCCTGTTCGATATTTCGGGCGATGGCGATATCGATGGAGCCGATTTGGCGCTGCGCCTACCGCGCGTGCCGGAAGTGACCTGGGGCATCGGGCTGATCCACGAATGGGATCTTGGTGCGAGCGAGCTGCTGACCCGTGTCAACTTCCAGTACCGCGACGAATTCGCCTATACCGACAACAATTTCGGTTACATCCAGGACGCGAGCATGCTCGATGCAAATGTGACCTGGAACACGCCGGTTCAGGGCCTCAGCCTGTCGCTCTATGGCAAGAATTTGCTCGACCAAGTTCTGGCCGGGGGTGACACACAGCTGCCGTTTGGCGCAGGCGCTTTCGCCAATGGCGTCAACCGCCCGTTCGATCCTTCGCCCGCAGCGGGCACTTTCTCGCCATTGATGAAGGGCCGCCAGGTCGGCATGGAGGCGACCTTCTCCTTCTGATTGGAGAGATCGCTACGATTTTGGGAAGGGCGCTCCGCTGGGGGCGCCCTTTTCTTTGGGGCGCCTAGTCCCTTTCACCGAACAGCGCAGTGCCGACCCGCACATGGGTTGCACCCAGCATCACGGCGGTTTCATAGTCGCCGCTCATTCCCATGCTGAGCTGGTCGAGGCCCCCAAAATCCGGGCCCAAGTCGGCCGCCAGTTTCGCCAGCAGGGCGAAGAAGGGCGCGGGCTCTATGTCAAAGGGCGGGATGCACATCAGCCCGATCACCGGAATACCTGCCTCACGCGCCTGGCCCAGCAGCGCGGGAAGATCATCGATAGCGCAGCCGCCCTTCTGCTCTTCGCTGCCCACATTGACCTGGATGAAGCAGGGCACGCGCCTTCCTGCCTTGTCCATCGCCTTGGCGAGCGCCTTCACCAGACTTGCCCGGTCGAGCGAGTGGATGCAGTCGAACAGCGCCACCGCCTCCGCTGCCTTGTTCGACTGCAGGGGCCCGATGAGATGCAGTTCTACGTCCGGGTATTCATCTCGCAGGCCCGGCCATTTGCCCTGCGCTTCCTGCACCCGGTTTTCGCCGAAGACGCGCTGGCCCTGCTCCAGCAAGGGTATGATCGCCTCTGCCGGATGGGTCTTGCTGACTGCGATCAGCATGACGTCTTCGGGTGCGCGGCGCGCGGGCTTGCAAGCCTTCGCGATATTGGCGCGCACGGTTTCGAGCGGAGTTGCGGCTTCACTGTCCATCACGGCGCGCTATAGCGTCAGGATGCCGCAGTTCCAGCCCCTACCCAAACTCTGGCTCATTTCGGACGAGCGTAATGACGCCGTACTGGAACGCGCATTGCGCCGCCTGCCGCGCGGCTCTGCCTTCGTCTATCGGCATTACCATTTGCCCGATCCGGCGCGCTGGGCGCGGTTTCAGGCGCTGCGCCGCCTGTGCCGGGCGCGCGGCCATCTCGTGATCCTGGCCGATAGCGCGCTGACAGCTCGCGAATGGGGTGCGGACGGGATCTATGGCGCGCCGCGCAGCCTCTGCCCGCGCCGCCGTGACCTGATCCAGATTGCGACTGCGCATGACCTGAACGAAATCGGACAGGCCAACCGCCATGGGGCCGATGCGGTGATGCTCTCGCCCGCATTTTTAACCAATTCGCACCCTACTTCTACGTTTTTGAAACCAAACAGGTTCAAAATGCTCGCAGAACGCGCGCAAGTGCCGGTCATTGCGCTTGGCGGGATGAATCGCACCACTGCCCGCCGCCTCAAATGGCCCCGCTGGGCCGCGATTGACGGATTGAGTTGAGACTCGCCCTGGCGCACATGGCTTGACCGCGACTCTCCAAGGATTCATGGTGTGTTCTCTGAGGAGCAATTTTCATGGCGACACGAGCTATGAGCACGGGAAAAACCCGCCGGAACACCGATTGGCGCGCGGCATTTCGCCGTTCGATGCGCCGTGCCGCGCAGATGACCGGCGCGATCAGCCTGTTCGGCCTGATGATCTTCCTGGCGCTTTCGATCGCCAGCTACACCCAGACCGACCCCAGCGGATCGACCGCGGCGTCGGGCGCAGACATTCGCAACTGGATGGGGGCGAGCGGCGCATGGGTGGCAGACAAGGCGCTGGGCGGTTTCGGCATCACCGCCGTGCTGCTGCTGCCGCTGCTATATGTCACCGCGCGCAAGCTGTGGCGCGATGTCGAGCATGAGGGCGAGGAAGACACCACCCGCTGGTGGCTACCGCTGGGCATGCTGCTGGTCGCCATGGTGCTGATCTCCACCGTGCTTTCGCTCGCCTTCGAAGGGCCGCGCGGCACCTTGCCCGCGCAGATGGGCGGGATTTCGGGATTGCTCGGCGCGGCAGCTGTACAGGGCGTGGCCGCACGTTTCGGCGAAAGCGCGCAAGGCTGGGTGATCCTCGGCACCGCGCTCGCCAGCCTGGCGGGCGGCATTGCCCTGCTGACCCGGATCTTCGCGATCGACTGGCGCAACCTGCTGACCCTGCCCGAATTCCTGCGCCGCGTGCCGGTGATCGGCGGGGAGAGCGAAGAGGATGATGGCATCCCGCTGCCGGGCAAGGCCCGCCGCCTAAAGCGCGACAAGCCTGCCGCCGAGAAACGCCCCGATCCAACGCCGCGCCGCGCGCCGGAAATCTCCGATCCCTCGGCCCCGCCCAAGCCGGCGACCATCGCCAAGGCCAAGCAGCGTGACATGTTCGCGAGTTACGATTTGCCGAGCCTGGACCTGCTGGCCGATGCGCCCGTCAACAATGCGCCCAAGCTCGACAAGCTGGCGCTGGAACGCAATGCTCGCCTGCTCGAAAACGTGCTCGACGATTTCAATGTGAAGGGCGAAATCACCGCCGTGCGCACCGGCCCGGTCGTCACCATGTACGAGTTGGAGCCTGCTCCCGGCATCAAGGCCAGCCGTGTTATCGGCCTGGCCGAGGATATCGCGCGCAACATGTCGGCCATTTCCGCACGCGTTTCACCCATTCCGGGGCGTACGGTGATGGGGATCGAACTGCCCAATGCCGATCGCCTGATGGTTAGCTTCAAGGAACTTGCCGCCTGCGAGGCTTTCGCCAACAACAAGGGCAATCTGCCGATCATCCTGGGCAAGGATATCGCGGGCGAACCGATCGTCGCCGATCTTGCCGCCATGCCGCACTTGCTGGTCGCGGGTACCACCGGTTCGGGTAAATCGGTCGGCCTCAACGCAATCCTGTTGAGCCTGCTCTATCGCTTTACCCCCGCCGAATGCCGGTTGATCCTGATCGATCCCAAGGTGCTCGAGCTCAAGACCTATGACGATATCCCGCATTTGCTCAGTCCGGTGGTGACCGAACCGCACAAATCGGTGCGCGCGCTGAAATGGGCGGTCGAGGAAATGGAGCGGCGCTATCGCCAGATGTCCTCCGTCAATTCGCGCAATATCAATAGCTTCAACGAGAAAGTCACCACTGCCGCCGCCAAGGGCAAGCCATTGGGCCGCCGGGTGCAGACCGGTTTCGATCCCGAAACGGGCGAGGAACTGTTCGAGGAAGAACAGCTCGATTACGAGCCCCTGCCCCAGATCGTGCTGATCGTGGACGAGCTGGCTGACCTCATGGTCACTGTCGGCAAGGAAATCGAGGTGCTGATCCAGAGGCTTTCGCAGAAATCGCGCGCGGCCGGCATCCACCTGATCATGGCGACGCAGCGCACCAGCGTCGATGTCATCACCGGCGTGATCAAGGCGAACTTCCCCAGCCGGATCGGCTTCCGGGTGATCAGCAAGATCGACAGTCGAACCATCCTCGACGGCGGGGGAGCCGAACAGCTGCTGGGCAAGGGCGACATGCTTTACAAGCCCAATACCGGCGCGATGGTGCGCGTCCACGGCCCCTTCGTGAGCGACGAGGAGGTTGAGCGCGTGGCGGACTTCTGGCGCGGCCAGGGCAAACCCGATTACGTCGATGCCGTGACCGAAGAGCCGGAAGAGGGCTTTGGCCTCAATTTCGAGGACGAATTCACCGCCAGCGACAATCCCGAAGAGCGCAAGTACCGCCAGGCCTGCCAGATCGTGATCGAGAACCAGAAGGCTTCCGGCTCATGGCTCCAGCGCCAGATGGGCGTGGGCTATAACACCGCCGCCAAATGGATCGAACGGATGGAAAGCGAAGGGCTGGTCGGCCCCGCCAACCATGTTGGCCGCCGCGAAATCTATCGCGATCAGGACGGGAACCCGCTTTAGGGGGTATCCCGGCTAACGTCCGGATGTGGGTGGAGAGTGGACATTCCCATACTATTATTCTTAGAGCCCGGAATCTGCGATATTCGGGCAGTAAGGCTCTTCTCAATTTTACAGGAGAATGGGGATGTTCACTCACGTTCATCTTGGGAGCAATGACGTAGCCCGTTCAAAGCGTTTCTATGATGCGATCTTTGAAGCTATTGGAGGCGCTACCAGCTGGAAGGACAATGAACGGGACCGCTGGTTTTGGCAAAAAGACAATTTGTTTCTGGTCGTAGGTGAGCCGCTCGACAAACAGGCTGCCAATCCCGGCAATGGCATCACTATAGGATTTTCAGTCGAAAGCCCTGAACAAGGTGATGCATGGCATAGTGCTGGTCTTGAGAATGGAGGGGTTGCAGTCGAGGACCCTCCGGGCATTCGGGATCACAGTGCTGAGGGAGGCATCTATCTTGCCTATCTTCGTGATCCCGATGGAAACAAACTTTGTGCGCTCAAGTTCATGGGCCAAATCAAGGTCTGAATTGGATTCCATCGGTTTGTTCCGCAACGGTTGGACAGCTGCAAGTCTGCGATTGATGGGTACGCCAGTAGAGTCTCCGCGCGTTAGGATTTCGAGCTCGATCGCCGCCTATCAAGCGACCTGAGAAATTCAACATCCAACTGAGAATG
>JBNLDR010000006.1:0-35560 GCA_050304495.1 Altererythrobacter sp.
CTTCCGATCTGTGTGTGTTTCGATTCGGGCGGGCTCGATATCAAGCCGGCTTCCGGCATGCTGCTGATGAAGAAGGATATGGGCGGCGCGGCGCATGCCATCGCGCTGGCGCGGCTGGTGATGCAGGCGGCGTTGCCGGTGCGGCTTCACCTGCTTGTCCCGGCGGTGGAAAATGCGATCGCAGGCAATGCCTTCCGTCCCGGCGACGTGCTCAAGAGCCGCAAGGGACTGACGGTGGAGATCGGCAATACCGATGCCGAAGGTCGGCTGATCCTGGGCGATGCCCTGACCCGCGCGAGCGAGGAGAGCCCGGACCTTATCCTGGATTTCGCGACGCTGACCGGGGCTGCGCGCGTGGCACTGGGGCCGGACCTGCCCGCGCTGATGGCAAGGCGCGATGAAACCGCCCAGGCGCTGATCGCCGCTGGCCTGGAGCAGGACGATCCCGTTTGGCGCCTGCCGCTGCATGAAGCCTATGCCGAATGGCTCAAGTCAGACATTGCAGACACCAACAATACCCACAACAACGGCTTCGCGGGTGCGAGCGTGGCTGGCCTGTTCCTCGACAAATTCGTTGGCGATGGGATCGACTGGGCCCATTTCGACACCTTTGCATGGCGCCCCGCGCCCAAGCCCGGCCGCGCGAAAGGCGGCGCGGCCTATGGCCTGCGCGCAGCTTTCCACATGTTGCGCGCGCGCTACGCTGGTTAAACCGTCAAACCCGGCTAACTTGCCCGAAAGCTCTTGCGCGTATAAGCGCGCGCAACCCGCGCTGGGCGGGTCACTAATATGAGGGACGATGCCGGAGTGAGCGGCGCAAGCAAATACCAGCTACCAAAGGGCCCGCTGCGCCTTGCGGGACCGGTTGTGCAGCCCAAGCCGGGCGAACTGCCGCTGCGGGGCGATCTGGCGCATGTCGCCCTTGCCGGGACGCATCTCGCCGCGCATTACGTCATCCCGCAAATCCGGACTCTGGCCGATGGCGGGGCGGATATGTTGCTGCAGCCGCGCGAAGGCAGCGAGGTGATCATGCATCTTGCGGGCGGAACCCAGTTCGAAGTGCTGGACATTGCGGGCGATTGGGCCTGGGGCTGCCTGGGGCCGCAAGGGCCGGCAGGCTATGTCAAAGGCGATTGCCTCTCAGACTGAAACGCCTATTAGGGCGCGCCATGACTACGCGCGTTTTCATCGACGGGGCTGCGGGCACCACCGGCATCGAGATCCACGAGCGGCTCGCCAGCCGCAGCGAGTTCGAACTGATCGTGCTGGGCGATGCCGAACGCAAGAGCGAAGCGGCGCGGCGCGATGCATTGCACGCGGCGGACGTGGCGATCCTGTGCCTGCCGGACGATGCCGCGCGTGAAGCTGTGGCTTTGGCTGCGGGATCAGACACACGCTTCATCGATGCCTCTACCGCGCACCGCGTGGCGGATGGCTGGACCTATGGTTTTCCCGAGCTTGTCGGGCGCGAAGACGTGGCCAATGCAGCGCGCGTGTCCAATCCCGGCTGCTATCCCACCGGCTTCCTGGCGCTGGTCGCGCCGCTGGTGCGCGCTGGGCTGATCCCTGCCAGCTGGCCCTATACGGTCAACGCCGCAAGCGGGTATTCGGGCGGCGGCAAGGCCTTGATCGAACGGTTTGATGCGCATCCAGAGATCGCCTTTCGCGCCTATGGCCTTGCTGGCGGGCACAAGCATCTGCCCGAGATGCAGAAATATGCCGGACTCGCCCATACGCCGGTGTTCTCGCCCAGCGTCGTCTCCGCCTTCAGGGGCATGGTGGTGGACGTGCCCCTGCCGCTGGCCGCAATGGGCGTGACAATTTCAGCGGCAGAGATGCATGCCTGCCTCGCCCAATTCTATGCCGGTTCGCCGCTGGTCGCGGTGCATTCGCTGGACGACCAGCCATCCGAACTGCTGCTTGGCAAACAAGACCTGGCTTGGGACGGACTGGAACTGTTCGTATTCGGCAATTCAGACGGCTCGCAGGCGCGTCTGGTTGCGCGGCTCGACAATCTCGGCAAAGGCGCCAGCGGCGCTGCCGTGCAGAGCCTCAATATGATGTGCGACCTGCCCGAAACCGCAGGGCTGCGACTTACTGCCTAAAATTTAGGCAGATGTTGGATTCGCATTAGGCAATCGCGCCCCGCAAACTGTCGAAATTGCCCGGAAAAGCGCGAAAAAGCGTGCAGCGCCACTTGGCACGATTCTTGTTTTCACATGCGTATTAGAAAAGGCCGACCGGACGGGGATGACCCCTCTTCCGCAGTCGGCAGGCTGCGCAGGAATCGAAACAGGCATGAAAAAGATCGAAGCGATCATCAAACCCTTCAAGCTCGACGAAGTGAAGGAGGCGCTGCACGAGGTTGGCGTTTCGGGCATCACCGTTACCGAAGCCAAGGGCTTCGGGCGCCAGAAGGGCCATACAGAGCTTTATCGCGGCGCCGAATATGTCGTGGACTTCCTCCCCAAGGTAAAGCTTGAAGTGGTGGTGGGTGACGCCATCGCAGAGCGCGTGGTGGAGGCAATCGCCAATGCCGCGCAAACCGGGCGGATCGGCGACGGCAAGATCTTCATATCGTCGATCGAGGGCGCGCTGCGCATTCGCACCGGCGAGAAGGATGACGATGCGATCTGACGCATCTGCGCCAGGTCCAATAAACTGCAACCCCGCCCAAACCGAATGGGCAAAAACAAGATTATTCAAGCTGGAGGCTGAACGAATATGAGCAAGGTGAAAGACGTCCTGAAGCTGATCAAGGACCAAGAGATCGAATGGGTCGACCTCCGCTTCACTGACCCGAAGGGCAAGTGGCAGCACCTCACCATGTGTGCCGGTGTGATGGGCGAAGATGAATTCGAAGACGGGTTGATGTTCGACGGTTCTTCGATCGCCGGCTGGAAGGCGATCAACGAATCCGACATGATCCTGAAGCCTGATCTCGACGCGACATGGATCGATCCGTTCAGCGCCACGCCGATGCTGATCGTCAATTGCGACATCGTCGAGCCTTCGACCGGCGATTGGTACTCGCGCGATCCGCGCACCACCGCCAAGCGCGCCGAGAACTATCTCAAGTCCACCGGCATCGGTGACACTGTCTATGTCGGCCCCGAAGCCGAATTCTTCATGTTCGACGATGTCCGCTTCGAAGACGGCTATGCCGGTTCTGGCTTCGCCATCGACGATATCGAACTGCCGACCAACACCGGAACCGAATATCCGGCCGGTAACATGGGCCACCGCCCGCGTGCCAAGGGCGGCTATTTCCCCGTCGCACCGGTTGATAGCGCAGTCGACATTCGCGGCGAAATGGTTTCGACCATGCTCGAAATGGGCCTGCCCTGCGACAAGCATCACCATGAAGTTGCCGCCGCTCAGCACGAGCTGGGCCTGACTTTCGGTACGCTGGTGCAAACCGCTGACCGGATGCAGGTGTACAAATACGTCGTGCATCAGGTCGCCCATGCCTATGGCAAGGCAGCCACTTTCATGCCCAAGCCGATCAAGGAAGATAACGGTTCGGGTATGCACACCCACATTTCGATCTGGGCCGATGGCAAGCCGACCTTCGCGGGCAATGAATATGCCGGCCTGTCGGAAAACTGCCTCTATTTCATCGGCGGCGTGATTAAGCATGCCAAGGCGCTCAATGCCTTCACCAACCCGACCACCAACAGCTACAAGCGGCTGGTGCCGGGCTTCGAAGCCCCCGTGCTGCTCGCCTATTCGGCGCGTAACCGTTCGGCTTCGTGCCGTATCCCTTACGGTGCGGGCGACAAGGCAAAGCGCGTCGAGTTCCGTTTCCCTGATGCGATGGCCAACCCCTATCTGTGCTATTCGGCACTGCTGATGGCGGGCCTCGACGGGATCCAGAACAAGATCCACCCGGGCGACGCCATGGACAAGAACCTTTACGATCTGCCGCCGGCAGAACTGGCCGAGGTTCCGACCGTGTGCGGATCTTTGCGCGAAGCGCTCGAATGCCTCGAAGCCGATCACGAGTTCCTGCTGAAGGGCGACGTCTTCACCAAGGACCAGATCGACGCCTATGCCGAACTGCTGTGGGAACAGGTCGTACGCACCGAAACGACCCCCTGCCCGGTCGAGTACGACATGTACTTCTCGGTGTAAGCACCAAACCCGATTTTGGGATGAAGGGGCGTCCGGAGCGATCCGGGCGCCCTTCTCTTTGGGAGCCAGTCCTACTCCGCGCGCTCTATTCGCACAGCCCGGCGGCGCGCTTGGCGATACCGGAAAGGCCCTTGCACTTGGGTTTTGGCGGCTGCGCGGGATCGGATGTCGCCTGTCCAGAGGCCATGCCCATGCCCGGCATATCCATCCCCAGCATGACCATGCTGTTCGAGCGATAGCGTACCCGCGCGATCCACTCGGGCTTCCACGCCAGTTTGGGATCCTTCGGCCGCGGCGGATAGGCGAAGTCACGCTGCGGACCATAGGCGAACATGTTCGCCATCAGGAAATCGCCCCCCGATTTCTTGACCTCCGCGGGCACCGTGCATTCGGTTTGGGTCGACGGCATCACCGTCTTGTCCGCCACCAGCTTCGCCACAGCCGCCGGACTCAACCATTCCCACATCGGGCCGCCAAATGCCTGTTTGGCAGAAGATGCCCACCACACCATGTCGGTCGCCTGCCCGCTCCGGTCTGTCTTGGCCGACATCACCCAGGCATAATAACCGGTTGCACCGGCAATAGCGTTCCAGCTCATCGCAAAGGCACCGCTCGGCTGTGCAGCGGATTGAACCTGCAGCGGCGCAAGATAGTCAGTGTCGAGGTTGAACGAAATTTCGGGCGCATAATTGCTGGCGATCCGGTGCGCGCCCAAGAGCGAGGAATTGCCCGGAACCTGCTTCGCATCCTTCGCATTGGGCCATTCGCCGTAGGTCGTGCTGTTCGATTGCATCACGCGCCATTGCTCTGGCACCGAAACCGCTGCAGCGTAGAGATTGGGCGGCACCTGACCCTTGGCGATCTTGGCGAAATCGATCACCACCGGCTGGCCTGGTCCGGCGTGTTCGCCGCAGCCCCAATAGAGCAGCAGCCGCGCCTTCGGCATTTCGGGCTGGCGCGTCTCACCGGGCGAACCGCTCGGCCCGGGACCGGGTTTTGGAGAAATGAGCGGGACCGAGGAGCCCAGGCCAGCCCCCTTTGGCATGAAGTGGTCCGCCTTGGCCTCACCCGTTGCGGAGCGGCTCGATCCGAGCCTGAGCTGCAATTCGTGCATCACGCTGCCGCCCGATCCCCGCATCATCGACATTACCGACGCCATGCCGCCACCTGCCCCCATCCCCGCCATGCCCGACATGGTGCCGGCATCGATCGTATATCTGGCGATCGGCGGCGATTCCTTCTGCTGGGTAAGCGCCGGGACAGCTGCCAACAATGCCACACCTGCCGCGGCACCCGCAGCCACACGCAAACCAAATCGAGCCACGCCAACCACTCCCATCCAAGAATGCAGAAATCGACCCATCTATTGGACTCGCAAGGAATCCCCACAATCATAATCGCTTGCAGCGATTGCGCGAAACGATTTCCTGTGGCTTGTCGCGGCCGCGCCGCGCCCGTTCGTTGCGGGGCCCGCTCGTTTCCTGAAATCCATTTTCCTACTCGCGCATTTCCTGCCTAATTCCCCGGCCTCCCCGAACAGCTTGACCGAGGCCCCTCATGAATGCTCCTTTCAATCGCAAGACCGTTTTCGACACCGTGCGCAGAATGATCGGCCGCGCCTTCAACCAGTCCGAGGTCGACCGGTTAGATCAGGCGCTGGATGGTGCGGAATTTTTGTCTTTGGACATTGTTCCATGTGTTCCATCGAGTAGGATTTCGCGGTCTGTGTCCCCTGCCGGAATCGCCCTGATCAAACGTTTCGAAGGCTGCGCTCGGCTGCGCGAAGACGGGTTGGTCGAAGCCTATCCCGATCCGGCGACCGGGGGCGACCCCTGGACCATCGGCTGGGGCGCGACTGGGCCCAACATCGGACCGGGCACCGTGTGGACGCGGGACCAATGCGATGCGCGGCTGGAACATGATCTGGCCCGCTATGCCGAGGAAGTCTTACGCGAGATCGGCGATACGCCCACCTCGCAGGCGCAATTCGATGCGCTGGTCAGCTTCCATTACAACACCGGGGCGATCACCCGCGCGACCCTCACCCGCAAGCATCGTGCGGCGGATTTCGAAGGGGCAGCGGCCGAATTCCAGCGCTGGAACCGGGCCGCAGGTCATGTGCTGAAGGGTTTGACCCGGCGGCGACTGGCCGAAGCGCAGCTCTATTCCGGCGCGGCCGCTTAGCTTGCCTCGAAGCTGGCGGGATGGCCATCCTTGCTCAGGCCGGCGGAAAGTTTCTCGCGCGGCTTGGTCGCCTCTGCGATCAGCCGGTCCTGCTCTTCGCTGCTCATGCGGGTCCAACCTTCGCGGGTCAGCCGTTCGAGCGGACGATAGCGCACCTTGTACTGCATGCGCGGCGAACCCTCGACCCAATAGCCGAGATAGACGAAAGGCAAGCCTTCGGCATTGGCGCGGCGGATGTGATCGAGGATGATGTAATTGCCCAGCCCCGCATGGGTCGCGAGATCGGGGTCATAAAAGCTGTAGATCATCGACAGCCCATCTTCCTGCCGGTCGGTCAGGCAGGCGCCGACCAGCCGCCCCGGCATGCCATTGGCATCCGGCTCGCGATATTCGATCACCATGGTGGTGACGGGCGTATGCTCGACCATGTCGGCATAATCCATCTCGTCCATGGCCGCCATGCCACCATCGGGATGGCGCACACCGAGATATTTGACCAGTAGTGCAAACTGCTCCTCAGTCGCCCAGGGGCGGCATTCGGTCGCGATCAGATTGCCATTGCGCTTGAGATTGCGGCGCTGGGCGCTTGATGGTTCGAATTCGCTGGCGGCGACACGGACCGAAACGCAGGCCTGACAATCGAGACAGCTGGGCCGATAGGCCACCGTCTGGCTGCGGCGAAAACCGATCCGGCCCAAAGCTTCGTTCAGCTCGTCCGCATGCGGGCCCTTGAGCTCGGTGAAGACCTTGCGCTCCGTCCTTTCCGGCAGATAAGGGCACGGCGCTGGGCTCGTCACAAAGAAGCGAGGAAAGCGAAGCGGTGCCGTCACGGGTTTAACAAGGTCCTTGTCCAGCGGGAATCGGTCACAAGCAAATTAAGCTCTTGTTATGCCTATTCACGGGCCGCGGTAAAAGACCCTTAACCACGAATCATGGTAAACAACGGATTACTTTGCACATTTCCACGGTGAGTTGCCGGGCGATCTGCGACAGGATGCAGAATCAGCGTGTCAGTTGAGCTCTACCATGCTGACCGAATAGCCCTTGGATCGCAGTGATTTAACCAAGGCATCGAGCTGTTCGCGATCGCGCGCTTCGCATTCGATGTCGGTAATCAGGCCCTTGGCCGGGAGCGAAGTGAAGATTCGCTGGTGGTAGATCTCGATGATGTTGACGTGGTGCTCGTTGAACTCGCTCATCACCTTGAACAGCGCGCCGGGCCGGTCTTGCAGGGTGATCCTGAGCCGCGCGAGGCGGCCCTGACGGGCCAGATCGCGCAGCAAGACATTGGCCAGCAGGCGCGTATCGATATTGCCGCCACACAGCACCAGACCCACTTTCTTGCCGGCGAAGCGTTCGGGGTGCGATATCACAGCCGCAAGGCCGGCCGCGCCAGCGCCCTCGACCACGGTCTTTTCAATCTGAAGCAGCAGCGAAACCGCACTCTCCAGCGCTTCCTCGTCCACCAGCACAATATCATCGACCAGTTCGGCGATGATCTTGGAAGTGAATTCACCCGGTGCCTTGACCGCGATACCTTCTGCCAGCGTATCGCCGCCGCAATCCATCTCTTCACCCTTCATATGGGCATACATGGATGGGAACAATTGCGCCTGGACACCAAAGACCTCGATCGCGGGGTTGATCGACTTCGCAGCCGTCGCCATGCCCGAAATCAGCCCGCCGCCGCCAATAGGCACAACCAGGCAATCGAGATCGGGCTGATCTTCGAGCATTTCGAGCGCAACTGTGCCTTGCCCGGCCGCCACGATCGGATCGTCGAACGGGTGGACAAAAGTCAGGCCAAGTTCCTGTTCAAGCCTGCGCGCATGGGCGTAAGCTTCATCAAAAGTCTCGCCTTCCAGCACCACCTGGCCGCCAACGCTCTGCGTCTGCATCACCTTCACCGTGGGCGTGGTGCGCGGCATAACAATGGTGACTGGCACGCCGAGCCGGGTGCCGTGATAGGAAAGCCCTTGGCTGTGATTGCCAGCCGAAGCAGCGATTACGCCGCGCGCGCGCTGTTCCTCGGTCAGATGCAGCAAGGCGTTGAGCGCGCCGCGCTCCTTGTAGGCGGCAGTAAATTGCTGGTTTTCGAACTTCAGCCATATTTCGCACCCTGCAATTTGCGACAAGGTCTTGGAATGCAGCAAGGGAGTGCGCACAACCGCGCCCGAAATTCGTGCTGCCGCCGCGCGAACATCGTCGACGGTCAGCGCGCCAAGCGCGCTCTCGGAGCTGGCAGAGGCCGGATGGGCAGTCATAATGATAGGGGCGTTAGGGGCACATCGCGTTCAGGGCAACGCGATTATATATTTGCAGCTCGGCAATTTGGCTTTTACCCCGCGCCCCATGACACAAAGCAGGAAAATTGCCTTCATCGGGCTTGGCGTGATGGGCGGGCCAATGGCAGGGCACCTTGCCGCCGCCGGACATGAGGTTACCGCATATAATCGTTCCGCCCCGCGGGCACAGGCATGGTTCGATGCGCAGCAGGCAAAGGGCCATAAAGTGCAATTGGCCGCGACTCCGGCCGAAGCGGCTCGCGGCGCAGACATCACCTTCACCTGTGTCGGCAATGACGAGGATCTGGCCGAAGTTACCCTGGGCGAAAATGGCGCTCTGGATGCGATGCGCGAAGGCGCGCTGTTCGTCGACCATACCACCGTCTCTGCAAACATGGCGCGGCGGATCGAGCAAGAGGCGATCACGCGCGGGCTGCTGGCCGTGGACGCACCCGTTTCGGGTGGACAGGCCGGGGCCGAGAAGGGCACCCTGGCGATCATGTGCGGCGGTACGGCGCCGGCAATGGAGCGCGCGACGCCGGTAATGGACTGCTATGCCGCACGGATCGTGCATGTTGGCGAGGCCGGAGCGGGCCAGACGGCAAAAATGGCCAACCAGCTGTGCATTGCGGGCGTGTTGGGCGGGCTGTCCGAAGCGATCCGGCTGGCAGAGGCGGCCGGTCTCGACATGGACAAGACTTACGAAGCCATATCCGGCGGCGCAGCACAAAGCTGGCAAATGAACAATCGCTGGCAGACCATGGTCGCCGACAAGTTCGATTTCGGCTTCGCCATCGACTGGATGCGCAAGGATCTGGGCTATGCGTTGGAAGAAGCACGCCGCCTGGGCCTGGAAGCGCCGGTTTCCACCTTGGTCGACAGGCTCTATGCCGATGTCCAAGCCGAAGGAGGCGGACGTCTGGACACCAGCGCGCTGATCACGCGCCTGCCAAAGGGGCACAGCAATTGATCCAGCCTATCCGCAAGATCTTCACGCTGATCGGAATCGCCGCGCTCGCCAATGCCGTCCCAGCCCTGGCCGATACGCTGGTCGATAATGTCGACGGGATCACCGTTGGAAAGGACGGCCAGGTTGAACGCTTCACGGGTATCGTGATTGGCGATGACGGGCGGATCACGCAGGTGCTCCAGCGCGGCGAAGCGCGCCCGCGCACCGATTACCAGCTCGATGGCAAGGGTCGGGTCATGTTGCCCGGAATGATCGATGCCCATACCCATGTGATGGGGATTGGCTTTGGCGCGATGACGCTCGACCTGTCGGGCACAAACTCGCTTGAAGAGGCATTGGCCACCATCGCGCAATTTGCGGCAGACAATCCCGGCCGACCTTGGATCATCGGGCGCGGCTGGAACCAAGAAAAATGGGGCCTTGGCCGTTTTCCCACCGCGGCAGAACTCGATGCAGTGGTTTCGGACCGCCCGGTTTGGTTGGCGCGGGTTGATGACCATGCTGGTTGGGCCAACTCGCTGGCGATGCACCGGGCAAAGCTGGACGCGAAGACTGCCGATCCCGTCGGTGGGCGGATTCTGCGCAAGACCGGCTCCAGGGAACCGGAAGGCGTACTGGTCGACAATGCACGGTCGCTGATTGACGCCATTGTGCCTGCCCCGCGTCCGGCCGACCGCGATCTGGCCTTGGCGAAGGCACAGCATATCCTACACGCCTATGGGATTACAGGTGTGGCCGATATGGGCACCAGCCTGGAGGATTGGCAGGCCTTTCGCCGCGCGGGCGACCTTGGCACCTTGCACATCCGGATCATGGCCTATGCCGACAGCGTCAACTCGATGGAGCTGATTGCCGGCCCCGGCCCCACGCCATGGCTCTATGATGACCGGCTTCGGCTCAATGGGGTCAAGCTCTATATGGATGGTGCTTTGGGTTCGCGCGGCGCGCTGTTGAAGCAGCCATATGCCGACGAGCCCAGCCACCGCGGGCTGCCGCGGCTCACCCCCGCTCAGCTACGCAACCAGATGAGCCGTGCCGCGCTCGACAATTTCCAGGTTGCCGTCCACGCGATCGGCGATGCCGCCAATGCCGAGCTGCTGGGCGCGATCGAGGAACTGAGCGAGACCTATACCGGGGACCGGCGCTGGCGCGTGGAACACGCGCAGATCGTCGATCCGGCAGACCTGTCCCGCTTCGGCCAGCATGGCATAATCGCTTCGATGCAACCACTCCACCAGACATCGGATCGGTTGATGGCGGAAGCCCGGCTTGGGCCGAACCGGCTGGCTGGCGCATATGCCTGGCGCAGTATGGAGCGGGTTGGGGCAAGGCTCGCATTCGGATCGGACGCGCCGGTCGAACCGGCCAATGTCATGGCTGGGCTGGCCGCCGCGATCAGCCGCACCGATGCAAACGGACAGCCCTTTGGCGGCTGGTTGCCGCAGGAAACCGTCTCACGCGAAGATGCCCTGGCAGCGTTCACCATTGGCGGGGCCTATGCCGGATTTGGTGAGGGCCGGTTCGGGCGGCTGGTTCCGGGCGAACATGCAGACTTCATTCTTGTCGATCGCGATCCAATGCTCGCCTCTCCGCAAGACATTCGCACAATCAAGATATTGGAAACCTGGATTGACGGTGCACGGGTATATTCGTCGAAAGAATAGATAGGTGCCCGGCAAATGTTCTTGGATTTAACTCTTTATTAGGCAATTGCCCCCAATTGGAAGCTCGACTTCAACAATTTGTATGGATTTAGCAAGGTTGCAATTGATACTTGTTGAAGCCAGTCGAATCGGTTGGATGTCGCGATTGGATCTGCCAGGCCAAATTCAAGATGCGACAGCGGCAAATTTGGCACAGTGAGGGTAAAACATTCAATTCGGTGGTTTTTTGGAACAGTTTATCGCGGTTCGGTCCACTTTGGGGGTTGCCACCAATTTCATGCTGGGTTAGTTCGCAGCTGTCTTTTGAAAAGATCGCAGCAATTAGGAGACGATCAAATGAAGTTCCGTACACTTGCCGCTGCAGCCGCAGCAATCACCGTTGCCGCTACTCCGGCAATCGCAGAGGCTTCGCTTGATCGCGCAGCTGCACCGGTTTCCCGTGACAGCAAGCTTGAAGGCGGTTCGGGCACGATCATCGCGATCCTGGCCGCAGCAGCAATCATCGCTGGCATCATCATCATTGCTGATGATGGCAACGACGATCCTGTCAGCGCCTAATAGCGACAGATTATAACGAATCAGGGGCCCCGCTCGGGGCCCCTTTTTTGTGCGCATTAGATTTTTGTGCATTACAATAGTGGCAAGGGGCCGGACTCAAGCCACCGCCGCACTATTCACCGCCTATCAGATCATTCGCCTGTTGGCCTGGTCTCACCCGGTAATTCCGCCTGCGACACTACCGGCTCAGCATCCGCTTCCCCGCCGCGAGCGGGTTTGCCGCGCTCCTGCCAACGCATGATCAGGAGCGAACCTTCGAACAAGAGCAAGAGCGGCACCGCAAGGATCAATTGCGATCCGGGGTCAGGCGGGGTGACGATAGCAGCGAGCGCAACGATACCCACGATCACATAGCGCCGTGCCTCGGAAAGCTGGATGCGGGTCACGATACCTGCCCGATTCAGCAGCAGCAGTAACACCGGCAGCAGGAAGCTCATGCCGAAGGCCAGGATGAACTGCATCACCAGCCCCAGGTAATCGCCTGCGGTCGGCAGCGCTTCGATCTTGAGCCCTCCCGCCTCGCCGCCAAAGCCCAGGAACCAGGCAAAGGCCGTAGGCATCACCACGTAATAGGCCAGCGCAGCCCCGGCCACAAACAGCACGGGCGTGGCGATCAGGAAGGGCAGAAACGCTTTCTTTTCCTGCGCGTAGAGGCCCGGCGCGACAAATGCCCAAAGCTGGTTGGCGATGATCGGGAAGCTGACGAAGAACCCGGCGAACAGGGCCACCTTCAGCTCGACGAAGAACACTTCATACAGCTTGGTGAAGATCAGCTGCCCTTCGCCCTCAGGAAAGGCCGCTTTCAATGGCTGGATCAGAAAGCCCAGAATCGGATCGGCGAAATAAAGGCAGATTGCGAATCCCAGTGCCAGCGCAACCACGCTGCGCAACAACCGGGTACGAAGCTCGATCAAATGGTCAAGCAGCGGGGCCTGGGTTTCGTCAATATCCCTGACTTCGAACGCCATCGCCCGCCTCAATCTTCTCTCGCCGTCTTGCCCAGCGGCAGTTCCGGCTCCGTCGTTGGGGTATGCGCAGTGGTCGGAGCAGGCACAGCATTGGATGCCTGTTCGCCTTCCGGCAAAAGCTTCGCGGGCGGCTCGCTGGCGATATCGGCATTATCGTGGGAATCTTCCGCGCCAGCAGGTGTGGCTGCCATGATCTCGGCATTCTTGGCCTGCCACTGCTTTTCCATGTCCTCTAGCTCTGCCTCACGGATCATCGCGTCAATGCCGGTGCGAAAGTGGTTTGACACGCGGCGGACTTTGCCGATCCAGCGACCAGCCATGCGCATGGCGCGCGGCATGTCCTTGGGGCCGATCACCAGGATCGCCACCACCACTATGACCAGAAGTTCGCTTGCGCCGATATCGAACATTTGAGGGCCAGACCCTGCTCGTGTCAGTTGGCGCTGTCGCTGCGCTCCGCAGGGGCTGCGTCAGGGGTTGCACTGGGTTCCTTGGCGGATGATTCGATCTGTGGCGCGGGTTTGGAAGGCGCATCCACGTCTTCATTCATCCCCTTCTTGAAGCTGTTTATACCCTTGCCGAAATCACCCATCATTTCGGAGATCCGTCCACGTCCGAACAGGACAAGGACAACGAGTGCAATGATAATCAGCTGCCAGGGACCAAGGCTCATGGAATCTCTCTCAATCGGGTTGGAGCTGTTAATATAGGCCCTGCTTGAACGAAGCGCCAGTCAGGCTTGCGTTTCGACGGGAGATTCCTCTTCGCCGATCTCGTCCTCTGCCACATCTTCGACTTCTTCCGCCTCTTCGGGCTCATCTGCCTGGTCCATCGCCGCTTCCAGCGCGTCATCGACCGGATCGAGCAGGCCTGCGGCGCGCAATTCGTCGATTCCGGGCAAATCCTTGCGACTGGAAAGGCCGAAATGTTCAAGGAACTCTGGGGTCGTGGCATAGATCACCGGGCGTCCGGGTACTTCGCGCCTGCCAGCCAGCCTGACCCAGCCCGCCTCCATCAGCACATCAAGCGTTCCCGAGCTAGTCTGGACACCGCGAATCGATTCGATTTCAGCACGACTGACCGGTTCGTGATATGCGACAATCGCCAGAACCTCGGTTGCCGCGCGGCTTAACCGCCGGACCTGCTCGCGTTCGCGCCGCAACAGATGCGCGAGGTCAGGCGAGGTTTCGAAATGCCAGCGCTTGCCGCGCTCGACCAGGTGTATGCCGCGATCCTTGTAATGCTCTTCAAGGGTTCGCAGCGCCTCACGCACTTCGGCCATTTCGATGTCGCCCAGATGGCGCGCGAGCACCTCCACCGTCAGCGCCTCGTCAGAGGCGAACAGCGTCGCTTCGACCGCCCGCATCACCTCGTCAGGCTTCTCGCTCATTTCCCGATCCTCCGCAGCCGCAATGCCCCGAAGATCTCGTCCTGCGCCAGCTCTGCCTTGCCCAGTCGCGCCAATTCCAACGCAGCGACAAAGCTGGAGGCAAGCGCCGATTTGCGCAGGCGCGGCTCGGCATGTTTGGGCAGAAACTCGCGCAGTTCCATCCAGTCAAGCGTTACCCCCAACATCGACGAGACCCGCTCGAGCGCGCTATCGAGCGTCATCACCGGCCGATCAAATACATGGTAGATGCGCGGGGCGGTGCGCGCCTTGACCTGGCCATAGGCCTGGATCAGCGCATAGCTATCGCATTTCCACTGCGTCTTGCGATCGATCCGAATGCCTTCAGGTGCACCGCGCAGGAAGATGTCACGCCCGATCCGGTCGCGCCCCATCAGCCGCGCCGCAGCCTCACGCATCGCACCAAGCCGTTGCAACCGCAATTGCAGCCGCAGAGCCAGTTCTTCGGCGCTAGGTTCGTCCTGCTCTTCACGCGGAAGCAGCAGCGAGGATTTGAGGTAGGCCAGCCACGCCGCCATCACCAAATAATCGGCCGCCAATTCCAGACGCAGCGCTTCTGCCCGATCGATATAGCCCAGATATTGGTCAACCAGCGCCAGGATCGAAATCTGTCGCAAGTCCACCTTCTGCCGCCGGGCGAGATCGAGTAGCAAATCAAGCGGCCCTTCCCATCCGTCGAGCTCGAGATAGAGCGCGTCATCCGCACCCTTGCCGCCAGCCGGGCCGATCCAGTCCTCTTCGGCCTCGCCGGTTTCCTGGGCGTCAAACAGCAGGCCGTCCTCGCTCATGCCGTCTCTCCCGCTGCCGCCATCAATGCGTCACGCTTCGCGAGAAGCTGTTCACGCCCCATGCTTTCACCCGGAATGGCGGCATAGGACATGGCACGATCGAGCCGTTCGGCGCTCAATTCGGACATTCGCGGCAGAGCTTCTGCAATACCCCGCATCTCTTCCATCTTCGCCCAGCAATTGAGCACCAGATCACATCCGGCGGCATTGGCGCGCACCGCCCGTTCGGGGATGGTGCCGCTCAGCGCCTCCATATCAATGTCATCGGTCAACAGCAGGCCATCAAAGCCGATCCGCTTGCGAATGATCTCGCCAATCACGAAGGGCGAAAGCGTTGCCGGATTTTCGGCGTCCCACGCCGTGAACAGCAAATGTCCGGTCATACCCATGGGCGCATGACACAGCGAACGGAACGGGGCGAGGTCCTGCTCCAGCTCTTCCTCGCTCGCGGTGACGCGCGGCATTTCCTTGTGGCTATCGCACATGCTGCGGCCATGGCCCGGCATATGCTTGATGCAGCCAACCACACCGCCGCGCGCCAGCCCGTCAAGGATTGCCCGCCCGATTGCCGCCACCTGCAGCGGATCGCTGCCAAGCGCCCGGTCGCCGATCACATCGTGCGCCCCCGGCTGGCGAATATCGAGTGGCGGGTGGAAATCGACCGTCACGCCCATATCGGCCAGCTCGATCGCCAAAGCTTCTGCATTCACGCGGGCCGCCTCGATCGCGCTGGCAGGGGCGACACGGTAGAGCAGATCGAACGCTTCGCCAGCGGGATAGGCTGTCCATTGCGGCGGCTTCATCCGCTGGACCCTGCCGCCTTCCTGGTCGATCGAGATGAACAGCCGTTCGCGACCGTGCAACGCGCGCAAATCGTCGGTCAACCGGCGGAGCTGTTCCGGATTGTCGCAATTGCGCGCAAACAGGATATAGCCCGCCGGATTGGCCTCCTTGAAGAAGGCGCGCTCATCCGTCGTCAATTCAACTCCGGCGATCCCGAAAATGGCAGGCGTCATAGCGTGAAAAATCGCAACAAAAGCCAGTAACGGCAAGTTTGACTATGGTTAGCACGGGGGAAAACGACGCATTTCCGCGCTGAATGACCGCCAATCCCGGCTTGAATCTATTGCTTGACCTGGCAAGCCACCCCGTCGGCCTTGAGCGCGCTGCACAATGCCCGTGCGGCAGACAGGTCGCCCGGAACCGCCTGCAGGCGATAAACAGTGCCAATATCGGCCTGCCCCTTGACCACACGATGCTTCACGCCGTTCAGCGCATCGGTCTGGCGTTGCAGCGTTACCCAGCCTGCTTCAGCAGCAGAACGGCTGCCATAGGCACCCACCTGGACGCCCACCCCGGCGCTTTCCGCAGCCGGTTCCGTGGTGGTACGGGTGGCAATAGAGGGGCCCGCAACTTCGCCCGGCACGGGCGTGGCCGGCGAATTGCTTGGCTTGATCTTACCTTCGGTCACCTTGCCCTCGCCCACGCCGGGTGCGACATTGCCAGTCCCGGCAAACGTCTTGCCCCCGGCATCTTCAGGCTTTTCCTTATAGGGACCCGCTGGTGCTTCGATTGTGCTGCCATCGGCCACGAATTCCTTGGTAGAATCGCGGTTTGACCACCACCACAACCCGCCAATCGCCACCGCGAGAAGCGCTAGCAAAATGGCGGCGAAGCCGACGATACGCGCCGTATCGACTGCGCCTGCGCCCTCATTATCCTCGGACTCGAGCCAAGGCAGGCTTTCGTCATCGCTCAACGCAAGCTCGGCGTCCTGGTCGATCGCACTCATGTCGCATCCCCCTTGCCGGGTTGCCCATGCAGCCCGGAACTACATCTCCTCAACGGCTTCTACGCCTAGAATGCGTAAGCCATTGCGAATAACTTGCCCTAACTGGCTGCCCAGAAAAAGCCTTGCCCCGGTCAAATCCGCATCTTGTGCCACGATGAAGCGTTTCTGCGGCTGGTCATTGCCCAGATTCCAATAGGCGTGGAAGGCGGCGGCAAGCTCGTACAGGAAGAATGCGATCCGGTGCGGTTCGCGCGCCTTGGCGGCGGCCTCTACTTCGCGCGGGAGCTGCGCGGCAAGCTTGATGAGGCCCAATTCTTCCTCGCCCAGCAGGTGAAGATTATCCGCTGACGGGGCAAATCCCTCTGCAGCGCCCTTGCGCAGGGTGGAGCTGATCCGGGCATGCGCATATTGCACGTAGAACACCGGATTGTCCTTTGACGCCTCAACCACCTTGTCGAAGTCAAAATCCATCTGCGCTTCGGGCTTGCGGGTCAGCATGGTGAAGCGGACCACGTCCTTGCCCACCATTTCGACAACATCGGCCAGCGTGACGAAATTGCCCGCGCGCTTGGACATCTTGAACGGCTGTCCGCCCTTCATCAGCTGGACCATCTGTACCAGCTTCACGTCGAACGGGATGGCCTTACCCTGGCCTTCGCTGAGCGCGGCGACAGCAGCCTTGATCCGCTTGACCGTACCGGCGTGATCCGCGCCCCAGATATCGATCAGCTCGTCCGCATGCGCCGCCTTTTCGAGGTGATAGGCGAGGTCCGCGCCGAAATAGGTCCAACTGCCATCCGATTTCTTGATCGGACGATCCTGGTCGTCACCGAATTTGGTCGAACGAAACAGCGGCAGTTCAACCGGTTCCCAATCCTCTGGCGTCTTGCCCTTGGGCGCTTCGAGCACGCCGTCATAGACCAGCCCGTGCTGGCGCATCCACGCTTCGGCCGCTTCGGGCTTTTTCGCGGCCTGCAGCGCGGCTTCGGATGAAAAGAGATCATGATGAATGCCCAGCAGCGACAGATCCGAACGGATCAGGTTCATCATCTGCTCGACCGCTTCGGCCCGGAAGATCGCAAGCCATTCTTCCTCCGGCTCATCCTTGAACCGATCGCCCAGTTCCTGCGCCAGATATTGCCCGACCGGGATCAGATAATCGCCGGGATAGAGGCCTTCGGGCACCTCGCCGATATCCTCTCCCAACGCTTCGCGGTACCGCAGATGGGCCGAGCGCGCGAGCACATCGACCTGCCCGCCCGCGTCGTTGATGTAATATTCGCGCGTGACATCGTGCCCGGCCCATTTAAGCAAGCTGGCCAGTGCATCGCCCACCACCGCGCCGCGGCAATGGCCCATATGCATCGGCCCGGTGGGATTGGCCGAAACATATTCGACATTGACCACGCGGCCCGCGCCCATGGTGGAGCGGCCATAATCCTCGCCCGCAGCGGCAACCGCGCGCAATTCTTCGAGCCATGCCGAAGGATCGAGCCTGAGATTGATGAAGCCCGGCCCGGCGATCTCGGCAGCAGTCACCGCCGGATCCGCCTCCAGCTGGGCCACAATCTTGCCCGCCAGTTCGCGCGGATTGGTTCCGGCAGGCTTGGCCAGAACCATGGCGGCATTGGTCGCCAGATCGCCATGGCTGGGATCGCGCGGCGGTTCTACCGCAACATTCCCGCGCGGCAGACCTGCGGGCAGATCGCCTGCCGCCTCGAGTGCGGCGAGCGCCGAATCCACCTTGGCGGCAAAAGAGGCGTATATGGTCTGGGCGTTTGACATGGTGGCGCGGTTAGCCGACCTGCGAAAAATCGCAAGCTTCGGCTCCTTTTGAAAACTGTTTAGCGGGTCGCGTTATAGGCCAGCTGCGCTTCGGAAAGCTGGAATCCCACCAGCAATTCGAAGCTCACGCGCTGGATCGCGCTGCGGACCTGCGGATCGGCCAGCGGATCGAGCGCGGCATCGGGATCGCCAGCCTTGCGCTTGCGGGTAATCCGCTCGCGAATATCGGCAGGGAGCGTCGCTTCGCTGCGGTCGACAAAGGCGCCAGCCTGCGCGCTGGCCTGGGCCCGTTCCTGACCATCGGCAAAATTGAGCGTGACGGTGCCCAAACGCTTGCTGACCACGGCGGTGCCGCCGCGCATCACTGTTGCGAAATAGGGCAAGGTCACCTGGCGCGCGCCGCGCGTATCCATGCGGCGGGCCAGCACATCGAATGTGGCGTTGGAATAGACGCGATCGGTGCTCTCGTCGCAAGTCGTGCGCAGATTGGTGATCGACGCGACCATATCCATATTCGCGGCAGTGCGGTTACCTTCGCTGCGGAACAAGGTGATGTCACCGGTGTAATCCGGGATGCCCACGGTGGGGCAGGATGTCAGGACAGCGGAGATACCCACGCCTTCATTGATCACCAGTTCCCCTTCGCGGGAACAGCCAGCCAATGCCGCTGCAAGAGCAAGCGCGGGAAGGATGCGGCTGCGGAAATTCATAAGGTAACGGTCCTTGGGATAGTCGTCTGGTCGATTGCGTTTTCACGCCCTAGCGGCGCGCAGCACAAAGCGCTAGAGGGCGGCGCATGAACACTGGATTGCATACAGCGGATTCCGGGGACATTTCAGCGCCGAGCGGGGGCCACGCGCCCCTGACGCTGCTGATTGCCGCACCGCGCGGCTTTTGCGCCGGGGTCGATCGCGCCATCGATATCGTCGAACGCGCGCTCGAACGGTTCGGCGCGCCAGTCTATGTCCGGCATGAAATCGTGCACAATCGCTTTGTGGTTGAACGGCTCAAGGCCAAGGGTGCAATATTCGTGGAGGAACTGGATCAGGTTCCTGGCGATGCGCCGGTGGTGTTCAGCGCGCATGGCGTGCCCAAGACAGTGCCCGCAGAGGCCCAGCGCCGCGAATTACTCTATTTCGATGCCACCTGCCCGCTAGTCAGCAAGGTCCACCGCCAGGCTGAACGGCAGGCGGACAAGAATCGCCACATCATCTTTATCGGCCATGCCGGCCATCCTGAAGTGATCGGCACCATGGGCCAGCTCGATCCGGGCAGCATGACCCTGGTCGAAACGATCGAGGATGTCGCCGCTCTGCCGTTCGATGGCGATGCCGAATTGGCGTTCCTGACCCAGACCACGCTTTCGGTCGATGATACGGCGGAAATCATTGCTGCGCTGCGCGCACGCTATCCCGATATCGCTGGGCCCAAGGCAGAGGATATTTGCTACGCCACGTCCAACCGGCAGGCGGCGGTTAAGCAGATCGCTCCCGAAAGCGATCTGGTGCTGGTGATCGGCGCCCCCAACTCATCCAATTCGCTTCGGCTGGTCGAAGTGGCAGAGCGATTGGGCACACCAGCACGGCTGATTGAACGGGCAAATGACATCGACCCGGCATGGCTCGAAGGCGTTGATACGATCGGACTGACCGCTGGAGCATCCGCCCCGGAAGAACTGGTCCGCGAAGTGGTTGATCGTCTTGCCCAATGGCGGCAGGTGACCGAGCAGACAGTGACCGCTGCGGACGAGAAAATGGTGTTCAAGCTGCCCCGCAGACTCGCCGATTAAGGACCGAATCTTGGCTGTTTATACTCATCTCGCCGCCGAACAGCTGAGCGATCTGATCGCTGAATATGATGTCGGGGAACTCGTCTCAGCCAAAGGCATTGCCGAAGGCGTGTCGAACAGCAATTGGCTGATCGAAACGAGCGGCAAGGACGGGAAAGGCGCGCGCTTCATCCTGACCATGTACGAAGACCGGACAAATCCCGATCACCTGCCGTTCTATCTCGGCCTGCTCGATCATCTCGCAGGCAAGGGAGCCCCTGTTCCGGCGACGATTCATGATCGCAGCGGCGCAGCGTTTCGATTCGTTGCCGATTCGTCCGAGCCGGAAGGCAAGGGCAAGGCCGTGGCGCTGATCGAATTTCTGCCCGGCGTATCTGTCGATCACCCGACCGAGGAGCAGGCCCACAGTGTAGGCCGCGCGCTGGCTGGCATCCATCTGGCGGTGGCCGATTTCCCCCAGCGGGGGATCCAGACCATGGGGCTGGCGACTTGGGACCGCATGATTCACGATTGCGGCGAAGCCGGGCTGGCAGATATCGACCCGGATCTGCCCGGCATCTCCTTTGCCGAACTTTCTTTTCTGGCCGGCAATTGGCCTGGCGGACTGCCCCAGGGCGTGGTCCATTGTGACCTTTTCCCTGACAATGTGCTGATGCTTGGCGATGAGGTGACTGGTCTGATCGACTTCTATTTCGCGGCGACGGACCTCTTGGCATACGATCTGGCGGTGACTCATGCCGCTTGGTCCTTCACCAAAGGCGGTCATTCCTTCCGGCGCGAAATCTCGCGCGCACTGTTGCGCGGCTATGAAGAGGTCAGACCGCTGCTGGATATCGAGCGCGAACAAATGCCGGTGCTGGCGCGCGGGGCCTGCATGCGCTTCATCTCGAGCCGGGCCTATGACTGGATCAACACACCTGCCGGTGCGCTGGTAACACGCAAGGACCCGATGGATTTCGCCAGGCGTTTGGCATTTTATGCCCAGGCAGGCGACCAGGCATTCGCGGTCAAATGATCGGAACACTACGCGAAATGAAACGGGTCGAGATTTTCACTGATGGCGCCTGCAAAGGTAACCCCGGGCCGGGCGGCTGGGGCGCATTGCTGCGCATGGGCAACTTTGAAAAAGAGCTTTCTGGCGGCGAGACTGCTACCACCAACAACCGAATGGAAATGACCGCCGCGATAAAGGCGCTGACCGCGCTGATCGAACCCTGCACGGTCAATCTCTATTCTGACAGCAAATATGTGGTCGAAGGGATGACCCACTGGATCCATGGCTGGCAAAAGCGCGGCTGGAAAACCGCCAACAAGAAGCCTGTGCTGAACGAGGATTTGTGGCGCGAACTGATCGAGGTCGCGTCACGCCATGAAGTGACCTGGCACTGGGTCAGGGGCCACAATGGCCACCCCGAAAACGAACGGGTTGACCAATTGGCCAGCGCCGAAGCCGAAGCGATCGCGCGCGCTGAGGCGGAGCGGGACTGAAACGCCCCGCTCCGGCAAGCTCAGCAATCAGTAATTATCGACAACCTCGGCATTGGGGCCGTTCTTGAGGACCGATGCGATGGCGTTCTTCGCGCTCGCCTTCGAGCTATAGCCTTCAGTCCACCAGATCGTTTCCGAATTATAGATGAAATAGGCGACGAATTCGCCCTTCTTGTTCTTACGGATTTCGAAGCGGTGAGCCATAACAGTCCTCCAGATTAGTTTCTCGGTATCAGCAACCTAACCCGCTACTCAAAAAAATCTAGCAAAAGCGCGAAGGCGCGAAATTCTCCGCCGTGATCGCCGCTGTCATGGCGTCACGCGGCAGGCCGAGCAGCAGTTGGGCGGCGAGCCGCGCACCTGCCGGTGCGGTCTGGATTCCGAACCCGCCCTGCCCGGCGCACCAGAAGAAATGGGGTTGGTCCGGATCCCGGCCATAGACCGGCAGGCGGTCAGGCGAGAAACTCCGCAACCCGGCCCATTTGCGTTCGACCCGCTGCACCTTCCAGTCGGTGACATGCTGCAAGCGGTCAATCGCCAATGCCACGTCCATCTCTTCAGGTGCGGCATCGACCGGCAAGCTTGGCGTTTCATCATGCGGGCTGAGCCACAATCGGCCGTTCTCCGGCTTGAAATAGAACTGCCCCAGGATGTCGAGGCACAGCGGCAAATTGTCAGGCGGAGGAGGATCGACCTGCAGCTGGGCCACTGTCCGGCGGTAGGGCTGGATGCCTTTGGGTGCGATGCCCGCCATCCTCGCGATCTCGTCAGCCCATGCTCCCGCTGCATTGACCAAAGTCCCGGCGCGCACTTCGCGTCCATCCTCCAGCCCTATTTGCCATTCGTCGGAGTAGTTCAGGCCCGAGACGCGGGCGCGGCACAGGATTTCCACACCAAGCTTCCGCGCCGCCGACAAATAATGGGCATGCAAGGCCGCCACATCGATATCGGCGCAGCCCGGTTCCCAGATCGCACGGTCCCATTCGGGTTTCAGTCCCGGCACTATGGATTCGAGCTGTCGTCGGCCTATCCGTTCAAACTTGGCGCCTGATTCGGCGAAGCGATCGACGAAACCGGCCAGTTCGGCTTCATCCTGTCCGCGCGCCAGGTAGAGCGCGCCGCGCTGTCTCAGGAAACCGCCTGCGCGCAGATATTCGCCAGAGGCAAGTGTCAGCGGCACCAACCCGGGCCCGCCATAGCATTCCTCCCAAAAGGCTGCGGACCGCCCGGTTGAATGGTAACCGGGTGTATCTTCGCCTTCGAGCATGACGACGCGCGCATGCGCGCCAAGTTCTGACGCTATGCTGGCACCGGCGATCCCTGCGCCGATAATCGCGATGTCATAGCTTTCGGTCACGCGGCGGGCACCGTCCGATCCAGAAATTCGTCGATCGCCGCCAATGCTCGATCGCGCACAGCGTCCTCCTCGCGCAGGATCTCGTGATGCGATTCCTTGCCGAAGCACAGCAGCTCGCTATTGGGCAGGCGGCTATCCGCCTCCTCTATTGCGGCAATGCCGACAAGCTTGTCATTCGAAGTTGCAACGATCAACACCGGTATGCTTACCGCTTCCAGCCCGCCGGGTATGAACAACGCCTTCATAGAAGCATAGGCCCGCTCCACCCAGCCCCAGCTGCCGGGGCCCATTACCAGTTCGCTCCGATGCTCGCGCCACCACAATTCATCTTGATAGCGATCATCATCATGCGTCAGCAGCGCTTGCCGCGAAGCCGGGACTTCGCCTGGTTTCTCGCTCCATTTCCAGGCCGGTCGCTGCCGGTCGCCAATGGCGCACATCAGCTTTGCAGCGGCATGGGCGATGCCGTTGGGAATGTTTCCGACAAAACCGAGCATGGGGGCCGAAAGCACCAACGCGTCTGGATCCACGCGCCGCTCTACCGCTGCGCACAGCACCAGATGGCCACCCATGGAATGCGCCGCCAAAATATGGGGTCCGGGCGTTTGTGCTTTCCACTGCGCCCAAAATGCCGCCAGATCGTCGACCCACACCGAAAAATCGCCGATGTGGCCGGTCACGGGATCATTGCCAAGCCGACCTGACCCAGCCTGCCCACGCCAATCCATCGCCGTCACCCGCCAGCCGGATTGGTGCCAATATTCCAGCGTCTCAAGATATTTCTCGTAAAAATCGCCCCGCCCCGGGAAGAATAATATCGAACCGCGCGGCTGGCCGCCCCGGTCTGAGCCAGGCCAGTCGATCCGTCGGATGGCATGGCCATCGGGGGCAATCCAGACCGCCTCAACCGCATGATCGGGGATGGCGTGCCTGTCCATCCCGATATGGTAAGCCGCTGCTTTGCTCATATCGCTAATGCCGTCCCTCTGACTCTGGTTACTTTTTGGTAAGTGATAGTCTGTAGCACTGCTCTTCGAAGGGTGAACCTTTGGGGGCCAAATGTTGAGTGAATATCTCCACTACGGACTGCTAATAGGCTTGGCAATCGCACTGCTGGTTGCCGCCTTTACCGATATGCGTCGGCGGCAAATCGACAATTGGCTGAATGCCGGCATCGTGCTGGCCGCGCCCGCCTTCTGGTGGGCCAGCGGCCTTTCGCTGTGGCCCGACGTGGCCTTGCAGCTTGGCGTGGCGCTGGTTGCCTTTGTCGTCCTGGCTGCTTTGTTCGCGCTCAAGATGATGGGCGGCGGCGACGTAAAGCTTCTCACCGCATTGGCGCTTTGGATTCCGCCGATGCTGTTCGTTCAATTGCTGATCGTGATGGCGCTGGCGGGCGGGTTGCTCACCATTGTCATGGGTGCCTGGCACATCATGCGCCGCCAGCGCGATCGTATCGCCATCCCTTACGGGGTCGCCATCGCCTTTGGTGGTTTGTGGGTGCTGGGCGCCCACATGCTTCCCGAGGCATCTGCGGCCACCGGAGCGGGATGAACCTGATTTTAACCAGTTCGGAATTAGGGACTTAAACCATACCCGCCCGAACAACCGGGCCGACACGAGGGGGCTGAATAGCCATGGATAGGAAAAAGCTGGTTTTGCTGCTTGGCGCGCTGATCATCGCGATCGGTACGGCATTGGCAGCCAGGAGCATTTTTGCAGGTGCAGGTGCACCGCAAGCTGAAGCAGCCCCGGTTCCGAAGGGACCCAAGGTGCTTGTTGCCAACCGGGCACTGCCCCCGGGCACAATCATCACTGCCGATGCGATCGGTTTCCAGCAATGGCCGGAAGAGCTGGTGCAGGATGCCTATTTCATCGATGGCGAATCCGATATCGGCAAGCTGATCGGCACGGTTGTGCGCCACGCCGTGACGGCTGGCGAACCGGTGACCCAGGGCTCGCTCGTTGCGCCTGGCGATCGCGGCTTCCTTGCTGCGGCGCTTGGCCCGGGCATGCGCGCCGTGACCGTTCCTGTTTCGGCCAAGACGGGTGTTGCCGGCTTCGTGTTCCCGGGTGACCGCGTCGACCTCGTCCTGACCCAGACGGTTAAGGGCGATGACGGCCAGTCGCTCAAGGCAGCGGAAACCGTGCTTCGTAACCTTCGCGTACTCGCAACCGACCAGTCGACCGAGCAGACCGTGAATGACCAGGGCAAGACCGTTGTGCGCGCATTCCGCACCGTAACGCTCGAAGTTACGCCGAAGATCGCCGAGAAGGTCGCCGTTGCGCAGACCATCGGCACGATCAGCCTGGCGCTGCGTTCGATCGCCGACAATGAAGTCGAGCTGGAGCGTGCGATCGCTTCGGGTGACGTGGTGATCCCCGACAATGCTTCGCCCGAAGAAGAAGAGAAGCTGATCCGCGCTGCCATGAGCCGCCCGATCGACAAGGGTTCGACTTACAGCACCGGTGGCGACGTGTCGCGCTTCCAGCGTTCGTCTATGCCTGCCCTGAATTCGGGTTCGCCCCGCCGCGATCCGGCCGCCATGGGTGTTCCCGCCCAGGTTAACGGTACGCCGGTCTATCGCGGCCCGTCGGTCCGCGTGACCCGCGGCAAGCAGACCACGGAAGTTCCGGTAGGTTCCGGGGCCTCACGTTTCCTCAGCCAGCAATCGCAGGGCGTTTCCGAAGCGGGCAAGACCGTTCCGGTGGCCGGCGCGATGCTGATGAATTGAGGGGCACGAAGATGACCATCAACGCAAATCGCATGGACGCCTTCGTGGCAACAGGGATCAACACAAGGGGCAAGACAATGAAACGCCGCCTGACTGCAAAACTGCTGCTTGCCAGCCTGGCCGTTGCGCCGCTTGCCAGCATGCCGCTGAGCACGGCCACCGCGCAATCGGTGCGTGCGCCGGCGCAGAGCATCGTCATCTCGATCGGCCGCGGTGAGCTTGTCACCGTGCCTGGTTCGATGGCCGACGTCTTCGTGGCTAATGATGCGATCGCCGATGTGCAGGTCAAATCGCAGCGCCAGCTTTATGTGTTCGGCAAGTCCGGTGGCGAAACCACCATCTATGCCAGCAATTCGGCCGGCGACGTGATATGGTCCGCCAATATCCGCGTTGGGTCCAACATCGACAGTATCGACCAGATGCTGGCGCTGGCCATGCCCGAAGCCAAGGTTTCGGTCGCAACCATGGGCACCAACACGGTGCTGTTGACCGGAACTGTTGCCGCTCCTGAGGACGCTGCCGAGGCGGAACGCCTTGTGTCGGCCTTCGTGGGTGACAGCACCAATGTGATCAGCCGCCTGAAGATGGCAACGCCGCTGCAGGTCAACCTGCAGGTAAAGTTCGCCGAAGTCAGCCGCTCGCTGGTTCGCGACATTGGTGGCAACCTGACTACCGGTGATTACTCTAACGGATTCCGCTTCGGCGTCGGCACTGGCCGCGCGCTTGGCAATGGCGAATACCGCTTTGACGGTCCGCTCGCCGTAGGATCTGGCGTCCAGAACCCTGGTCTGATTGTTCCCAAGCTTGACGCTTTGGGTAACCCGGTAATCGACCCCGATACCGGCGCTTACCTGACTGAGGTGATCAAGGGGCCGGGTATCAGCACTTCCGGTCGCGGTGCCACGCTTGGTGGGCTTGGCCGCCTCCTCGGTCTCGACCTGTTGGGTGCACTCGACCTTGGTGAGCGCAATGGCCTGGTGACGACCTTGTCGCAACCGAATTTGACCGCGCTTTCGGGCGAAACGGCCGATTTCCTGGCCGGCGGCGAATTCCCGATCCCGACCAGTCAGGGGCTTGGTTCAACTTCGATCGAATACAAGAAATTCGGCGTCAGCCTGGCCTATACGCCAACCGTGCTGGCCAATGGCCGCATTTCGATCCGTGTTCGTCCCGAAGTTTCCGAACTTTCGAGCCAGGGCGCTGTTACAGTCAATGGCTTCCAGATTCCGGCCCTGACCGTCCGCCGCGCGGAAACCACGGTCGAGCTTGGTTCGGGCCAGAGCTTCATGATCGCTGGCTTAATGAGCAACAATGCCCAGAACACGATCGATAAGGCGCCCGGTGTCGGCGACATGCCGATCCTGGGCAATCTGTTCCGTTCGAAGAGCTTCCGTAAGGGCGAGACAGAGCTGGTGATCGTTGTGACGCCGTATCTGGTGAAGCCGGTCAATGCCAACGACATCAAGTTGCCGACGGACGGCTTCAAGGCCGCCAACGAACTTCAGCAGCTCTTGGGTTTCCGCGAGAATGATGGCGTTTCGGGCGAATCTCGCCCGGTACCGACTGCAGTTGACAAGGACGCACCGCCGCCCGCCGTCAGCCAGGTCGATCCTGCCGCTATCGTTCCGTCCAGCCCGTCCGGCGCGAGCCGCCAGGCCGATGGATCGAAGCGCAAAAAGGATCGCCGCGCCGAAGCCGCCAAGCCTGGCTTCAGCTTTTAATCGAGAAAGGTGAGTACGATGCCCATTGCAAAGAACAGCAAGCTCGCGGGTGCCCTCGCCCTCTCGCTCGGCCTAGTGCTGGGTGGATGCGGCGGCATGCCTACCAACAAGAGTCTCTACAGCACCAAGCAGCCGGTGGTGGAACGCACGAACTACACGTTCGATGTGAACAGCGGCCAGGGCGGCCTCGACATCTCCGAACAACAGCGCCTCTCGGCCTGGTTCGAGACAATGGGGCTGGGCTTTGGCGACCGTGTGTCGATCGAAGATCCGATGGCGAGCGAAGCCACCCGCGATGCGGTCAGCAAACTTGCCGGTCGTCACGGCATTCTGGTCGAAGAAGGCGCCCCGGTGACCTCCGGATACGTCCAGCCCGGTTATGCCCGCGTGGTTTTGTCCCGTTCGACCGCTTCGGTTCCGGGTTGCCCCGATTGGTCAGCCAAGTCGGACATGAATTACAACAATGGCACGCACCCCGGATATGGCTGCGCCACCAACAGCAATCTTGCTGCCATGGTCGCCAATCCGCAGGACCTGATCGAAGGTCAGAAGGGCAATGGCGAGACCGTTATCATGAGCTCCACCAAGGCCATCGACACCTATCGTGAGGCAAAGCCCACTGGGTCCGAAGGACTGAAAAGCAACTCGACCGGAGGAAAATAAGCCATGAACGCGCCCTGGAAATCCGGCATGCCCGGCAATCGCGATCCCTTCGCCGCATATATCTGCGACGATGCCGCGCTCGACGTGCTACGCCCGGTTGTGATCGAACTCGGCTGGCAGCCCGAGAAGTGCAACAAGGGTGGCCTGCGCAACGCGATCCAGTCGCTCAGCGTCAGCGCCAGCCCCAGCATTCTGGTGGTTGACCTGTCGGAAAGCGGCGATCCGTTGAACGACATCAACGCGCTGGCAGAGGTGTGCGAACCCGGTACGGTGGTTATCGCCATCGGTCAGGTTAATGACGTGCGCCTCTATCGCGACCTGCTCGCCAGCGGCATCCATGACTATCTGCTCAAGCCGCTTTCGGCCGGGCAGCTGCGCGATGCCGTAACTTCGGCACAGACCGTATTCACTTCGCCGCGCAATGCAGATGGCGAAGCGGCGAAGCGCCACATTTCCACCGCAATCGTGGGGACGCGCGGCGGTGTTGGCGCCTCTACCCTGGCGACTTCGCTATCCTGGCTGTTCAGCACCGAGCATAAAGCGCCGACCGCGCTGCTCGATCTGGATGTCCATTTCGGGACGGGTGCATTGGCGCTCGATCTGGAGCCGGGCCGCGGGCTGACCGATGCGATCGACAACCCCAGCCGCATTGACGGTCTGTTCATCGAACGCGCGATGATCCGTGCCAATGACAATCTGTCGATCCTTTCGGCAGAGGCACCGATCAATTCGCCGCTGATGACCGATGGCGCAGCCTTTGTTCAGCTGGAGGAGGAATTCCGCCAGGCGTTCGAAATGACCGTGGTCGATCTGCCGCGCAACATGCTGATCAACTTCCCGCATGTTCTGGCGGATGTGAACCTGATCCTGCTGACGGCAGAAATGACGCTGGCTTCGGCTCGTGACACGATCCGCATCATGTCCTGGCTCAAGACCAATGCCGCACATGCGCATATCATGGTCATCGCCAACAAGGTGCAGCCCGCCGTAGCAGAGATCAGCAAGGCTGATTTCGAAGCTTCGATCGAACGCAAGATCGATTTCTCGATCCCGTACGATATCAAGGCGGCGGCCAATGCAGCCAAGATGGGCCAGACCTTTGTCGAAGCCAATCGTTCGAGCAAGGCCAGCGCCGTGATCAAACAGATCGGCGAACGGGTCATGGGTGCGAGCGCCGAAGATTTCGATCTGGAAGCTCCAGCCAAGAAGTCCTTGCTGGGCAGTTTTGACCTGAAATCGCTGCTGGCGAAGAAGGACAAATCCGAAAAGGCCGGTGAACTGGCCGAATAAGCTGTGCGGTGGCCATCCGGGGGCATGACCCAACGGGTGGCATCGTCTCCGCACGATGAGTTGAATGGGAAAGGCGAGGCAATCGCATGAACATGATCCAGCTTCTGCTAATTGTCGGCGTCGTGCTGGGCGTTCTGGTCGGCGGCTACTTTCTGCTGTCAGGCTCTTCGCCTACCAAGGAAAGCCAGCGCCGCCTGCAGGCCGTGCGCTATCGCCACTCTGAAAGCACCGACACGAAGGTCGAATCGCAGCTCAAGAAGGCGATCGCCGCACGCAAGCCCAAGGCGCACCGCGTGGCGGGTTCTTCCTCGCGTATCGAGGCGCTGGAAGTGCGGCTCGATCGGACGGGCAAGAAGTGGAAGCTTGCGCAATATGCCTATGCTTCGCTGGGCCTGGCGCTGGTTGTCGCGCTGCTCTTGTACCTGCGTACCGGCGCGCTGTTGTTGTCGCTTGGCGTGGGCGTGCTGATCGGGGCGGGGATTCCGCATCTGGTAGTCGGCTATTTCATCAAGAAGCGTACCAACGCCTTCAACACCAAATTCCCTGACGGCATCGAACTGCTTGTGCGTGGCCTGCGCTCCGGCCTTCCCGTGACAGAGACCCTGGGGGTTGTGGCGCAGGAAGTTCCTGGCCCGGTGGGTGAGGAGTTCAAAGGCATCGTCGAGCGGATCAAGATTGGCCGGACGATGGAGGAATCGCTCCAGGAAACCGCCGATCGCCTTGGCATCCCGGAATTCAACTTCTTCTGCATCACGCTGGCGATCCAGCGCGAGACGGGTGGTAACCTGGCCGAAACGCTGTCCAACCTTTCGGACGTGTTGCGCAAGCGCGCGCAGATGAAGCTGAAGATCCGCGCCATGAGCTCGGAATCGAAAGCATCGGCCTATATCGTCGGTGCGCTGCCATTCATCGTGTTCTTCATGATCTGGTGGATTAACCCGTCCTATATCGGCGGTTTCTTCACCGACGATCGCCTCATCGTGACCGGCCTGGGTGGCCTGGTGTGGATGTCGATCGGTGGCTTCATCATGGCCAAAATGGTCAGTTTCGAAATCTGAGCGAGGGATAGGAAAACGACATGAACACCCCGCCCGGACCAACACTTCTCGGTTTCGACGTCATCATAGTCGGCACTATCCTTGCCGGTATCGCAGCCTTTGCGGTGCTGATGGCAATCTATGCCGCTGTCACGGTCAAGGATCCCATGGCCAAGCGCGTCAAGTCGCTCAACGAGCGGCGCGAAGAGCTCAAGGCCGGGATCATCACTTCGAACGCGAAGAAGCGCGTCAGCCTGATCCGCAACTCGGAAAAGACCGACAGGATGAAGCATCAGCTGGAAACCATGAAGGTCCTCCAGCAAAGCCAGATCCTCGATATCCAGCAGAAGCTCGCTCACGCCGGTTACCGCAACAAGGAACTTGCGGTGTTGGTGATCGGCGCCCGCATGGTTCTGCCGATCCTGCTCGGCCTGCTGGGCGCAACTGTTATCTATGTGATCGACTACTTCCCCGATTGGGGCGGTATGAAGCGCGTGGGTGCAATGGCGGCCCTGTTGTTCATTGGCTACAAGGGGCCGGAAATCTTCCTCAAGAACAAATCCGGCAAACGCACCGACGAAATCCGCAAGGGCCTGCCCGATGCGCTGGACCTGTTGGTGATCTGCGCCGAAGCCGGCCTGACCGTTGACGCAGCCTTCAATCGCGTGGCGAAGGAATTGGGTCGGGCCTATCCCGAGCTGGGCGACGAATTTGCGCTGACAGCGATCGAGCTGTCATTCCTCAACGAACGCAAGAAAGCCTTCGACAACCTCGCCTATCGCGTGGACCTGGATGCTGTGCGCGGCGTGGTCACCACCATGATCCAGACCGAACGCTATGGTACCCCGCTGGCCTCAGCACTGCGTGTGCTGTCGGCAGAGTTCCGCAACGAGCGCATGATGCGCGCAGAAGAAAAGGCAGCCCGCCTGCCCGCAATCATGACCGTACCGCTGATCATGTTCATCTTGCCGGTGCTGTTCATCGTGATCCTTGGCCCGGCCGCCTGTTCGATCGCCGATGCCTTTGCGGCAAAGCCAGGGCGGTAGGAAAGCACGAATTAGCCTCGCCCATGCCGGTGAGGTTGACAGGGGGGCCGGGTCGCTATGCGATCCGGCCAACTTGCATTGTGGCGCAGCTTCTATGCCACGGGCTCAATCAGGTCAGCCGCCAATCTTGTTGGTCCGGGCCATCAACCGTCGCAGCATTTCGCGAAACTGGTCGCGTTCGGCCTTATCCAGGACGGAAAAGATCTCGCCCTCGCTCGCGCGCGTCATCGGCATCACTTCATCGTGAATAGCACGTCCATCTTCGGTCAGCTCAAGCAGGTGCGAGCGCCCGTCCTGGGCATTGGGCAGGCGCTTCACCAGCGCGCGTTCTTCCAGCACCTTGCAGGCCCGGTTGACTGCAACCTTGTCCATCAAGGTGGCATCGGTCAGTTCGCGCTGGGTGGCGACCCCGGCATCGCCCAGCACGGCCATGATCCGCCATTCGGGAATCTTGAGACCGAACCGGACGCGATAGCGCTGTGAGATCAGACTACTGACGGCATTGGACGTGACCGACAGCTGATAGGGAAGGAAATCCGCCAGCCGCGCGGACTGCTGACCATCCATTTCTCTTCCCTCGTCGCTCATAGGCAACTTTCCTAGCTAACTCGGCGCGCTTGGCAAGAGCGCGCCTGTATCGCCTATTCGAAACCGGGCTCCTCCCACCACGGATAAAAATCGGGCATGTCTTGCGAGACTTTGCCCGGATAGTTGGGTGGGCGCTTCTCCAGAAAGCTGGCGATACCCTCCTTTGCATCCCTGCCGCGGCTGAGACGATAGATCGCCCGGCTATCGATCCGATGCGCCATCATCGGGTGTTCGGTGGGTGACAGGCGCCACAGCATTGCACGGGTCATCGATACCGAAATGGCCGAGGTATTGTCTGCAATCTCCCGTGCAATTTCCCTTGCCGCATCCAGCAATTCACCCTGCGGATGAACCGACCGGACCAGCCCAGCATCGAGCGCCTCTTGCGCATCGAAGATCCGCCCGGTCATGCACCATTCGAGCGATTTCTGCATGCCGACTAGCCGCGGCAGGAACCAGGTCGAGCATGCTTCCGGCGTGATCCCGCGCCGCGCAAAGACGAAACCGAAGCGCGCATTATCGCTGCAAAGGCGGATGTCGAAGGGCAATTGCATGGTCACGCCAACCCCCACTGCCACACCGTTGCAGGCCCCAATCAGCGGCTTGGTGCTGTTGAACAGGCGCAGGGTCAGCATCCCGCCCCCATCGCGCACACGCTCATCCGTCAGATCGTCAACTTCATTCGGATCGGAGAAGACATGCCCCCCGCCTTCAGGCGTGAGATCCGCGCCGGCGCAAAAAGCCCTGTCGCCATGCCCGGTGATGATCACCGCGCGAACGGAATCATCCGCATCGACATCATCCATTGCGCTGATCATTTCGCCCATCATCACCCGGGTGAAGGCGTTCATCTTGTCCGGCCGATGAAGGGTTATGGTGGCAATGCCATCGGCCTTGTCGAGCAGGATCTGGGTATATTCGGTCATAATTTGTCTCCGAGAAGTCCTACAGGATGGAACACATGGAACACCGTCCAAGAACCAAAAACCGCCCCTGTCCCCGCCTGCATCCATATGGCTGCTGCAAGGGAAAGCGGGCGGTTCTCATTGGCCTACTCCTAGCCCGTGGATGGCTGGGTAGGAAAACACCGACTAGCGCGGCGCCATTCTAATAGCGCCGTCAAGCCGTACGTCTTCGCCGTTGAAATAGCCGTTCTCGATCATGCACATGGCAAGCTTGGCATATTCTTCGGCATTGCCCAGCCGCTTGGGAAACGGCACGCTGGCAGCCAGCGCTTCCTTCACCTGCGGCGGCGCGGCATTCATCAGCGGGGTGTTGAAGATACCCGGCAGGATGGTGTTGACGCGAATGCCTTCGTTCATCAGGTCACGCGCGATCGGCAAGGTCATGCCGATCACCCCGCCCTTTGACGCCGAATAGGCCGCCTGGCCGATCTGGCCATCTTCACCCGCGACGGAAGCGGTATTGACGATTGCGCCGCGATCACCGTCCTCGCTCAGCGGATCGAGCGTCATCATGCCCGCCGCCGACTTGGCGATGCAGCGGAAGGTTCCGACCAGATTGATCTGAATGATGAAATTGAAGGCATCGAGCGGGAAATGCCTGATCTCACCCGTATTGCGATCACGACTGGCGGTCTTGATCGCATTGCCCGTGCCGGCGCAATTGACCAGGATGCGTTCCTGCCCATGCGCCTCGCGCGCCTTGGCGAAGGCCGCATCGACGCTAGCCTCATCGGTCACATTGCATTCGCAAAATACGCCGCCGATCTCCTCGGCAACCTTCTTGCCCTTCTCTTCCTGCAGGTCGAAAATCGCGACCTTGGCTCCCTTTGCGGCGAGCGCGCGGGCAGTCGCTTCGCCCAGGCCGGATGCGCCGCCGGTTACGACTGCGGGGGTATTGGCACCAACTTCCATTGAAAATTCCTCTTGTTGTGTTCGGTTGAGGCTCAAAGCGCCTCGATGATTGTCACATTGGCGACACCGCCGCCTTCGCACATGGTTTGCAGGCCGTATTTCAGCCCGCGCGCGCGCAGCGCATGGACCAGCGTTGCCATCAGTTTTGTACCCGATGCACCCAGCGGATGGCCCAGCGCGATCGCCCCGCCATTGACGTTGAGCTTGTCCGGATCAGCCCCGGTATGCTTGAGCCAGGCTAGCGGCACCGATGCAAAAGCCTCGTTCACCTCATACAGGTCAATATCACCGATCTTCATCCCCGCACGCTGCAAGGCGCGATCAGTGGCGAAGAGCGGTTCCTCCAGCATGATCACCGGATCGCCCGCCGTAACCGTAAGGTTGTGGATGCGCGCCATCGGGGTGAGATTGTGCCGCTTGAGCGCCTCCTCGTTGACGATCAGGGCAGCTGAAGACCCGTCGCAAATCTGGCTGCTGGTGGCTGCCGTGATGGTGCCTTCGGGATTGAGCAATTTGACACCCGCGATGCTTTCAAGCGTAGCATCGAAGCGGATACCTTCGTCCATAGTGTGCATCTGCGGGCCATCGGGCGTTTCGATTTCCACCGGCACGATTTCGTTTGCGAAAGCACCCGCATTGGTTGCCGCAATCGCCTTCTGGTGGCTGGAGAGGGCGAAGCGGTCAAGATCGTCCTTGGTAAAGCCGTGCTTCTTCACGATCATTTCCGCGCCCATGAACTGGGACCATTGGATACCGGGATATTTTTCCTCAAGCCCGGGGGATTTGTAATTCCCCAGCCCCTCTTTCATGTGGAACATGGCGGTTGAGCCCATCGGCACGCGCGTCATGCTTTCGACCCCGGCTGCAATCACGACGTCCTGCGTACCGCTCATCACTGCCTGCGCGGCGAATTGCACCGCCTGTTGGCTCGACCCGCATTGGCGATCAATCGTGACCGCAGGTGTGGCCTCACCCAGATGCTTGGTCGCGAGAACCGCATTACGGCCGACCTGCATCGCCTGTTCGCCGCCCTGGCCGACGCAGCCCATGATAACGTCTTCAACCGCGCCTGGATCAATTCCCGTCCGTTCGATGATGGAGTCGAGCGATTTTGCGGCGAGATCGACCGGATGGACCCCGGCAAGACGCCCCCCGCGCCGCCCACCGGCAGTGCGTACTGCGTCAACGATATAGGCTGTGGTCATTCGATTTCCTCTCGCACGGATGATTCCCTGACACGAGGGCTAGAAACCAGCAAGGAATGGGTCAAGTCCGATTGCAATGCGCAACCTAATTTGCCTGCAGCGGTCGCGATTGTAATAATATTACAAAAGATAAAATTGAGCGCAAAGAAGCCCTTGTTGCAAGTTGGCCACAGGTCGAAAACTTCCCGAAGTTCGAAGGGTCGTAGCCATTGAAACCAGATGCCGCATAGC
>JBNLDR010000007.1:0-35080 GCA_050304495.1 Altererythrobacter sp.
ACCGACCACGGTCGGCTTGCCTGTGGTGCCGGACGAGGCGTGAATGCGGGACATCTGGCGGCGGGGTACGGCGAACATGGCGAACGGATAATTGTCGCGCAGGTCTGCCTTGGTGGTGAAGGGCAGCTTGGCCAGATCTTTCAGCGACTGGATATCGCCTGGAACCACGCCCGCCGCATCGCATTTGGCGCGATAGGCGGCATTGCCCTGATAGATCGCGGCGACGCTCGATTTCAGCCTTTCGAGCTGAAGCGCGCGCAGGCCTTCGATATCAAGGCGCTCATTGGCGAGCAGTTCGGCTTCGGGGACGATCGAGCTCATATCGCATTCATCGTCAGCAGGTCGTAGCTGGCTACGAGTTCGTTGACCTCATTAGTCACGGCCACCGCCCAGCGCACCTCGCCCATGACCGGGGTGCGCGGCGACTTCGATTTGACCGTCAGCGCCACCTTGATCGCTTCGCCCGGCTTGACCGGCTTGATGAAGCGAAGGCTCTCCAGCCCGAAATTGGCCAGCACCGGGCCGGGATCGGGATCGACGAACAGGCCGGCGGCGAAAGACAGGATCAGATAGCCATGGGCAACCCGTCCGCCAAAGATCGGGCTGGCCGCAGCGGCGACCTCGTCCATATGGGCGTAGAAATTGTCGCCAGTGAAGTGCGCGAAATGCTCGATATCCTCGAGCGTTATGGTGCGCGAACCGGTCCGCAATGTGTAGCCGATCTCCAGCTCGCCATAGCGCTTGCGGAAGGGGTGCTGATCGCCTTCGGGCTGCGGCGCACCGGGGAGAAACTGGCCGACAGCGGCACTGAGCAAGCGCGGACTGCCCTGCAAGGCGCTGCGCTGCATATAGTGCTTGACCCCGCGGATGCCGCCCATCTCCTCGCCGCCGCCCGCGCGACCCGGCCCGCCATGGATCAGCATGGGCAGGGGGGAGCCGTGTCCGGTCGATTCCGCCGCACTGTCACGATCGATCAGCGCCATGCGCCCGTGGAATGCGCCGCTTTCGCATACGAAACGCTCAGCTGTTTTGGGATCATGCGTGAAGACCGACATCACCAGCGATCCCTGGCCGCGATTGGCCAGCGCAACGGCGTCAGCCACATCGCCATAGGGCATCAGCGTGCAGACCGGGCCAAAGGCTTCTACGTCATGCGCCACCTTGGCTTCCCACGGGGCATCATTGCGGAATAGCAGCGGCGACTGGAATGCGCCTTTCTCTGAATCGCCGCGTGCGTCGACCGTGTCGATCTCGCCAAACACCAATGCGCATTCACTGGCGAGCATGCGCGCCTTTGCGCGCACGTCATCGCGCTGTGACAGGCTGACGAGCGCGCCCATGCGGACATTTTCGTCCGCTGGATCGCCCACCACCACCTTGCCCAACCGCCCGACCAGAGCCTCCTGCGCGGCGTCGATCAGTCCGGCGGGTACAAAGGCGCGGCGGATCGCGGTACACTTCTGGCCCGCCTTGACCGTCATTTCGCGCACGATTTCTTTCACGAACAGGTCGAATTCGGGATCTTCGGCGGAGATGCCAGGCCCCAGCACGGTGCAGTTGATCGAATCCCGTTCGGCAATGAAGCGCACCGATTCGCGCGCGATCACCGGATGCGATTGCAGCAGCTGCGCCGTATCGGCCGAGCCGGTGAAGGAGACCACGTCCTGGCAGGTGAGGTGGTCGAACATGTCGCCAATCCCGCCGACGATCAACTGCAGTGCGCCAGCTGGCAGCGCGCCGCTTTCCACCATGATCCGCACCGCATGTTCGCACACTTGCGCGGTGGCGGTGGCCGGCTTGACGATGGCCGGAACACCGGCGAGCAAGGTTGGCCCAAGTTTTTCGAGCATGCCCCAGACCGGGAAGTTGAACGCGTTGATATGCAGCGCAGCGCCCTGCAGCGAGGTATAGACATGCTGGCCGATGAAGCTGCCGGTCTTGCCGATCGGTTCATAGGCGCCGTCCACGATCACCACGCCATCGGGCAATTCCTTGCGTCCCTTGGAAGATGTGGTGAAGAGTGTGCCCGCGCCGCCTTCAATATCGATCCAGCTATCGCCGCGCGTCGCGCCGGTTTGGGCTGATAATGCGTAAAGTTCCTCCTTGCGCTCCATGATCGCTTGCGCCAGCGCTTTGAGCATATGCGCGCGCTGGTGGAAGCTCATGGCGCGCAGGCCAGGGCCGCCAGTCTTGCGTGCGTGATCGAGCATGGCGGCGGAATCCAGCCCGTCACTGCCTGCCAGTGCCACGGTCGATCCGTCGATCGCAGACACAATGGCGCGCCCAGCGCCTTCGCCTTCCACCCACGCATCGCGGCAATAGTTCTGAAGCTTGCTTGTCATTTCTCTTCCCAGCTCGAGGTGGCTTATTGCCCGGTGAATTTGGGCACGCGCTTTTCGGTGAAAGCGGCAACACCTTCCTTGTAATCGGCACTATTGCCCAGTTCGCGCATCAGGTCACGCTCGCGCAGCAGCGCTTCGTCCAACGTGCGCCCGAAGGATGCGCGCAGGGCGTGCTTGGTGGCGACAAGGCCGCGGGTTGGCCCGGCGGCGAACTTCCTCGCCAGCGCCAGGGCTTCATCCTCCAGCGCCTCGTCGTCCACGCATTTCCAGATCATGCCCCATTCTTCGGCCTTTTCGGCAGTGAGCGGCTCCCCGGTCATGGCGAGGCCCAATGCGCGGGCTTGCCCGGCAAGGCGCGGCAGCACCCATGTGCCGCCCGAATCCGGGATCAGTCCGATATTGGCGAAGGACTGGATGAATTTGGCGCTACGGGCCGCGATCACGACGTCGCAGGCAAAGGCAATATTCGCGCCCGCGCCGGCGGCAACACCATTGACCGCGCAGATCACCGGCAGGTCCATCGTCGCAAGGCGTTTGATCAGCGGCGAGTAATATTTCTCGACGCTGTCACCCAGGTCCACTGCCGCACCGCCAGGTGCAACCGCCCGGTCGCTCAAGTCCTGCCCGGCGCAGAAACCGCGCCCCGTCCCGGTCAGCATGATGCAGCGCACTTCGGGCGAAGCCTGCGCTTCGTCCAGCGCGGCGGCCAGCGCCTCGTGCATCTCAACAGTGAATGAATTGAGGCGATCGGGGCGATTGAGCGCAATGCGCGCCACGCCGCGATCCAGCGAACTGGTGATTGTCTGACTGCCCATCGATCCTTCCCAATCGACTCGGTGGAGTTAATTGACTGCCCGGTTAGGTAATTATTGGCAAGGAGAATCTTCGCCGACAGGCCGGCTCGTGGGTGGAGGAATCGAAATCGAAAGCGCGCAGGCTAAGATTAGTTGACTGCCCGGTCGATTAATTATAGGATTTGCAAAGTTTCGGGAAGGCGGGACGATGTACACAACTGAATTGGACAAGAGCCAGGCTAACCAACCCTTGGCGATGGAAGACCCTGAACTGCTCGCAAAGTTCGAAGCGCGGGTGGCGGCGGATGAATTTATCGAGCCGAAGGACTGGATGCCGGAAGCCTATCGCCGCACCCTGGTGCGCCAGATATCGCAGCACGCGCATAGCGAGATTGTGGGCATGCTGCCCGAAGGCAATTGGCTGACCCGCGCGCCCAGCCTCAAACGCAAGGCGATCCTGCTCGCGAAGATCCAGGACGAGGGCGGCCACGGTCTCTATCTCTATTGTGCCGCGGAAACGCTGGGCACCAGCCGCGAAGAGATGATCGAAGCGCTCCACAGCGGGAAGGCGAAATATTCGACCATCTTCAACTATCCCACGCTGAACTGGGCCGATATCGGCGCAATCGGCTGGCTGGTCGATGGCGCGGCGATCATGAACCAGGTCCCGCTGCAACGCACATCCTACGGCCCCTACGCCCGCGCCATGGTGCGCATCTGCAAAGAAGAAAGCTTTCATCAGCGCCAGGGCTATGATCTGCTGCTGCAAATGGTGAATGGCACACCCGAACAAAAGGCGATGGCGCAGGATGCGCTCAACCGCTGGTGGTGGCCTTCGCTGATGATGTTCGGCCCGCCGGACGAAAATTCGCCCAACACCGCGCAATCGCTGCGCTGGCGGATCAAGCGCGAAACCAATGACGAGCTGCGCCAGAAATTCGTCGATGCCACTGTGCCGCAGGCTGAATTGCTGGGCCTTTCGGTGCCGGATCCTGACCTGAAATGGAACGAAGAACGCGGCCATTACGACTTCGGCGAAATTCATTGGGACGAATTCTACGCCGTGGTGAAGGGGCAGGGCCCCGTGGCGCAGGAACGGATGAGTGCCCGGCGCGCGGCATGGGATGATGGCGCATGGGTGCGCGATGCGGCGGATGCGCATGTGGCCAAGCGTGCGGCGCGCGCTGCAGCCTGAATTTTCGGAGAGATAAAATGAGCGATTGGCAATTGTGGGAAGTCTTCATCCGCACCAAGGGCGGGCTCGACCATCGTCACGCAGGGTCGATCCATGCGGCGGATGCGGACATGGCGCTGCGCCATGCGCGCGATACCTATACCCGCCGGATGGAGGGTGTCAGCCTTTGGGTGGTTCGTTCGGCGGACATCATTGCTTCTGACCCCAGCGAGGCAGGCGAATTGTTCGAACCGGCGGAAAGCAAGATTTACCGCCACCCGACCTTTTACCAGCTTCCCGAAGCTGTGAACCACATGTGATCCGCGTCATGAATACACCTCTTTTCAACGCGCTGCTGCAATTGGGCGATGACAGCCTGGTGCTGGGCCAGCGGCTGTGCGAATGGTCCGGCAAGGCACCTACCATCGAAGTCGATCTGAGCCTGTCGAACCTCGCGCTGGACCTGATCGGCCAGGCGACCATGCTGCTCGATTATGCCGGGCAGGTCGAAGGCGCGGGGCGCGACGCCGATCGGCTGGCATTCCACCGCGATGCCGAACAATTCCGCAACTCGCTGCTGGTCGAACAGCCCAATGGCGATTTCGCCCGCACGATTGTGCGCCACTTCTTCTTCGCGACCTATGCCAGCAGTCTTTACGAGGCGCTGACAAGGTCGAGCGACGAGACGATTGCCGCGATTGCGGCCAAGGCGGTGAAAGAGCTGCGCTATCACGCCGATCTTGCCGATGAATGGGTCGTGCGGCTGGGTGACGGCACCGAAGAAAGCCACGGCCGCATGGTGAAGGCGGTGGATTGGCATTGGCGCTTCATCGGCGATCTGTTCGAAGACAATGACGATTGGGTCGAACTGGCAGCCAGTGGCGTGGTTCCTTTGCGCGCATCTTTGCGCGGCGCCTTTGATCAGCACGTGGCACAGGTGCTTGGCGAAGCGAAGCTGGACGTGCCGGGCGAGGTTTGGCCGCTTACCGGCGGGCGGCGCGGCAGCCATTCGGAACACCTTTCGATCATGCTGGCCGAGATGCAGGTTCTGCCCCGGGCGCATCCCACCGCCGCCTGGTAGACTGCGCCGTGGCAAGCCAACCTTCTTCAACCTCGCTCGAACAGCGCATCCTTGATGTGTTGTCCGAAGTGCCTGATCCGGAGATTCCGGCGGTCTCGATCGTCGATCTGGGGATCGTGCGCGGGGTTGAGCTGGAAGGCAATTCGGCCTCGGTTGCTCTGACGCCGACCTATAGCGGGTGTCCGGCGACGCAGGCGATCGAGCTTGCCGCGCGGCTGGCGCTGGATGAGGCGGGGCTGGAGGACGTCAGCATCCGCACCGTGCTTTCGCCGGCATGGTCAACCACGATGATTTCCGCCGAAGGGCGCGAGAAACTGCGCCTTTACGGTATCGCGCCGCCAGTCGAAAGCGGCGGACCGGCGGAGTGCCCGCGCTGCGGTTCCACCCAGACGCGCGAGGTTTCCCGGTTCGGTTCCACGCCGTGCAAGGCGCTGTGGCGCTGCGATGCCTGCAGCGAGCCGTTTGACCGGTTCAAATGTCACTGAAATTCTGATTGGTTGGGAGGTTCGATGTCCACTGGCTTTCATGCGCTGCGTATCGCGGAAGTAAAGAAGGAAACCGAGGATGCGATTTCGATCAGCCTCGAAGTGCCGGGCGAGCTCGAGTCCGTTTTCGCATTCCGTCCGGGGCAGCATCTGACCCTGCGTTCCAGCATCGATGGCGAGGATGTGCGCCGCAATTACTCGCTCTGCGTCGCCCCCCACGAGCACCAGTGGAAGGTCGCGATCAAGCGGTTGCCGGGTGGGTGCTTTTCCGGCTGGGCCAATGGCGGGCTGGCGAAAGGTGACACAATCGACGTCATGCCGCCGACTGGATCCTTCACCTGGGATTTCGATCCCGCACGCAAGGCGAGCTATGCGATGTTCGCCAGCGGATCGGGCATCACCCCGATCCTCTCATTGCTGAAGACGGGGCTGGCACAGGAGCCACAAAGCCACTTTGCGCTATTCTATGGCAATCGCAACAGCGACAGCATCCTGTTTCTGGAAGAAATCGCCGCGCTCAAGGATCGCTATATGGGCAGGCTCGAAGTCCATCATTTTCTCTCCCGCGAGGAAGACGAAATTGAATTGTTCAACGGCCGGATCGACAGCGCGAAGATGGATGAGATTATCGGGCCGATGCTCGATCCCAAATCGCTCGAGGCGGCCTTCGCCTGCGGGCCGAAAGGCATGATGGACGCGGTGGAGCAGGCGCTGACCGGTGCCGGTATGCCGGCACAGCGGATCAAGACCGAGCGCTTCACGACGACGGAGCTGAGCGCTGAACAACTGAAGGCGATGGAAGAGCTTGAAAAACAGGCTGCTGGCCGCCCGATCAAGATCAATATGGATGGGCGCAAACGGACGATTTCCTTCGATCCGGAAAAAGTCTCGATCCTGGAGAATGCCCGTGCCGCGGGCCTGCGCGCGCCCTATGCCTGCAAGGCCGGGGTATGCGCCACCTGCCGGGCCAAGGTGGTTTCGGGCAAGGTCGAGATGATCCGCAATTTCGGGCTTTCACCTGATGAGATCGCCGAAGGTTATGTGCTTACCTGCCAATCGATCCCGCTCACCGACGATGTCGAACTGGACTATGACGCCTAGCTATCGGGCTCGATCATCGCGAAGGCCATATTCGCGATCTTTTCAGGTGAAATCGGCCCGGCGGGATCATACCAATTACTGGTCCAGTTGATCATGCCGAACACCAGCATGGTCATGGCGCGCGCTTCGGCTGGCTTCTTCTTGAGCTGAGGGCGAAGGGCGACAATCTGCGTTTGCGCGAAATCGACAATCTTGCGCTGCTTGCGCACGATGATTTTGCGCTCTTTCGCCGGCAGGTTTTCCAGCTCGTACAACAGGACGCGCTGCTTGGCAGCTGCCCCGGCATATTCGGCCATGAACATTTCCAGCAAATGGCGCAGGATCTCGTGCGGCGAATTGCCCTTGGCCTCGGCCTTGTCCAGCAGCCCTTCCAGCACATCGACATGCGAATGCATGACCGCGGCGAGCAGTTCTTCCTTGGACTTGAAGTAATGGTAGAGCAGCGACTTCGAAAATCCGCAGGCCGCCGCGATGTCATTGATCGACGTACCCAGGAAGCTGTGTGTGGCAAACAGATCGGCCGCCTTGTCGACGATCTCCTGCTTGCGATCCTCGTAATCGGCTGCCTGCGGTCGGGCCATCTGTCCTCGCTGATTGGGTGTGGCTGGGCTTTTGATCGCCCCGCCCTCTGCGTGAAAGGACCGTGGATGATAGCGCAGCCATTATCAAGCACTGGCGAAAGGTTGTGATCACCCAAAGTCCTGCAGCAGTCCCGTCGCAAAAATGCAGGCGGGGCTTTACATTTTAGGACGATCGCCATAATTTAGGTCGAAGGTCCTAAAGGGGGGAATTGATGAAGCGCTCCGGACAACGCCTGCTATGCGCGGCGATCGCTCTAACGCTGGCTGCTTGCGGCCAATCGCAGTCTGATGGGGAAGGCGCGCTGACCGCTGCCGATGCGCCACCGCTTGAAAACGAGGCGGTTGGCCGCAGCGAATCATTGGCGGGCAAGTATGAAGATGACTGGTTCTTTGCGCATGACGTGAATTTCAACACGCTCGTCATGGGCAAGGTAATGGTGATCGATGCCGGGGACGGCACGCTGAATTATCGCGGTGCGATCGATGCGGCGCAGATGGCCACCTTCAACCAGTCATCCGCGCGCAAAGAGCTCTATGTTGCCGAAACATATTATGATCGCGGTACGCGCGGCAAGCGCACCGATGTGATGACCATTTGGGATCGCGAAACGTTGAAGCCCAAGGGCGAAGTGCTGCTGCCCAACAACAATCGTGCGCAGAACGTCACGCAGAAGGCGGGCTTGTCGCTGACCAAGAACCAGAAGTTCGCGCTGATCTATACTTTCACCCCCGCAACCGGCGTTGCAGTGGTAGACTTGGATTCGCGCAAGCTGGTGAATGAAATCGACACGGGCGGATGCATCCTGGCCTATCCGGCGGGAGAGCAGGGTTTCGCATCGATGTGCGGTGACGGGAAGATGGCCAGCTTCGTCCTCGACGATGCCGGGCAGGTTTCGCAGCGCGACGAGAGCGCCGCCTTCAACGATATCGATAACAATCCGCTGTTCTCGATGTTCGCGGCGGTGGGCGACGTGGCCTATTTCCCCAGCTTCGAAGGATCGTTGCAAGGCGTTGAGCTGGGCAATGGCGCGCCCAAGCCGCTCGAAATCTGGAATTTCGCCGAAGGCACCGATCGCAAGCCGTCGGGCTGGCAGATTATCACCAGAGACGACAAGGGCCTGATCTATGTGCTGATGCGGGAAAATGCCCAGCCGGGCGACCACAAATATGGCGGAGGCGAGGTCTGGGTGCTCGACCCCAAGGCGCGCAAGATCGTCCGCAAGATTGAGCTCGAAAGCGAAAGCATCTCGATCGAGGTTTCGCACGGGGCCAAGCCGCTGATGCTGGTTACAAATGCCGCAATGTCGATGGATGTGTATGACCTCGCCAGCGACAAGAAGGTTCGCTCAGTTGGTGGGTTCATGGCGGCCATGCCGATGGTCCTCCATGCATTTGAGAGCGGGCAGTGACGGTCGATCCGGCCCTGTCCCTGCCGCTTGCATGGTTCCTCGCGCTGACACTGGCGCTGGCCGGTGCGCACAAGGTTCTGCGCCAGCGCGATTTCCTGGGCGCGCTGGACGGATATGGTCTGGCTCCGCGCAGTATCGGGCCGGTCGTGGCATTCGCATTGGCAGCAGCCGAAGGCATTTGCGCCATCATGCTGGTGGTGCCTGCGTTGGCCCAAATGGGGGCCTTCTTCGCCGCAGCGATTTTCGGCGCTTACGGGCTGGTCATGGTCCAGGCCATTGCCCGCGGGCGATCCGGGATCGACTGCGGTTGCCATTTCGGCCCGAAGCCAAGCGGGCTTGGCTGGCCGCTGGTGCTGCGAAACCTGGCGTTGATCGGGCTAGCGGGGCTTGTGGCCCTGCCGCTGAGCCGTTCCATCGCCTGGACCGATATCGTCAGCGCCGCCTGCGCCGGCTTTGCGCTGGTGCTGATACAGGAATCCGTGCGGACCGCGTTCGCCAATCGCGAATGGATCCGTGCAATCAGGGGAGCTTCCCGACATGCTTGAAAATGGATTGATCGCCTCGCAGGTCGCGCTTTGGATTGTGGTCGTTCTGCTCGCTGGAATGAACCTGCTCCTGCTGCGTCAGATCGGGGTTCTTTACGAACGGGTGGCCCCCGCCGGCGCCCTCGCCACAAGCAAGGTCCTGGCCAAGGGGCTCGAACTGCCGGGCCGGACCGAACCGTCGCTGACGGGCGGGGATATCGCCATCGGCTCGGGCCGCCCGGACGGAAAGGGGCAGTTGCTGTTCTTCGCAGCGCCCGATTGCCCGGTCTGCAAATCCATCCTGCCGGCCTTCCGTTCGCTCGCCATGAGCGAGGGGGCGAACACCGATTTCGTCCTAGCCAGTGCTGGTGACACTCCGGCTGAACATATGGAATTCATTGAGCGCGAGGCGTTGCACCGATTTGCCTATGTCCTGTCAGACCGGCTGGGCATGGAGCTGGGCATTTCCAAGCTGCCCTATGCAGTGCTGCTGGATGGCGAAGGGCGCGTCACCGCCTTTGGCCTGGTCAATTCCCGAGAGCATCTCGAGAGCCTGTTCGAGGCCCGTGACCGGGGCGTCATCTCGCTGCAGCAATATCTAACCGAGGGGAGGCGCGCATGAGTTCGCGGCTGGATAAATGGATCGAAGCCAGGGGCAGGAACATTGCCAAGCGCACGTCGCGCCGCGGCATCTTTGCCCTGCTTGGCGGCGGATTGGTCGGTGCGGCAAGCATACCCTTGCTGCCGATCGCGCGTGCGGCCAGCGGCCATGGCGGCGGTGACAGCGGGGTTGCCCCGCAATCGACCGGCAAGCTTAACGATCCCGGCGACCCGACAAGCTGCGACTATTGGCGCTATTGCGGGATCGACGGTTTCCTGTGCGCCTGCTGCGGCGGCACGACTTCCAGCTGCCCGCCGGGCACGGAAATGTCGCCGATCACCTGGATCGGAACCTGCAAGAATCCGGCGGACGGGCGCAGCTATGTGATTTCCTACAATGACTGCTGCGGCACGGCCACTTGTGGCCGCTGCTTGTGCAACCGCAATGAGAGCGACAAGCCCATGGTTCGCCCGCAGTCCAATAATGACATCAACTGGTGCCTTGGTTCGACCAGCGAAGCCTATAATTGCTCGACGGCGGTCATAGTCGGCCTGGCGACTGAAGACGCATAGGAGGGCAGATGTCATTGGCCACATTGCTCCGGACATTTGCGGCAATGGCGGTCGCTGCCCTTCTAACAGCTTGCGGGGATGGCAGTGCCACGGATTCGGCGGGACCACAAATCCCTAGTGTGGAGTTGGCAGCCGCCGAGGGTCACACTGGGGCAGCCCCGGTGGCAGGCCCAAAATTGTCGTTCAACGGGCAAAAGGCACATTTCGATTATGTGATGAATTGCCAGGGCTGCCACGGCCCGGATGGCAGGGGCATCGCCCAGCGCGACGTGCCCTCGCTCGATGATGTCGACCGGTTCTTGAAGCTGCCGGAAGGAAGGGAGTTCCTGATCCGCGTGCCTGGAATGTCGCGCTCTGCTCTGTCCAATGCAGACCTCGCCAATCTGGCCAACTGGATGATGCAGGAGTTTGGCGGGGCAGATGGCACCATGCCGTTCGAACCGTTCGAGGAAACGGAAGTCGCCCGATTGAGGAACAATCCGATTGTCGATGGTGTAGTTGCGCATCGGGCCAAGCTTGTCGCCCGACTGGAGGCAATTCCAAAAACCCGAGCTGAATAAAGAAACAGAGGAGGAGGCAATTATGCCCAAGTCAAACAATGAGGTGAAAAGTAGTATCAGATTCTCAGCGCTGACTGGTTCGGCATTGCTGGCAATCGCAATGGCGCAGCCAGCATTTGCGCAGGATAACCAGGCAGGCGAACAGCCCGAAGCGCGCGGATCGGTTCTCAACCAAATCATAGTCACAGCCACCAAGCGCGAACAGAATGTGCAGGACGTGGCCATTTCCATTACCGCGATCGGCGGCGAGCAGCTTGAGGCACTCGGCTACACCTCAGCCCAGCAGGTGACCGCGCTGGCTCCGGGCGTCAGCACGATCCAGCCCAATGGCGAATCCAACTATTCGTTGGCGGTACGTGGCGCAGCCAACAGCGACTTTACCACCAATGTCGAAAGTCCCGTCGCGCTCTATGTTGACGAGGTCTACATCAGTCAGTCTTCGGGTAGCGGTTTTGCCCTGTTCGACACCGATCGCGTGGAAATCCTGCGCGGGCCGCAGGGCACGCTGTTCGGTCGCAACGCCACTGGCGGCCTGGCACACTTCATCACCGTCAAGCCAAAGTTCGAACTGGGTGGCTATGCCCAGGTCTCTTACGGCAGTTTCGATACGGTCGAGGCCGAAGGTGCGCTGAACATTCCGCTGGGCGATACGGCGGCGACCCGCTTCTCGGTCTCGACGACACAGGGTGATGGCTATGTCACCAACCGGCTGAATCCCGGCAAGAAGCTCAACAATTCGAACGATATCGCCGGGCGCGCCCAGCTCCTGTGGGAACCAACTGACGATTTCAAGGCGTTGTTCAACGTGCGCTTCGGGCACGAGAAGATCCGCACGGGCTTTTTCGAATATGTCAGCGCGCCATTGCCGACCGGGGAAGGTCAGCCAACGTCACCCAACCCGCAGCTCGACAATTATGTCGACCTCGATGGCGATGTTTATGCGGGTGACTACGATTTCAATGGCCACAATGACCTCGACACTTTCGGCACCACGATGACCCTGACCGGAAATCTGGGCGATATCGAACTGACCTCGATCACAGATTACCAGACGGTCAAACGCGACTATATCGAGGATTCGGATGCCTCACCCAGCAACCACTTCAACTTCTTCCTCACCACCGATGCCAAGCAATTTTCGCAGGAACTTCGGCTGGCGGGGAAGACCGATTCACTGGATTGGGTCGCGGGCCTTTATTACCTCGACTTGAAAATCGACGATTCGAATGGTTCGATCGCCCAAGGTTTCCTCGACGCGCTTTTCGGCCTGATCGATCCGGCATCGGTCGGCGTCATCAACGGCATTCGCAATCCGTATCAGCAGTCAGTGAAAAGCTATTCCGCTTTCGGGCAGGTCGATTGGCATCTGAACGATCAGCTGACCTTCACGCTGGGCGGTCGCTATATCGTCGACAAGAAGTCCTTCGAATATGCCAACCAGGGCGTGCTTTATCCGGCAAACGCGAACATGGGGCTGGATCCCAATGCCGAGTTCATCTTCGACCTGGTTGACCCCTTCAGCGGCCGGCGCAAAGACAAGATGTGGGCTGCACGGGCGCAGATCAATTACGAACCCAATGACGATCTGCTGCTCTATCTGGGCTTTAACCGCGGTGTTCGCGGCGGTGGTTTCAATGCGCCGCTATTGCCCACCGCGACTTTGGTGACGGAAGATTTCCTGAGCTATGAGCCAGAGGTTCTCAATTCCTACGAAGGCGGCTTCAAATATACGCTGCCGGGCGGGATCGGCCGGATCAACGGATCGGCCTATTACTATGATTACAATGACTATCAGGTCTTCTCGATCATCGGCCTCGATACCTTCACGCTCAACGCGGATTCGCAGAATTACGGCTTCGAGCTTGAGACCTTCCTCAACCCCGCCGACGGTTTCGACCTTGGCCTGGGCATCGGGTACATCAACACCGATGTCACCAATGTCCCGGGGGTAACAGAGGATATCACCCTGCCTGACAGTTCGGTGTTCCCGGCGATCCTGCCTTCGGGCGTTTCGGCCATCCCGGTCCAGACCCCGAAATGGAACCTCAGCGGCCTGGCCCGTTACGAGATTCCGGTGTCGAGCATGTCTGGCGCCGTGGCAGTGCAGGCGGATTTCCAGTACCGGTCAAAGCACTATTTCAACCTGACCCAACTGCCGGCATCGACCGAAAACGGCTATGCCGTGGTCAATGGTTCGATCGCCTGGATCCCGGACTCGGGCAATTATGAACTGCGCGTCTCGGTCGATAATATCTTTGACGAGGAATATCTGGTGCAGATCTTCGACCTGTCCGGCACGCTCGACCAGGGCGGCTTCTTCGGGATGATCGAGCAATATTACGGTCGCCCGCGGACCTGGAAGGTTTCGGCCAAGTTCGAGTTCTGACCGGTTGCGGATCGAGGGGTGGGGGCTGCGCCTCACCCCTTATTCGCAAGCCATGAATGTCAGGCTGAAAGCCGTTCCGTCTGCGCTGGCAAGTCCTCGGACGGACCATCGTAATTGCGCACCACATCAACGAATGATCTGATTGCGATCTTCTCGAAATTAGGCATTCGCGGTTCGAACGGTTTTTGGTAACCGCCAAAGATTGTCAACCCTTCCATCGAACAGGATATGAAGACCGCCAAATCATTGATCGATTCCTGATCAAGGTCCGGTCGCATCTCTGCGATGATTTCGAGAAGTGGCGCGCGCGCGCGGACATACAGCTCTTGCACGCGATCGAGCACGAAGGGATCATGGCTCGCGAGCGCCCATAATTCTGGGAAGAGACGCGTCGTCTTTTTTGTCCTGATATCCTCAAGGATCAGGCCACAATATTCGGCCAGGCGATCCTCCGGCGGAACCGCCGGGTCATGGACCAACTCGTCCCATTCGATTTCATATGCAGAAATGACCGCTTCGAGCATCTCGCGCACCAAATCTTCCCTGGTCGGGAAATGATAGGTCAGATTACCCAGCTTCATGCCGCTGGCATCGGCAACCCGCCGCATGGTCATGGCCAGATAGCCTTCTTCGACCATGATACCCAGCGCCGCGTGCAAGATCAGTTCGCGTGTTTGGTGCCCCTTTGAATATCCGCCTTCACGCGGCGGAAAAGCCAGGTCCGCAACGCTGATCGACTTGAATCGCATTATCTTGGTTTTCGAATCCGGCAATTCCCGTAACCTCGCTTGAATTTCATTCTGCAAACAATTAGGACAAATGACAAGCATTTGTTCCGAGTCGAGCAGAATTGGCCCACTCGCAGCGGTTGGATGCACTCCAATCCGGCATAAACGAATGCCAGGGGAATGAGAACGTGCGGGAGAGGATTTATGTCACAATACAAGATGCTGATCGGTGGCGAGCTGGTCGATGGCGATGACACTATGGATGTCATCAACCCGGCCACGGGTGAGGCATTCACCTCTGTCCCGCGTGCATCGGTGGCACAGGCGGACCAAGCAATCGCCGCTGCCAAGGCGGCGCAACCCGGCTGGGCGGCCGTTCCCTTTGCCGAGCGGCAAGCCAAACTCAATCAGTTGGCCGATGCGATCGCCGCGAGGGCAGAAGATTTCGCGCGGATCCTCACCACCGAACAGGGTAAGCCGACACCTGAGGCAATGGGCGAGGTCGCCTGGACCGAAGGTTTTCTGCGCCATTACGCCACGCTCGAACTCCCCGACCGGATAATCCAGGATGATGAAGCCGGCTATATCGCGGTCAAGCACCGTCCGCTCGGGGTGGTCGTGGGCATTATCGCCTGGAACTTTCCTCTGCTGGTTGCGTGCTGGAAGATTGGCCCGGCGGTGCTGGCGGGCAATACCATTGTCCTTAAGCCTGCGCCGACCACCCCAGTTACCGCACTGTTGCTGGGCGAGGTCTGCAAGGACATTTTCCCTGCCGGCGTGGTCAATATCATCACTGACGCCAATGACCTTGGCTCGCATCTCACTTCGCATCCCGATGTCGCCAAGGTCGGCTTCACCGGATCGACTGCCACCGGCAAGCGGATCATGGGCAGCACTGCCGATACGCTCAAGCGAGTGACGCTGGAACTCGGCGGTAACGATCCGGCCATCGTGCTGGAAGATGTCGATGTGCGCGCAACGGCGCAGCAGATCTACAACAATGCCTTCGTCAATTGCGGACAGGTCTGCCTGGCGGTGAAGCGCGCCTATGTGCACGAGGATATCTATGACGCCATGTGTGACGAATTAGCGCGGTTGGCGGAAGCGGCGGTGGTCGATGACGGACTGCGCCAGGGTACCCAGATCGGTCCGATCCAGAACAAGGCGCAGTTTGAAAAGGTCAAGGGCTTCCTCGAAACTGCCAAGCGTGATGGCAAGGTGATTGCCGGGGGCGAGGTGATGGAGAAGGGCGGCTATTTCGTGCGACCAACCATCGTGCGCGATGTGAAGGATGGCGACCAGATCGTGGACGAAGAACAGTTCGGCCCGATCCTGCCGGTCATTTCCTTCTCAAATGATGAGGACGTGATCGCCCGCGCCAATGCCAGCGAATACGGATTGGGCGGTTCCGTATGGTCGAGCGACACCAACCGTGCGGCGGCGATTGCCGAACGGATCGAAAGTGGTCAGGTCTGGGTCAACCAGCACATGGCAATCGGGCCGCATATCCCGATGGCAGGCTTCAAGAACTCTGGCCTTGGGGTTGAACAATCAGTCGAAGGACTGGCCGAATACACTCAGGTGCAAGTGGTGAACATCGCACGATGAGCGATCTCAGTTACGCCAAAGGGCCGACTGCCACACCGCTGCTCGACATAACGATTGGTCAGGCCCTTAAGGACGCAGCCGCCAAATGGGGCAGCGGGCTGGCCCTGTCATCGCTCCACCAAGGCATTCGCTGGACCTGGGCGGAGCTTGACGCAGAGGTTGATCGCATCGCAACCGGGCTGCTCGATCAAGGCATTGTGAAAGGCGATCGGGTCGGGATCTGGGCGCCCAATTGCGCGGAATGGACCGTCACTCAGTTCGCCACCGCGCGGATTGGTGCGGTGCTGGTCACGATCAACCCCGCCTATCGTCTGTCTGAAGTCGAATATGCGCTCAACAAAGTCGGCTGTGTCGCGTTGGTCACTGCGCCCAGCTTCAAGACCAGTGACTATATCGCCATGCTGCGCGAACTCGGCCCGGCCAAGCTCCCCAAGCTGCGGCTGATGGTTTCGCTGGGCGAAGATGAGCATGTCGGCTTTCTGCCTTGGGCGGCGCTGCGGGCAGAAGCCGATCAGGCGCGGCTTTCGGCCGCCGCCGAAACGCTCGACCCTGACGATGCAATCAACATCCAGTTCACCAGCGGGACGACCGGCTTTCCCAAGGGTGCGACGCTGACGCACCGCAATATCCTCAACAATGGATATTTCACCGGGATGACCACGAAGCTCACGAGCGAGGACCGGATTTGTATTCCCGTGCCGCTCTACCACTGCTTCGGGATGGTGCTGGGCAATCTCGCCTCGCTCACCTGCGGTGCTGCCATGGTCTATCCCGGCGAAGCATTCGATCCAGCTTTAGCGCTGGAAGCAGTTGCGAAAGAGGGCTGCACCTCGCTCTATGGGGTGCCGACCATGTTTATCGCCATGCTGGGCTTGCCCAATCTGGCGGATTACGATGTCCACACCCTGCGGACAGGCATCATGGCCGGGTCTCCATGCCCAGTCGCAACCATGCGCGCGGTCATCGACAAGCTCAATATGAGCGAAGTCACGATCGGCTATGGCATGACCGAAACCAGCCCGCTAACCACGCAGACGGCCACTGACGATCCGCTGGACAAACGGGTTGGCACGGTTGGCCGGGTTCATCCGCATGCCGAAGCCAAGATCGTCGGGCTCGATGGCGCAACATTGCCGCGCGGCGAGCAGGGCGAATATTGCTCGCGCGGCTATGCCGTGATGCTTGGCTATTGGGATGACAAGGAAAAGACTGACGAGGCTATCGACAGCGATGGCTGGATGCATTCGGGCGATCTTGCGACCATGGATGAAGAAGGTTTTGTCCGAATCACGGGTCGGATCAAAGACATGATCATTCGCGGCGGCGAGAACATCTACCCACGTGAGATCGAGGAATTCCTGCTCTCGCACCCGGCGATATCGGATGCGCAAGTGTTCGGTGTCTCGGACGAGAAATACGGTGAGGAGGTGTGCGCCTGGATCATCGCGAGGGATGGACAGCAATTAACCGACGAAGAAATCAAGACATACTGCAAAGGACAGATCGCGCATTACAAGATTCCGCGCTATATCCGGGTGGTCGATAGCTTCATCATGACCGTGACCGGCAAGGCGCAGAAATTCGAAATGCGCAAGCTGACGGAGGCAGAACTGGAACAGCGGGGCGCCGGCTGAGCCCGGGCCAAATGCGAAAGGGCAGGTAATGAAAATCAAGTTGAAGGTTTTGGCTGTGGCGGGTTTGGCGATGGCGACTGCCGCCTGTGGGGGAAATGATCCCGCTCCGGAAGCGGTTGATACCACCGAAACTGCGGCAAGTGATACCGCGGCCGCCGCTCCCGAAGCTGCAGCCGAGAATGCCGTTGGCGCAAATGAAGCAACCGACGCGGCAGTAACGACCGTGGCTGCCACCGCGAATGCCAAGCCTGCAAGCTTTGCCCAATGCGCGGTTTGCCATGTTACCGAAGCCGGCAAGGCCGCTACACTGGGGCCGAACCTGTTCGGCGTGGTTGGCCGTGTTGCGGGCACCTCCGAAGGCTTCAACTACTCGCCGGCGATGAAGGATTCGGGTCTCACCTGGGACGCCAAGCAGCTCGATTCCTATATCACCACACCGCAAAAGGTTGTGCCGGGAACGCGCATGGCATTCGGCGGAGTGGCCGATGCGGCCAAGCGCAAGGAAATCGTTGACTATCTGGCGACCCTGAAGTGAGCCAGGCACCCACCCCCCCGGTCTTGTCGACCCTTGCCGGGGCTGTGGCACATTTGGTGCTCAATCGGCCTGCAGCCGGCAATTCACTTTCGATGGATCTGGTTTCGGCCATGCGCGAGGCGCTGGCTGAGCTGGCCCCGCGCAAGGATATCAAGGCAATCGTGATATCCGGCGCGGGCGGCAGGATTTTCAGCGCGGGGCATGATCTCAAGGAATTTCACGGCAATGATGACCGTGAATTTCTTGAACGGGACTTTGCCGGGATCACCGCGTTGATGCAGCAGATCATGACCCAGCCGCAGATCGTGATCGCCAAGGTTGAAGGGGTTGCGACCGCTGCCGGGTGCGAGCTGGTTGCGGCCTGCGATATTGCGCTTGCATCTACCGTTTCGCGCTTTGGCGTGCCGGGCGTCAATATCGGCTTCTGGTGCCACACGCCGCAAGTGCCGCTGGCGCGCGCAGTCGGCCGCAAGCATGCCATGATGATGCTCGCCACCGGGCAGCTGTTCCCGGCTGAACACGCCTTGCGGATCGGTTTGGTCAACAGCTTGCATGAACCGGATGAACTTGACGATGCGGTGCAAAGTTTGCTCGACGTGATTACTTCCAAGTCTGCCGCCGTGATCCGGCGGGGGAAGCGATCCTTCAACCGCCAAAGCGGCTTGGCGATTGCCGATGCCTATCAGGCCGCGCGCGAGGAGGCGCTGGAGAATATCTTTGCGCCGGAAGCCAGTGAGGGCATTGCTGCATTTCTGGAGAAGCGCGATCCGGTTTGGTGAACTTGGCCCGATGAGGTCCACGCCGCCTAGATTCTAAGGGACGTTCACCAGGTTCGCGAAAATCTTTCTCAAGGTCGTTACCAGTTCGTTCGTCTCTTCCGCAGGAATTCCCTGGAATGCCAGTTGGAAAATGCGACTGGCCTGCTGCCGCACCAATGCGGTCTTCTCGCGCCCCAGTTCGGTCACTTCGACCAATGTAACCCGCCGGTCGTCGGGATTGGGGAAGGTCCGGACCAACCCTTGCGATTCCATCCGTGAGATCGTCTTGGTCATGGTCGGAAGCTTGATCACGGCGTGGTCGGCCAAGGTCGTCACGCTTGCCTGGTTGTATTCGGACAGGATGATCAGCACACGCCAGCGGGTCACATCCATCCCGATCCGCTTCAACGCCCGGTCGAGATCCATCGAATACTGCCTGCCCACGCGGGTAACCCAGTACATCGGCCATTCCTCCATACGGAAGTCGGCGTGGGCCGGGTCGATATGGTGCGGGGCATCAGCCATCACGGTGAATCTCAGTTAGATTTGCAGTGAATGCCTTAGCGCCCACCATGGAAGTTGCAAACCAGTTGCGATATTACTTGAAAAGTCAACTAATATGTAGTTCAATGGCTGCGCCGATTCGCCAGCAATGGCGGGCGGCGGGGAAGGGATCAAAGGTCAGTCACATCGCGCAAGAGCACGTCATTGGTGGGGCGGATAGCCCTGCATTGCGGAATCACGGTTCTGCATCGGCGCATCGCGCGCATGGCAATCCGTCGCAAAGGGCGATCCTGGTCCGGTCCTTCGATGATGCGCAGGGCGAGCTGAAGGTTGCGATCAAGGACTGCCTTGACCAGGCGGGCGAGGTGACCACCAGCGGCTGCCGCGCGCTGGCAAATGCCGATCTGGCCACCACGGATTCCGAAGTTGTCGCGCGATTGACCCACGCGGGTTGCGCGATCATCGGTCGCGCCAATATGCACGAACTGGCTTACGGAGTGACCGGGATCAACTGCTGGACCGGCACGCCGGTTAATCCGAAATATCCCGCGCTGGTGCCAGGCGGTTCGTCGAGCGGATCGGCGGCGGCTGTCGCAGCAGGATTGGTCGATTTCGCTATCGGGACTGATACCGGCGGATCAATCCGCGTTCCGGCAACCTGCTGCGGTGTGGTTGGCCTCAAGCCTACATTCGGACGGGTCAGCAGGGCAGGCGCGCACCCGGCCACCAGCAGCCTTGATTGCGTCGGGCCGTTCGCCCGCAATGTCGCGATGATCGAGCGGGCGATGGCGATAATTGTGACTGACTGGCGGTCCGGCATCGACGCTCCACAAAGTGCGCGTGTGGCATTCTTTGCCCCATCGGGCGAAGATGCGATTGCTTCGCTCGTGCGCGAAAGCGCCCAGCTCTGTTTCGATCTCTTTGATGCTGATTTGCCGGGCTTCGAAGCCGCCTCTGATGCGGGGCTGACAATCATTGGTCGCGAGACATGGAACGCTTGCGGGCATTTGACTGAGACCGGGCTGGTCGGCAGCGATGTGCACGATCGCTTGCTGATGTCGAGCAAGATTACCGACGAGCAGATTGAAGCGGCCGAAAAGACTCGCGAAACCTTCACCGCCGCCGTCGACGACCTGCTCAAGGAATGCGATGCAATTGCGGTTCCTGCAATGCCGCATGCAGTGCCCAGCCTGCTTGAGGTTGCATCGAACGCAGCGCCCAAACCCATCACATTGGCTTGCCGTCCGTTCAATCTTTCGGGTCATCCGGCGATAGCCCTTCCAATCGGCGAAGTGGATGGACGCCCAGTTTCATTACAACTCGTGGGCCGCCCCGGTGCGGATGAAGCGCTGTGCGCGCTGGCTCGCCGGGTAAGCCTGTTCAACAAGGGAGAATGACCATGGCCACCGCGACCCAGCTCGCCCCAAAGGCCGACGATCCAGCCGGAGCGGATTTCGCACAATTGCTCGCAGATCTTCGCGCGCGCCGCGAGGAGTTCCAGAAGCTTCGTCACATTCCCCAGGATGTCGTCGATCGGTTCAAGGCAGTTGGCATTTATCGCGGATTGGTTCCCGAACAATTCGGCGGCGCGGGGTGGAGCGCCCGGCGCTTCATGGAGATGATTGAGGCCATTTCGGCTGCCGATGGCTCAGCGGGCTGGGTCGCGAGCTTCGGATTTGCGACCAAATATATTTCGTCGCTACCCGCCGAAACGCTTGCAGAGATCTATGCTGACGGTCCCGATGTCGTCGTCGCCGGTGCGGTTTTTCCGCCCCAACCGGTCGAAGAGCTGGACGAAGGCTACAAGGTCAAGGGACGCTGGGGCTTTGGCAGCGGTTGCATGTGTGCCAACATCATTGGTGTTGGTATTCGCGTGGAGGGCGAGAAAGGCGGCCTGCCGCGTATGGCCTGGATGCCGCCAGAAAAAGTGCGGATCGACGAGACCTGGGACACAATGGGCATGCTTGGGACAGGCAGCCACGACCTGGTCGTCGAGGACGTTGTTGTGCCCAAGCATTACACCGCAATTCGCGGTTCTGCCCCTACGGTTGATTGTCCTTCCTATCGCTATCCCAGCATGGCGATGGCGGCACAGGTTCTCGCGGTTGTAGGGCTCGGCGTTGCGCGAGAGGCGATTGGCGAAGTGGTCGGCATTGCAACCGCCAAGAACTCGATCACCGGTGCGCCGATGATGGCGAACCGTCCCGGCTTTCAGATTGCACTTGCCCAGATGGAGGCGCAGCTGCGCTCTGCCCGGGCATGGTTCTATGAAGTTACCGACACGGTGTGGGACAAGGCAGTGAATGGCGCAGAGATCACCAAGCAGGATCAGGGCCTGCTCCGTATTGCCAGCACCCATGCCGCCAAGACCGGCGCGGATGTGGCCCGGCGCGCCTTCGAGCTGGCGGGTACGACCGGAATTTTCGCAGGCCATCCGCTGCAGCGCTATCTCAACGATGCGCTGGTGGTGGGGCAGCATGCCTTCATGAATGACGGAACCTGGCAGGCAGGCGGGCAGGCATTGCTCGGCCTCGATACCCCGCCGGGCTATCCATAAGGGAGAAAATGAATGAGCGAGAATAGACCGATCAGGGCGCTGTTTTGCGGTGCTGTCTTGCAGGGCTTCTTTGACCTCCCCTCGGCCGAGATCATGTCCGTGCTCAAGGCTACCGGCAAGATGATCCGCACCATCCGCGAGATGGACGGGGTCGAAGTGATCGGCACGATGGACGATGATGAAACCATGGTTGGCACATCGCCCAATGGCTGGCCCTGGACATTCTACATCCTCGCCGATGTGCGCGATCGCGACACCGCTGTAGCGGTCTGCAACCTGTTTAGGACCACCGAAGTCGGCGAATATCGCTTGTGGAAATACATGCGGGTCGAAGCGCGGCTTGGCCGCGAATTGGTCATGCCCGAATGAGCAATGCCGCGATCTTCGAACGGTTGGACCGGTTGGAGAGCGAGGGTGCGATCCGGCGCCTTGTCGCGCGCTATTTCGCGATTTGCGACGATCTTGGCCCGAATACGCCGTTAGGTGAACTGGGCGAACTCTTCGCCGAAGATGCATTGTGGGAAGGCAAAGGCCGCTATGCCAAGGCGTTCGGCCAATACCATGGACGGGACGCAATCGTCACCATGATCCGGTCTTATTGCGAGCCGGTGCATTTCGCGATGACGGCGCATTTCTTCTCAAGCGAAAGCATCATGGTCGAGGGCGACGAAGCCAGCGGCCAATGGATGATGCTGCAAACCAGCGATTACACCAGCGGCACGGCCGATCTTCGCAGCGCGCGCCTGACCATGCGCTTTACCCGCCGCGAGGGGATCTGGCGCATCGCCCATTTTCGCACCGAGAACATTTTTTCGCGGCAGGTCGAACCATGGAACGACGAAAAGAAGATCGCCGTGCCCGATCAGGCCACCGATGGAGCCAAGCAATGAGCAAGACCGACTACGCAAGCCTTGTGAAGGAGGACCGGGTCCACACATCGCTCTACACCGATCCCGATATCTTCGAGGAAGAGTTCGAGCGGATCTTCAACTCCACCTGGGTGTGGGTCGCGCATGACAGCCATATCCCGGAGAAGAACGACTGGATCACGACCTATGTCGGCAAACAGCCAGTCATCGTCAATCGTGACAAGGATGGCACGGTGCGCGTCATGCTCAACCGCTGTCGCCATCGCGGCGCAACCCTGTGCGAGGCCAGAAAGGGCAATTCGCCCGGTTTTGTCTGCCCCTATCACGCCTGGACATATGGCGTGGATGGCAGCCTTAAAGGCCTGCCGCTACCCAAGGGATACAAGGATTTCGACAAAGGCGACTATGGCCTCGTGAACCTCAGGGTCGAAAGCTATCACGGGCTGATCTTCGCGACCTTCAATCAGGACGCCCCGCCGCTGGAAGAGTTCCTTGGCCGGGCCAAGCCATGGATCGACCTGTTCATGAAACAGGGCGGCGGTTATCCGGTGAAAGTGCTGGGCGAACACAAATTCACCTTCCCTGGCAATTGGAAGATCCAGCTGGAAAACACGACCGACGCCTATCACTTCCCGATCGTGCACAAGAGCTTCCTCTCTTCGCTCGATGGAGACACCAGCGAGCTGTTCTCTTTCATGGATGCGGGCGGCTATGTCGAAGACCTTGGCAACGGCCATTCGGTGATGGTGATGATCCCCGAACTGGTCGATCTTGAGGAAAATCTCGACGCTCCGATCCCCGATCGTTTCGCTGAGCTGGCCGACGATTTGCGCAAGCATCACAGCGAGGAAGAAGTGCGGCGGATCGTGCGCGCAGTTACCGGGTCCGGCTTCAATGTGAACCTGTTCCCCAACCTTGCCTGCTCGATGGCGTTCTTCCGCGTCTTGCGGCCGCTCTCTGTCGATGAAACTGAAATTCGCCATATCGCGATTGGCATGGACGGCGGCCCGGCGGCGGCCAATCGGGCGCGGCTGCGGCTGCACGAACATTTCCAGGGCCCGATGGGCTTCGGTACGCCCGACGATGCGGAGGCGTGGGAGCGCGTCCAGCGCGGATCGCAGGCTGGCGAGGACGACGTTTGGATCATGCTCAATCGCGGTGAGGACAAATGCGAAAGCAATGCCGGAGACGTGACCGCCGAAACGGGGATGCGCGCCGCCTATCAGATGTGGAAGAGGATGATGGTCCAATGAGCACGCTTGTCGCTGACACCGATCTTTCCCGCGCAGCCGAATTCGTCGCGCTGGAAGCTGATCTGCTGGACCAGCACGACTATCAGGAATGGCTGCTGCTGTGGGTGCCCGAAGGGAAATATGTCGTCCCGGTCGATCCGGACGAGACGAACTTCGATGACACGCTGAATTACGCCTATGACAATGCCGCTATGCGCGACATGCGCGTGCGGCGGCTGAGCAGCGGCGAGTCCATGTCCGCCTCGCATGCGGCGCGGACATTGCGCAGCGTCTCTCGGTTCCGCTTGCTGGGGCGCGAGGGGAATGGCGATCTGCGGGTTCGTAACGCGCAGCTTCTCACCGAATACAAGTTCGAGAAACACCGTATCTATGTGGCCAATGTCGAATGGGTACTGCGGCCCGAAGGTGACAGCTTCCGCATCGTTGAGAAAGTTGTGCGGCTGCTCAATGGCGGCGATGCGCTGGCCGGGATCACCTTCCTGCCATGAGCGTACCGGCCCNCCATGACGTTGCGCTGGTAACCGGTGGCTCAGGAGGCCTCGGCAAGGCGGTGTGCAAGCGCCTGCTGATTGAAGGTTATCGCGTGGCGATGTGCGATATCGACCAGCATGGCCTGGCCGCTGCAGCGACAGAAATCGGTCATGGTGGGCTGGTGACCTGCCATCTTGATGTGACCGAGCCTGCTTCGTGGAACGCCGCACTCGACACCATCACACAAAGTTGGGGCGGCGTGGGCGTGCTGGTTAACAATGCCGCGCTGACCCGCACGACACCGCTGTTCGAGATCGGGCCGGACGAGTTTGATGCTGTCACTGCGGTGGCACTGAAGGGCACTTTCCTGGGCTGCCAGATCGTGGGCCGCCACATGCGCGAACATGGCTATGGCCGGATCGTCAACATGGCCTCGCTTGCCGGACAGAACGGCGGCGCGGCTACTGGCGCGCATTATGCCGCCTCAAAGGGCGGAATTATCACGCTGACCAAGGTCTTCGCGCGCGATCTCGCCGTCGATGGCGTAACGGTGAATGCCATTTCGCCGGGCCCGCAGGATTTGGATTCGGTCCGCGCAATCTTGCCACCTGACAAGCTTGAAGCCGTGATCAAGATGATCCCGGTCGGGACGCTGGGCGATCCGGATTACATCGCCCGGCTGGTTGCGCTGCTTGCCGATCCGCAGGCGGTATCGGCCACCGGGGCGACATTCGATGTGAATGGCGGACTCTATTTGAGATGACCGGAATCGTCGCCATCGAAGTGCTGATTGCGGATGTTCCGACGATCCGCCCGCATGTGTTGGCGATGGCGACGATGCATAGCCAGGCGGTGGTGCTGGTGTTCATTCAGCGCGAGGACGGCATTACCGGCGTGGGCGAGGCGACCACGATCGGTGGGCTGGCCTATGGCGAGGAAAGCCCCGAAAGCATCAAGACCAATGTCGAGACATATTTCGCGCCGGTACTGAAAACCTGCGATGCGGACGATGTGCCGGGCGCGATGGCGCTGCTCGGCAAGCACATTGTCGGCAACCGCTTTGCCAAATGCGCGGTCGAGACGGCGCTTTATGATGGGTTGGGGCAGGCACAGGGCAAGCCGGTTTCGGACTATTTCGGGCGCGCTCGAACCGACCGGCTAGAGGTCGCCTGGACGCTCGCCAGCGGCGATACGGCCGCCGATATCGAGGAAGGCGAGCGCATGCTCGCCGAGCGCCGTCACCGACATTTCAAGCTCAAGATCGGCAAGCGCGAGGTAGCCGAGGATTGCGCGCATGTCGGTGCGATTGCGCGCGCTTTTGAAGGGCGCGCTTCGATCCGGGTCGATGTCAACCAGGCGTGGTCGAGCGCGCAGGCACGCGAGGGGGCGGCACTGTTGCAGGATGCCGGCGTCGAACTGATCGAGCAGCCGATCGCCAAGGCCGATATCGAAGGCATGGCGGCGCTTGCCCGCGAGTTCGACATCGCGATCATGGCAGACGAGGCGCTGACGGGGCCAGACAGTGCCCAGATGCTGGCCAAAGCGCGCGCGGGCGATGCTTTCTCGCTCAAGATCACGCAATCTGGCGGGCTGCTAGCGGCTATGGAAGTTGCAGAGATCGCAAAGTGGAGCGGGATCGGCCTTTACGGCGGCACCATGCTGGAAGGCGGGATCGGCACCGCCGCTTCGGCGCATCTGTTCGCTTGCCTGGATGAATTTCGCTGGCAGACCGAATTGTTTGGCCCGCTGTTGATGACCGAAGAGATTCTCGAAACGCCGCTCACTTATCGCGATTTTGGCCTGATGGTGCCGACCGGGCCCGGTCTTGGCGTCCGGGTGGATCGTGATCGGCTGGCGCGGTTTCAAAGGAAATAGGGAGGAAGACCGGGATGCTGTTCATGGTGGAGATGGACCTCGACGTTCCATACGATGTCGACAAGGCCTTGTTCGAAGACATGAAAGTGCGCGAGAAGGCACGTTCGCAAGAGCTGCAGCGCGCGGGCAAATGGCCGCATATATGGCGGGTCGCCGGGCGCTACGCCAATGTCAGCATCTTCGATGTCGAAGACGCGGGCGAGCTGCATGACATCATGATGAGCCTGCCGCTCTATCCCTTCATGACCCTCAAGGTCACGGCGCTGTGCCGCCACCCCTCAGACATCCATCAGGACGATTGATTACAGGAGCATTCCAATGACCGACATTGTCAAATCCGAAGAAGTCCAGAGCCTGCTCGACCGCGCCAGCGGTTTGTCGGAAAGTGGCGGTAATCCGCGGCTCAAGGCGATCATGCGCGACCTGCTGGAAGCGATCATGCAGATCATCGAAAAGCATGACATTGATGAAAGCGAATTCTGGCAGGCATTGAAATTCCTTCAGGATGGATCCGATGAATTTGGCTTGATCGCACCGGGTATCGGGATCGAGCATTTCCTCGACCTGCACATGGATGCGAAGGACGCTGAAGCCGGCATGACAGGCGGCACGCCGCGCACGATCGAAGGCCCGCTCTATGTTGCCGGTGCGCCGGTGGTCGATGGCGATCTGTCGAAGACGAATGACGTCAATCTGACACAGGATCCCGACGATACCGAAACCCTGACCATGTCGGGACGTATAACCGGGCCCGATGGAGAGCCGGTGGAAGAGGCGTTGCTGCATGTATGGCACGCCAATTCGAAGGGCTTCTATTCGCATTTCGACCCGACCGGCGAACAGAGCGCTTTCAACAATCGGCGCCGCATCAAGCTGGGCTCCGATGGGCGCTATTCTTTCCGTTCCAAGATGCCGCGCGGCTATTCCTGCCCGCCCGGCGGGGCTACCGACCGGCTGATGCAGGCGCTCGGCCGTCATGGCGATCGCCCCGCGCATGTCCATTTCTTCATTGAGGCCCCCGGCTATCGCGCGCTCACCACACAGATCAATTTCGGCGATGATCCGCATGCGCGTGACGATTTTGCCTTCGGTACGCGCGAAGGATTGCTACCTGTGCCCGATCGCAGTGGCGGAAACCCGGATATCCAGTTCGATTTCCAGCTGCAGAAAGCGCGCTCTAACGAGGACGAGGCATTGTCCCAGCGTCCTCGCGCCGAAGGCTGAGGAGGAAGGGTGCAGAAAGTCTATCCCTCGCCGGCGGCAGCGCTCGAAGGCTTGTTGTTCGATGGCATGACGATCATGTCCGGCGGATTCGGGCTTTCGGGCAATCCCGAAAGCCTGATACCCGAAATCCGGGCATCGGGGGTCAAGGGCCTGACTGTCATCTCCAACAATGCCGGGGCCGATGGGTTTGGCCTGTGGATGCTGCTGCAAACACGGCAGATCGCCAAGATGATCAGTTCCTATGTCGGCGAGAACAAACTGTTCGAGCAGCAATATCTTGATGGCGATCTTGAGCTGGAGCTCAATCCGCAAGGTACGCTGGCAGAGCGCATCCGCGCAGGTGGCGCGGGAATCCCGGCCTTCTATACCAAAACCGGAGTCGGTACGGTCGTGGCCGAGGGCAAGCCGGTGGAGGAATTCGACGGCGAGCTCTACGTGCGCGAGAGGTGGCTGCGGGCCGACCTTGCGATCGTCAAGGCGTGGCGCGCGGATACCACGGGCAATTTGATGTTCCGCAAAACCGCGCGCAATTTCAACGCGCCGATGGCAACCGCGGGCAAGATCACGGTGGTGGAGGCCGAAGAGATAGTCGAACCCGGTGTGCTTGACCCCGATGCAATTCACATTCCCGGCGTCTATGTTGATCGCATTGTGAAAAGTACGATCAATGAGAAACGGATCGAGAAGATGACGGTGCGCGAGCGGGCATGACCGATATCCAGCATATCCCGGTGAACGATGGCTGCCGGATTGCCTGCGAATACCGGCCGAGAAACGGATCGGATGTGCTGGTGCTGTCGCCATCGCTCGGCACCGCCATCGGACTGTTCGATGCGCAGGTGGAGGCACTGTCAGCCAGCTTTGGCATATTGCGCTATGACCCACGCGGCCATGGTGCATCCGATGTGCCCGAAGGCAGCTATTCGCTGGACCGGCTGGGCAGCGACGTGATTGGGCTGATGGATGCCTTAGGTATCGAACGGGCGCATTTTGCGGGTGTCTCGCTGGGTGGGATGACCGGACAATGGCTCGGCTATCGCGCGCCAGAGCGGCTGCTCAGCCTCACGCTTGCCAATACCTCGGCCTATATGGGGCCACCTGCGGGTTGGGCCGAACGGATAAACAATGTTCTGGCCAACGGCATGACAGCGATGGTCGATGCGGTGTTGGATCGGTGGTTCACTCCGGGCTTCCGGGCCAGCGAAACAGCTAAAGTCCAGCGCATTGCCGAAATGCTTTTGGCGACGGACAGACGCGGTTATGCCGGATGCAGCGCCGCAATCCGCGATATGGATCTGCGTCCCACCGCCCCGCTGATCGCTGCCCCCACGCTGGTTATCTCGGGCGCGCAAGATCCGGCGACCCCGCCCGAACATGCCGAATTCCTGGCGAACCGGATCAGTGGAGCGCAACTGGTTTCACTCGAAGCAGCCCACCTGAGCAATGTCGAACAGGCAGATGCTTTCACTGCGGCGCTGTTGGCGTTTATAGGATCGCAATGAGCGAGTTGCGACAGGCCTTTCTGGACGGCATGAGCTGCGTTGCGGCGACTGTGAATGTAGTCACTACCGATGGTCCGGCAGGCCGTGCCGGAATCACCGTGTCGGCCATGTCATCGGTATCCGCCGATACCGAAAAGCCGGTACTGCTGGTCTGCGTCAACGATCTCAGCGCCGGGGCAGCCCCGATCATCGAAAACGGCGTGTTCACGGTGAACATCTTGCGGGATGACCAATCCTTCGTTTCAGACACATTTGCCGGGCGCTATGGCGACAAGGGCGAGGAGAAATTCGCCTGCGCCGAATGGGATGCGGGCATCACTGGTGCCCCGGTATTGCGCGGCGCATTGGCAAGCTTCGATTGCCGCCTGATGAAAGACGAGGTGGTGGGCCAGCACCATGTCTTCTTCGGCGAGGTCCAGCAGGTCCACCTTGCTGAACGCGGACGGGCGCTGATCTATGCCAACCGGTCCTATAGCACAGCGCTGAGCCTGCCCCCGACATCCGGCGCGGCTGCAACCGAAGGGGCAGAGCGTATTGCCCTTGCCTGCCTTTCCAGCTTTGCCCCGCTCTACCTGCCCAGCCTGATGCTGCGTTTGCGCGAACGACAGCCGCAATTGCGGGTCGACGTGATCGAGGGAGACCAGGCACAGGTTGCCCATCTCGTCCAATCCGGCGAGGCTGCGCTTGGCCTGATGTATGACGCGCAAATTCCCGAAATCCTGGAATATGACCTACTGACAGAGCAACAGCCCTATGCGCTGTTCATGGCGGGCGATCCACGGGCAGGGACGGTCAACGTATCGCTGCGCGATCTGGCCAGTGAGCCGCTGATCCTGCTCGACCAGCCGCTGAGCCGCGATTACCTTGCCGATCTCTACACAGCGATCGGGTGCGAGCCCAATATCGCCTTGCGGCCCAGTTCGATCGAGATGGTGCGCAGCCTGGTGGGACAGGGGATTGGCTACTCCGTCCTGGTGACCCGGCCGGCCGGCGATCTGAGCTATGATGGCAAAGCGCTGGTAACCCGCCCGATTGCCGAGCCTACCAGGCCATTGGGAGTTGCCCTTGTCCGACATCGCGCCTCGCCCGGAACGAAGGCCAGGGATGTGTTGGCACGAGAGTGCGCCGATTACTTCAATACGCGCGACTAGGCCTAGTTGATCAGTTCCGGCAGGAAATCATTCGCCTGGGTGAAGCCCAGTTTCTGATAGGCTCGGCGGCGATAGGTCAGCACAGTCCCGCTCGTCATGCCAAGCTCATCAGCGATCCGCCGCGCAGTCCAGCCCGCCAGCGTGCGGGCGCAAACCTGCGTCTCGCGTTCGCTCAATTGCGGATAGCTGCGGCGAATTCGCCTCTCGCAAAGCTGAACGATATTCTCCCGCTTGATGGGGGCATGGTGGCGCACCATCACCGCCAGCGTCAGATTGGCCAGGCTCGCCAAACGTTGCAGCGCCGCATCGTCACTTGTCTCGCGGCGGTAGAAACTCAGGACCAGCAAATAGCCTTCGCCGCGCCAGCCGAAGCTCAGCTTTTCGGCAAAGCCGGGCGCATCGAAGCACAATCGCCGATAATCATGTTGCACGATCGAACTGAGGCCGATGCGCTGGACGAAGGCATCGCCCACCGGGATCCGGCGGATTTCATGCACGGCGGGATCGTGGCGATAGAAGCGATGGACATATTCGGCGACGCGCGTCTCAAGCCCGGGCAGCGCTCCGCATGAAACGATCACGCGCGGTTCGCCGTCATCTTCAACCAGATAGCCGAACAGCTCGTCCACCGTGCTGATCGAGCGCGCAATATCAAGCAGGGCGGATCCGAATTCGGGTGTGCCCACCGCTTCGACCAGGCGCGCACCGGCTTCGGCATCAAATGGCAAGAGGATTTGCTCGTGCACGGACCGTTCTCCACATGTCTATAGATATATAGACAAAGATTGCTCCAAGTCACGGCACAATCGCCGGCATCGTCACAAGAGTCGCGCGCCTGCGCGATGGGAAGGAACCATCAATGTCCAAGCCTTTTGCATCTTCCGCGGACCTGGAAGAAAAGACCGAAACGCTCGAAGTGCTGGATGACGGCGTATATGCGCTAACGGCAGAGGGCGATCCCAATGTCGGCGCGGTGGAGGGCGAAGATTTCCTCGTCTGCATTGAGGCGCGGGCCACGCCTGCTGCCGCGCGGGACTGGCTTGCCAAGCTGCGCCAGCATACGGACAAGCCGATCAAATATCTCGTCCTGACGCATTATCACGCGGTACGCGTGCTGGGTGCCAGCGCTTTCGAAGCCGAACATATCGTCGCCAGCGAGACAACCCGCAAGTTGATCGAAGAGCGCGGGAAAGAGGATTGGGACAGCGAATTTGGCCGCATGCCGCGGCTGTTCAAACAGCCGGAGGAAATTCCTGGCCTGACCTGGCCGACCCAGACTTTCGATGATCACATGGTGATCGATCTTGGCGGCAATCGCGGTCAACTGGACCTGCAATTTTGCGGACGCGGACACACGGCGGGTGACATTGCGGTTTGGCATGGCAAGTCGAAAACGCTGTTCGCCGGCGATCTGGTGGAGGCGCAGGCCGCGCTCTATACCGGTGATGCCTTCCACATGGATTGGTCATCCGGCACGCTTGACCGGGTGAAGGCCTTCGGCGCCGAGAAGCTGATCGGCGGACGCGGCGCGGTGGCGCGCGGGCGGGCTGAATGCGAAGCGGCGGTCGAGCAGACCCGCTCATTCCTGACCGGCATGATCGAACATGTCGGCGCAGCGCATCGCCGTGGCGGCACGCTGAAGGACGCGTTCGAAGCGACCCACGCTGCGCTGGAACCCAAATTCGGGCGTTGGCCGATCTTTGAACATTGCCTGCCGTTCAACGTCCAGCGTCTGTGGGACGAGTTCGACGGGATCGACTGGCCGCGCATCTGGACGATGGAGCGTGACCGTGAGGTGTGGGCGCAGCTGCAGGGTTGAGCCGCAGATTGGGGAGAGGAACAATGCAGCCTGGCATCCGCGTTTACAAACAACTTGAACCCACGCCGCTGCCGCCGCATCCGGTTGAACAGGCGAAGGTGCTTGTGGTCGGTGGCGGCCTGGTCGGCCTCTCCATGGCGCTCGAGCTTGCGCAAAAGGGGCACCGTGTGCTGCTCGTCTCGAAATGGGCCTTCATTCCCGATGGCTCAAAGGCGATCTGCTTTTCCAAGCGCTCGCTCGATATCTGGCATCGACTGGGCGTGGGTGAGCGCATGGTCGAGAAGGGTGTGGTGTGGAATGTCGGCAAGGTCTTTGCCGGCGACAGTGCGGACCCGCTCTACCAGTTCGACATGCTGCCAGTGAAGGGCCAGAAGATGCCTGGCTTCATCAACTTGCAGCAATATTACGCCGAAGAGATCCTGATCGAGGCGCTGGCGGATGAGCCCAATGTCGACCTGCGCTGGGGCCATGAAGTCACCGCGGTGGAGCAGGGTGACGGGCAGGCAAGCGTTTCGGTTTCGACAGCTGATGGCGATTATCGGATCGAGGCCGATTGGGTGATCGCCTGCGATGGCAATCGTTCGCCCATCCGCACCATGCTGGGCCTCGATTTCGAAGGCCGGGTGTTCGAGGATAATTTCCTGATCGCCGATGTGAAGTTCAAGGAGGAGCGACCGTCCGAGCGCTGGTTCTGGTTCGATCCCGCATTCAACAAGGGCGGCTCTGCCCTGCTCCACAAGCAGCCGGACGATGTCTGGCGGCTCGATTTCCAGCTTGGCTGGGATATCGATCGCGAGGCGGCGATCAGGCCCGAGAATGTCGAGCCTTATGTTTGCGGCATGTTGGGCAAGGATGTGGAATTCACCAAGGAATGGTACAGCGTCTATACTTTCCAGTGCCGACGGATGAAGCAATTCGTGCATGGCCGCGTGGTGTTCGCAGGTGACAGCGCCCATCTGGTTTCACCATTCGGCGCGCGCGGCTGCAATGGCGGGCTGCAGGACGTGGACAATCTTGGCTGGAAGCTTGACCTGGTGCTGCGCGGCAAGGCCCCTGCCAGCCTGATCGATCACTATAATTACGAAGCGGTGGTGACCGCGGATGAGAATATCCTCAATTCCACCCGTTCAACCGATTTCATCACGCCCAAGAGCAATGTCAGCCGCGCCTTCCGGGATGCGGTGCTGGAACTGGCGGCCGAGCACGAATTTGCCCGGCCCTTCGTCAATAGCGGCAGACTTTCGACTGCCGTGAGCTTCCCGGATTCGCAGCTCAATACGGCGGATGAAGATTCGTGGATCTGCGGCATCGCTCCGGGATCGCCCGTGCTCGATGCCCCGCTGGGCGAAGGCTGGTTGCTCGATCGCCTGGGCAAGGAATTCGTGCTGATCCGCAACGGCGGGACGGCGCATATGGAAGGCGTAAGGGTGCTGGATCTTGCGCAGGAGGCAGGTGGGCAGACGGCGATCGAACGCTGCGGCCTGCCCAAGGACGCTGCCATGCTGGTGCGGCCAGACCAATATGTCGCCGCGCGCTGGATCGAGCCTACATCCGAAAAGATCGAGGCGGCCATGGCCCGCGCGCAGGGAGTTCGTGAATATGCAGACGCTTGATCTCAAACCGCGGATCGCGCGGCCCGACGATTTCTACGAAGCGCTGATCGCCGCGCATGAGGGGTTGGACGATGCCGCCAGCATGAAGTTTAACGCCAGGCTGGTGATGGTGCTCGCCAACCAGGTCGGCGACATGGATTTGCTGATGCAGGCGGTCGAACTGGCGAAAGGCCACCAAGACTAGCTTGGCAGGCTGGCAAGCAGGCGCTGGCAGCGCTGGCTATAGGCCCCGCCCAATTTGTAATCATCCGCCCGCACCGCCAGACCAATTCGGCGCGAGACGTCGAAATCCACCAGGCGCAGCGCGCGCACTCCTTCGCGCGCCAGTGATCGCGGGGCTACGGTGACACCCATACCCGCCGCCACCAGGGCCATCGCCCGGTCATCATTCTGCGATTTGAATGAGAAGTTGGGCCTGACCCCGCGCGCGGTGAAGAAGCGGCTGGTTTCACCCAGCATCTCGCAGGATCGGCGCGCGATCATCACCTCGTCGGCCAATTCCTCGGCGCTGACTTCCTGACGGCTCGCCAACCGGTGGCTGGAGGGCAGCATCAGGCAGAATTCTTCCTCCACCAGCTCGAAGAACTGAAGATTGTCAGCCTCGCTGCTGCGCTGGGCGATGATTGCCGCATCCAGTCGCCCGTCGCGCAATTCGCGGCGCAGCGATGCGCCGTCGCGCTCGCTCACCACCAGCTCCTCTGCACCCCAGTGCATGCAGGCAGCTTCGAGCAGGCGGGTCGAGAAGGAGGGGATCACCCCCAGCTGGAAGGCGCGATTGGCCGCGGGCGCACGCGCGGTCTCCTGCTCGGCGCGCTGGAACTCGCGCGCAATCCGCCGGGCGATCGGCAACAGCCGGTTGCCCGCCGAAGTCAGCCGCACGGTGGGGCGCTGGCGTTCGAACAGCCGCGCGCCGACATGCCCTTCCAGCTCGGCAATCCCGCTGGAAAGGGTCGGCTGGGTCACGCCGATCGCATCGGCCGCACGGCTGAAATTGCCGGTATCGACAACGGCCAGGAACTGCCGGATCTGTTGACGCGTTAGCATAGATCAAATCTATACAAATTAGTTTCTAAATCAATTTTTCTTTGAGCCGTGCGGGGCTAGACTGCGCCCGAAGGGGATTTTCATGCGCGCGACACCCGATTTTGATTTCCAGCTCGGCGAAAGCGCCGAGATGATCCGCGAGGCGGCTGGCCGCTTCGCCGATGAGCAGATTGCACCATTGGCCGAAAAGGCTGACCGCGCCAAGAGTGTCTTCTTGGCCAATATGAGCCATGAGTTGCGCACTCCTTTGAACGCGGTGCTAGGGTTCTCGCAGTTACTGAAAAACGCCCCGGGTGTCACGATCGAGCAGAGAAAGAACCTAGGA
>JBNLDR010000008.1:0-34018 GCA_050304495.1 Altererythrobacter sp.
ACAATTCGGATATCCTCACTGTTCATGCACCGCATGGCCCGGTGGCAAGCGTGTTGTCATTCTATCACCGGGGCATGGTGATGCCGTTCTGGGGCGGGGGCAATTTTGCCGCCCGCATGCTCAAGGCCAATGAACGGATGTATTTCGAACTGATGCTGCACGCCCGGCGGCGCGGCATGACGCGCTTTGATTTCGGACGTTCCAAGACCGGCAGCGGACCGTTCAAATACAAGAAGAACTGGGGTTTTGAGCCCGAGCCACTGACCTATGGCATGTGGAATGCGCCCGGAACGCAGGCGCGCGACCTCGATCCCACCGATGCCAGCTATTCGGCCAAGATCGAGCTGTGGAAGAAGCTGCCTCTGCCGCTCGCCAATCTGATCGGGCCCTATATCGCGCGCGGGCTCGGCTGATGGGCGATATCCTGTTCCTGGCGCACCGCATCCCGTTCCCGCCTGATCGCGGGGACAAGATCCGCGCGCATCATCTGCTGATGCATCTGGTGGCCACGGCGCCGGTCCATGTCGGTTGCTTTGCCGAAGGTGAGAGGGACCGCGCAGCAGAAAGCGAATTGGCGCGTGTGGCGGCCAGCCATTGCCTGGTCGATCGGCGCAAGCCGCTCCCACTCGCGGGAGCAGAGGCGGTACTCAGCGGCAAACCGGTCAGCCTTACCGCGTTTCACAGCCACGCGCTGGAGCAATGGGTGCGGCGCACGATCGCACAGCACAATGTCGATCTGATCGTGGTCTTCTCCGGCCAGATGGGGCAATATGTCCCCGACGATTTCGCCGGACGCGTGGTGATCGATCTGTGTGATGTCGATTCGGTGAAGTTCGAGGATTATGCCGATGCGGGCGAGCGCGTCTGGCTCAACCGGCGCGAAGGGCGGCTGCTGGCGCTGGAGGAAGAGCGACTGGTGCATCGCGCGGACGCGACGATCCTGATCTCGGAGAATGAGAAGTCGGTCCTGCAATGCCGCCTGCGCAATGCGGCAGGCACGCGTCTGTGCGCGATCGGCAACGGGATCGATGCGGATTTCTTTGATCCGGCCACGGTTGCGCCCGCCCCCGAAATCGCTGTGCGCGATGGGCCGCATTTCGTCTTTACCGGGCAGATGGACTATCGCCCGAACGAGAAGGCTGCGATCTGGGCCATAAACAACTTCCTGCCTGTGGTGCGAGAACGCCTTCCAGGTGCCGAATTTCATATTGTGGGGCGCAACCCCACCGCGCCGCTGCTGGGCCATGCCCATGATCCGGGGGTGACGGTTTGGGGCGAGGTGCCCGATGTGCGGCCATTTTTGGCGGCGGCGGACGTAGCGATTGTGCCGCTGACCATCGCTCGCGGGGTCCAGAACAAGGTGCTTGAAGCCATGGCGATGGAACTTCCCGTCATGCTCACGCCAGAGGCTGCGACCGGGATCGCAGCGCGCGATGGGCAGGACTGGCTGGTCGAGCCCGCCGATGCCGCCGCCATGCTCAGGCGGTTCGAACAGCTCTGGAGCGACAACGTCACCCGCCGCAATATCGGCAAAGCGGCGCGGCAATTCGTGCTGCGGCATCACAGCTGGCCCACCATGCTGGCTCCGCTAAATAAACTGGTTTCGCCTGTAGGGGCACGGCGCGATGCAGCGTGAAGCCCTGATCCGGCTGTGGCGTGAGGAAGGGCTGGCCGGCCAACTGCCACAGGGCTGGCGGCACGCATTGGCGCAATTGGTGCCAGCGTGGTTCGGGCTGATGTTGCTAACCGCACGCGAATGGGGTGAGATGTTCCATCAATGGTGGAATATCGACACCTACAACCACATCCTGCTGGTGCCGGTGATTGTGACCTGGTTGGTCGCCATGCGCCGCAATGTGTTGGCGCGGATCGAACCCAGAGCATGGTTCCCCGGGCTGATCCTTGTCACTGCCGCCTTGTGCCTGTGGTTGGCCGGACGGGCGACCGGGATCAACCTGCTGGCTCATGCCGGTGCGGTGGGGGCACTGCAGGGCGCTTTGGCTGCAATATTGGGCGTTCGCGCGTCAGCCGCGCTGCTGCTGCCGATCGGGTTTATGGCATTCATGGTCCCATTCGGTGACGAGATTATTCCGCCGCTCCAGACCATTACTGCCAATATCGCCATTGCCCTGACCCATTGGAGCGGAGTGCCTGCAAAAATCGACGGGATCCATATCGACACGCCGGTTGGCCTGTTTATCGTGGCAGAGGCGTGTTCGGGAGTGAAGTTCCTGGTCGCCATGGTGGCGCTGGGCGTGCTGGTCTGTTTCACGATGTTTGAAAGCTGGTATCGCCGCGCTGCCTTCATGGCCGCCTGTGTGATCGTGCCGATCATAGCTAATGGAATTCGCGCATGGGGCACGATCTATATCGCGCAGTATCAGGGCGTGGAGTTCGCAGCCGGGTTCGATCACATCTTCTATGGTTGGATCTTCTTCGCCATCGTCGTGGCGCTGGTGCTGGGCGGGGCCTGGCGCTTCATAGAACGCGAGGCCGAGGATGCCGGATATACCGCTGAAGAGATTGAGAGCAGCTCGCTCGTGTCCCGGCTTGAACAGGGCAATGTTGGGTCCAGCGCGCTCTTGGCAGGATTGGGCCTGTTGTTCGCGGCTTTCCTGATCGGTGCGATTTACGCCCCATCACCCATGCTGTAGGCCGCAAGGCAATGTGCGGGATCGCGGGAATATTCCACCCTGAAACGCCAAAGCCGGTCGATCCGATGCGGGTCGAGCGGATGTGCGATGCAATGGTGCACCGCGGGCCTGATGGATCGGGTGTGTGGACCGCGCCCGGAATTGGGCTGGGCCATCGCCGTCTTTCGATCATCGATCTTGCCGGGTCACCCCAGCCGATGCATTCGGCAGAAGGGCGCGTGGTGATCAGCTTCAATGGCGAGATCTACAACTACCGTGAACTGCGCCACCAGCTTGAACGCGAAGGCGCGCGCTTCAACACCACTGGCGATACCGAGGTGATCCTGGCCGCGTGGCAGAAATGGGGCCCCGATTGCCTGCGCCATCTGGATGGCATGTTCGCCTTCGCGATCTGGGACACAGTGCAGCGGTCGCTTTTTCTCGCGCGGGACCGCTTGGGGGTGAAGCCGCTGTTCCTCGCGCGATTGAGCGATGGCAGTTTGGCGTTCGCCTCGGAACTCAAGGCACTGCTCGCGCACCCGTTAATGCGCCGCAAGATCAATCTGGCGGCGGTGGAGGATTATCTCGCCTGGGGCTATGTGCCCGATCACACTTCGATCCTTGAAGGGGTGGAAAAGCTGCCGGCCGGGCATTTCCTGCTGCTGAAACAAGGGCAGACGCCCGGGCAGCCGCAATGCTGGTGGGACATCAGCTTTGCCGAACGGCGTACGGGATCCGAAGCGGATTTGTCGGCCGAACTGGTCCATTTGATGCGCGATGCCGTTCGTAGCCGCATGGTTGCCGATGTTCCGCTGGGCGCGTTTCTCTCTGGCGGGGTCGATTCCTCCAGTGTCGTGGCGCTGATGAGCGAGGCAAGCGCTGATCCGGTCAAAACCTGTTCGATCGGCTTCGATGTCGCTGCGCTCGATGAAACCTCCTACGCCCAAAAGATCGCCGAACAATTCGGCGCCGAACATCGCAGCCATGTGGTGGGGAATGACGATTTCGCCGAGATTGACCGACTGGCGGCGATGTTTGACGAACCCTTTGCCGATGCCTCTGCCCTGCCGACTTGGCGCGTTTGCCAGCTGGCGAGGGAGCATGTCACCGTGGCGCTTTCTGGCGACGGCGCGGACGAGGCCTTCGCCGGCTATCGGCGGCAGGTGTTTCACGCGCATGAGGAACGGGCGAGGGCGCTGCTCCCCTCAAGCCTGCGTGGGCCGCTGTTCGGCACATTGGGGCGCATCTGGCCCAAGGCGGACTGGGCACCGCGTCCGCTGCGCGCCAAGGCCACCTTGCTGGCGCTCGCCGGGAATGGCGAGGAAGGCTATGCGCGCGGCCTCAGCGTTTTGACGCAGGACCAGCGGAACGGGATATTCAGCGCAAGGGCCAGGCGCGAGCTGGGGGGCTATCGTGCCGAAGATGCGCTGGTGGCGACGATGCGTGGTGCGGCTGCCCGAAGCGGGCTTGATCGAGCGCAATATGCCGATCTGAAATTCTGGCTGCCCGGTGATATTCTTACCAAGGTCGATCGCACCAGCATGGCTGTTAGCCTTGAGGCGCGTGAGCCCCTGCTTGACCACCGCCTGATCGAGTTTGCGGCAACAGTACCGGAAAAAATGCGAGTGCGCGGCAGCCAGGGCAAATATCTGCTCAAGCGGAGCATGGAGCGCTATCTGCCGCAGGACATCCTTTACCGTCCGAAACAGGGCTTTGTTACGCCGATTGCACAATGGCTGCGCGGCCCGCTGCAAGGTGCCGCACGCGGCATTTCGAGCAGCAATATCCTGTCCGGGATGGAATGGTTCGATACGCGCGCAATCGCGGCCCTGGCCGATGCGCATATTTCGGGAAGGACCGACAATTCTCGGACCCTGTGGCAATTACTTATGTTGGAACGGGCATTGGCCCGCCTGGGCCCTAGCAATTGAAATTCGGGCAAGGAAATTTACCCACAGCAATCGAATAGCCGTGCCGATTTGCAACAGCTTATTCGAAACATGCTGAAAATTGCGTTTACGATTCCAACTCTTGCTGTCATAGTTTACCAAGATACGGAAATTTACTCCGTAAGACACGACGTTTTCCAATATATATTGGGGTGCGTCAGGTAATAGGGCGCAAGATATGGATGGTGGCGGGACCAGAGCCATACCGTTGTCGGAAGATGACGAACTTTACGCCGAAAGCGCGCTCCATTCGGCGATCCCGCGCGAACTGTTCGAACTGGAACAGCTCGACATACTTTATGACAACAAATCGAGCGTTTTGTGGACTTTCATGAATCCGGCAGGACGGCCAAGTTTTACTTCGCCGATGCTGCATGATTTCGAGAGTTGGCAACGACTGATTGAAGAAGGCTTCGGGCCTGACAAGGTTCCGCTGCGCTATCTGGTTCTGGGCAGCAGGGCACCCGACGTATTCTGTTTCGGCGGCGATCTGGAGTTGTTCGAACGACTGATCCGGGACGGCGACCGAGATGGGCTGGTGCGGTATGGCCATCGTTGCTGTGCAATTCTCCATCGCAACATCAACACACTTGGCATTCCGATGCTGACCATCGGGCTGGTGCAGGGCACGGCCCTGGGCGGCGGTTTTGAGGCGCTTTTGTCATTCGACTATATCGTGGCAGAGCGCAGTGCGACGTTTGGTATGCCTGAAGTCATGTTCGGGCTGTTCCCTGGGATGGGGGCCCATGCACTGCTTTCGCGCAAGCTTGGCAGCGCCATGGCTGATCGCCTGATCGTCTCGAACGAGACCTTCACCGCAGAGCAGATGTATGATCTCGGGATCGTCCACCAACTTGCAGAGCCGGGTGACGGCCTCAATGCCTGCCGCGATTTCATCAAGAAATCAGAGCGCCGCCATGCTGGCCTTGTAGGTTCGCGCAAGGCGATGAAGTACGCCTGGAAGCTTGAGCTTGAAGAACTCAACCAGATTACAGAAATTTGGGCGGATACGGCATTGCAATTGCGCGAGCAGGATCTGAGAGTGATGAATCGCCTGGTGGCGGCGCAGGCCCGCCTTGCAGACCGGATTGCCGCCGCCTGACTTCTTCTCCCTAGCGAGCGTCGACCAGAACGATCTCGGCATCTTGAACCGCTTCGACCGTGATGGTGTCTTCTCCGGTCACCGCAATACCATCGCGCGCCGCGGCCTCGATCCCGTTGACCAGAATCGTGCCGGTCGGTGCGACGAGATATTGATGACGTTCGGCTGAAGTCTGCCAGATTGCTTTCTGTCCGGCAGTCAGCGTTGCGGCAGCAACCTTTGCGTCGGTGCGGATGGGCAGGGCGTGATCCGCTTCGGGCGTGCCGCTGGCCAGAATCTCGAACCCGCCTTCGCGTGAAGCCTTGGGAAACTCGCGTTGGCCCCAGCCAGGCTTTTCCCCTTGCTCGTTTGGCAGGATCCAGATCTGGAACAGGGTGGTCGCCTCGTCCTCCAGGTTGAATTCGGAATGGGTGATCCCGGTCCCCGCGCTCATCACCTGGACGTCACCAGCCGCTGTTCGTCCCTGATTGCCAAGCGAATCCCGATGCGTGATCGCGCCGGTTCGCACAAAGGTGACGATCTCCATGTCCCGGTGCGGGTGAGGCGGAAATCCGCTCTTGGGCTGGATTGTATCATCATTCCAGACACGGATCGCACCCCAGCCCATGCGGTCAGGATCGTGATAGCCGGCAAAGCTGAAATGATGGCGCGCGTCGAGCCAGCCATGGTCGGCGGCGCCGAGCGAGGCGAAAGGTCTGACTTCAATCATAGGGATATTCCACATCGGCGGGGCTCGATTGTTCGCCGGAACAGACCAGATGTGGGAACGGGGTGCGTAGTTTCAACCCTGCGCGCCGTGCCCCAGCGCCATGTAGGCGTCGCTTTGCATTTCCTTGAGGCGGCTGACGGTGCGATCGAATTCGAAACTGCCGTCACCGCTGGAATAGAGCGCTTCGGGTGTGGTTGCAGCGGTGACGAACAGTTTGACCCTTTGTTCGTAAAGCGTGTCAATTAGCTTGGTGAAGCGAATAGCTTCATTGCGCATTTCAGGGCCCATCTGCGGGATTCCGACCAGGATGACCGTATGATAGGCAAGCGCAATGGCGAGATAGTCGGACGCGCCGCGGTTTTCGCTGCACAGCCGTTTGAAGCTGAAAACGGCGACGCCTTTCAGGCTCTTGGGGACGTGCAGTGTGCGCCCGCCGCCCAGTTCGAGTTCCGCACTCGGGACATGTTCGGCATCCTCGGGCTTGAAATCGGTCAGGCGGAAGAACGCTTCGCGCACCTGAGCGGTCGCGGCATCGCCCAGCGGAGTGTGCCAAGTTGCCAAATCGCCCAAACGGTCGAGCCGGTAATCGACAGGGCCATCAAGCTCCAGAACGTCCAGTTCAGCCTCGATCAGGTCGATAAAGGGCAGGAACAGCGATCGGTTGAGCCCATCCTTGTAGAGATCGCGCGGTGGACGATTGCTGGTTGTAACCACGGTGACGCCTTCATCGCGGATCAGTGCGGTAAACAGCCTGCTCATGATTGCCGCGTCCGCCGTGTTGGTGACCACCATCTCGTCAAAGGCAAGGCAGCGGACATCCTGTGCCAGCTTCCTAGCCACGGGCGGGATTGGATCGCCGCTTTCCTTCAGGCGCTCGTCCCGGATCAGTTGGTCAACCTCCAGCATGAATTCGTGGAAATGGACCCGGCGTTTCCGTTCAATCGCCAGCGTATCGATGAACAGGTCCATCAGCATGCTCTTGCCGCGGCCAACACCGCCCCACATGTAAACCCCGCGGGGCTGATTCTGCTTGCGGGCAAAAAATTGCGAGAGCAATCCTCCCGATGTTTCCGCCTCGAATTCCTTTTGCAGAGCGCTCAGCCGCTTTGCCGCCTTGCGCTGGTCAGGATCGGGGCGCAGCTCGCCGGACGCCACAAGGCGCTCGTAGCGGGCAAGCATTCCGCTCATCGCGGGGCGAACTTGCGGATGATCCCGCTAAATGCAGCGACGCGATCATCGTCCTGCACCACCTCGCCACGGACAAATACCAGTTTGCCGGTTTCGCGCATGATCTCTGTCACGGCATCAAGCGGACGCCTGGGATCGCCGCCGCCGATAAACTGCGTGGACAACTCCAGCGTCACCGACGGACCGGCGTTGCCGCTGCCGATCACATGCATGGTGGTGAACATCGATATGTCGATCAGGGACAGGGTGACGCCGCCATGGACGATGCCCTGCAGATTTTCATGCTTGCGCTCAGGAAACATGCGTAGCCGACATTTGTCGCCTTCCCTGCGGGTGATGAGCTTGCCCATCACCGCACCATTGAACAGCGTCTGGTCGTGCAAATTCCAATGTTGCCAACCCGGATTCTCTGGATCGGGGTTGTGATCGAAAACCTTGTCCTTGAATGCCACCGGATCAGATCGCCCGTTCGGCCATCATCTTCTTGGTTTCTGCAATCGCCTTGGCAGGTGAGAGGCCCTTGGGGCAGACATTGGCGCAGTTCATGATCGTGTGGCAGCGATACAGCCGGAACGGATCTTCCAGCGCATCCAGCCGCTCTCCGGTTATTTCGTCGCGGCTGTCAGCCAACCAGCGATAGGCCTGAAGCAGGATCGCCGGACCCAGGAATTTGTCGCTGTTCCACCAATAGCTGGGACAGCTGGTGGAGCAGCAAGCGCACAGGATGCACTCATATAGCCCGTCAAGCTTCTCGCGTTGTTGCGGCGATTGTAGCCGCTCCTTGCCCGAAGGGGTGGGGCTGACCGTCTGCAACCAGGGACGGATCGAGGCATATTGCGCGTAGAAATGGGTGAAATCAGGCACCAGATCCTTGATCACATCCATCGCGGGAAGGGGGGTGATCCGCACCTCGCCCTTCAAGTCCTCAATCGCGGTAGTGCAGGCGAGCCCGTTCTTGCCGTTGAGGTTCATTGCGCAGGAGCCGCAGATTCCTTCGCGGCATGAGCGACGGAAGGTCAGAGTCGGGTCAATCTCGTTCTTGATCTTTATCAGCGCATCAAGAACCATCGGCCCGCAATTGTCGAGATCCAGCTCGAACGTGTCATAGCGGGGGTTTTCGCCGCTATCGGGATCATAACGATAGATCTTGAACTTGCGGATTCGCGAACCGCCCTCCGCCTTGTGCTCACGGCTCTTGCCCGTAATCTTTGAATTCTTGGGAAGGGTGAAAGTGGCCATTTGATAGCTTCCAGGTGGCTGTCGTCGGAATGTCTCTTAGCGATTGTAGCTGGCATGACAAGCGGTGCAGACCCGGATGGTCATCCGGTTTTGGTCCGCACCGTTGCAAGTGCTTCCCTTTCACCCGTTTTGCCACTACGGAACCGCCTTCCGATGCCTGATAGCCACCTTCCCCCAGAAAATATCGACAGTCGCCGCGTTGCGCGGGGGCTTGGATCGACGATTCTGGCGCGGATGGGCGCGGTGGTGGAACTGGTGGCGCAGCCGCTCTACGTCCTGATGTTCGGCCTTGCCGGGTATGGACTTTATGCCGTGCTTTGGGCCGCTGTGAACCTCACAGAGAACATTTTCGATCTTGGCATGACCAGTGCCATGCAGCGCACTGTGCCGAAGTCCGCCAGCCACGCAGAAGCTGCTGAGGCACTACGAACCGCGCTGATTCTGGGAGTTGGCCCATGCATTCTCGTGGCGGCTGGGGTTTCCTTCTTTGCGGAAATGATCGGGCCGCTGCTAAATGTGGCAGAGGGGGATGAGGCGCTGGTAATCCCCGCGATCCGCCTGTTTGTCTGGACTTTACCGCTGTGGGCCTTTGTCGAGATCACCACTTCGGCGCTTCGCGCGCGGATGGTATTCGGCCCGGAAATCCGGCTTCGGATTGTGTGGGAACAGATCATCCGGCTCACGCTCGCAGGCCTGCTTTTCTTTGCCGGCATGGGTCTGCGCGGGCTGTTCATCGCGCACATAATCTCACTTTCGCTGACTGCCATTCTCTGTGTCCGCCTGCTCAGCCGTTATTACAAGTTTGAGCATTTGAAGAAGGGACCACTGTTCGGCGAAACAGCCAAGCACACATTCTGGGCGGGCATTTCGATTCTGCCTTCGAATGTAATTGCCCGGGTCTTCAGTGACGCACCGGCACTGGTGCTGAATCTGTTGTTGCCTGGGGCTGCAGGCGCACGAGCAGCAGGGCTGTTCACCATTGCCCGCAAGCTTTCCAGCGTAGTGCAGCTGGTGCGCACTGCCTTTGTCTATGTGATGGCTCCGCTGGCGGCCAGCGCGGAACGGGCTGACCGCGCGCAGGTGCGGGAAATCTATTCCTATGCGGTTCGCCTGATTCTGGCGATCGCTTTTCCTTTGGCAACTGTCATTGCGACTGGCCGCAGTTCGATCCTTAGCCTGTTTGGTGATCAGGCCCTGGTCGCCAAATCAGCTGTCACGATTTTGTTGTTCGGTCGTGCATTGGAGGCCTTGTTCGGCATATCAGTGCCGGTGCTTCAGGTGATCGCCGCTTACCGTCACCAGATCGTAGCCAGTTTCGTTGGTGTCGCGGTCGCGGTGCTGGTCGGTTGGGAAGCGGTCAAACTGTTTGAGCCCATAACCGCCATAGCCTTTGCCACGGCAACCGGTTTTGTGACCATGGCTGCAATCCCGATGGTCCAGCTCCTGGTGACCGAGTCTCTGCATCCTTTTGACAAGCGATTTCCATCGGTCTTTATCAGGGTCGCATCGGTTTCAGTGGTGGCCGGGCTGGTTTCGAAGCTGGCAAGCAAGCTTCCGGACCCTATTGCCATTCCCACTATTGCGATAATTGCGGCCTTGGGGATGTGGAGCTCGCTGCGGATCGCACTTCCGGGTGAAGACAGGGCATCGTTGGGCAAGATCGCTCGCAAGCTGCGGCTCGTGAAGCAATAGGTTCGCTCAGTTGACGGAATACCGCCCGCGCCGCTAAGGGCGCGCCGAAAGCCCGTTCTTATGGTGTCGGGCAGCTACAGGATCGGCCCAAAACATGTACCAGCACGAACTAGCCCGCAGCGGAAAGCGCCTGTTTTTCATCCGCGGGACCTACATCTACACCGTAATCGCGATTTCGACGTTGATCGCATGGTGTAGCAAGGATTTGGGCCCGTTTGCCGATGCGGCGAAAGATTGCGCCTGGTTCTGGATCTCACTGGCGGTGGCCAGCGCCGGGGCGATGATCCGCGTTTTCGCCAGCGGTTGGGCCGCGCTTGGCACTTCGGGGCGGGCAAAGGTCGCAGCCGAGGCGTCAGAATTGAACACCACGGGGCCCTACAGCCTCGTGCGCAACCCGCTCTATGTCGGCCGGATCGTCAATTTCACCGGCCTGGCGATGCTTTCGGGCAGCTGGGTGTTCGGGGCATTGGTGTTCCTGATCGCAGTGCTGATCTACGAACGCATTTCGACATATGAAGAGGAATTCCTGGCAGAGAAGTTCGGTGCCGAACATGCCGAATGGGCCCGGAATGTTCCCTCGCTCATGCCGCGTTTCCATGGCTGGGTGAGCCCGAAATACCCGTTCTGGTGGAAGCGGATGATCTGGCGCGAACAGAACAAACTGTTCCTGCTTGCCACCGCCGTATTCCTGACCTGGTTCGCACGTAGCGGATTTGACGCAGCCGTGCTGACTGGACCATGGGTTACTGCCTATGGCGCGCTGGTGGTGATCCGTTTCTTCATCGGTGGGCTGAAGATGATCGGGTTCTTCAAAGAGCTGAGCTGAGCCAGATGGCTGGAGAGCGCCTTGCGCCCCTGATCGCTGTGGTTGGCAGCGATGGCTCTGGCAAATCGACCCTTTCGCAGGACATACTCCAGCATATCGGCCAGTCGCGACAGGTCGAGCATGGCTATCTGGGACTCGGTTCGGGGGAGCAGGGCAGGGCGATTGGACGCTGGCCAGTCATCGGGCCCGCCTTGCATCGCTGGCTGGACGGGATTGCCGACACGCTGCGCGATCCCGATGCCCCGATCCCGGGCCTTTTCCCCGCGCTATATGCCTTACGTAAATCGCGCAAGCGGCGCGCCCGGTTCGAACAATTGCTGCAACGCAGACGCGCAGGGGTAACGATCGTGACCGATCGCTATCCCCAAACAGAGGTTCCCGGCCTGCATGACGGGCCGATTATGGCGGGGCGGGCGACGACACCACGGCTTGCTAGCCTGCAGACGGAAGAGCGCGCGCTCTATGCCGAAATGGCTGCTTATGTGCCGACGCTTGTGATCCGGCTGAACATCGATACCGAAACGGTCATGGCCCGCAAACCCGATCATGTGCGGGAACTGATCGCGCGCAAGGTGGAAACCGTGCCCTTGCTCGGCTTCAACGGCGCGCCGATGATCGATCTCGATGCAACACTGCCTTATGAAGAGGAATTGCGGCTCGCGCTGGAAGCTGTGGACGCGGCGCTCGTTGCCGCCTGACGCGCATCCAATATCCGCTCGATTACGCGAATATCCGAAGGCTTGTCGGCATCGATACAGGCTTCGGCGGCGGCCATGCTGACCACCTTTGCCGACATGCCGAAACGGGCAGCTACGCGCCGCGCGAAGGCGTGAATGTCAATCAGGCGGAAGACGGCTGCGAGCAGCAGCAAAGGGCCGAACGTCCCGATGATCTTCCAACCCTTTTTTCGGTCTTGCTCTATGCCGCGCCAGAATTCCACCAGGGGGCCAACCTGTGGCCCGCCGAGCATGAACAAATTGGCGCCCGACCAATGTCCGCCCCTGAACTTCAGCCAGGTACGCTGGGTGGAATGGCCTGCCGCCACCACCTGCGAACGTTCGACCAGGCCGATCGCCACGTCACTCGATCCCGCGTCCGCAAGAAATTGCGCGACCATCTGGGGTGTGAGCAAGACATTGTCCGCGGTGGTTACCAACAGCGGTCCATTGGATTGAGCCAGCGCGGCTTGCACCGCATCGGCGATGCTTCCGACGGACTTGACCCATTCCACCTTACCCCAGGTGGCAAGTGTAGCGTGCCGGGCGAGCGGCTCAATCTCTTGTGCGACGATCTGTACACGGCCGACTTCGGGCGAATTGGATAGCGCGTCGATCACCCAGGCCAGCATTGGCTTGCCATGGATCGGGAGCAGAGCCTTGCTGGCCAGTGTGGTGCCTTCAAGCAGGGGATCTGTGCCCGGGCGAGATCCTGCCAGCACAAGCGTGGTAATGGATTGCGTCACGACGCGATAAATGCCTTATTGCGCAGAATTCCGCCAGCCCTGGTGCTGGAAAGGTGAAGGTGGGAATCTATGGCGCTGCAACAATGGTATGACAAGCATCTCTTGCCGAGGTTGATCACCTTTGCATGTGGGCAGGGTCAGATCATGAAGCGCAGGTCACAGCTGGTGCCACTTGCCTCTGGCGATGTGTTCGAACTGGGATGCGGGGGCGGGCTCAACCAGGAGTTCTACCAGACCAGCCTGGTTTCGAGCTTTTCCGGGATTGACCCACATGGCGGCCTGCTTGATCGCGCGCGGGCGCAGGCTGCGGTCAAAGGGTGGAGAGCCGATATTCGCGAGGGGGTTGGTGAGAGTATCCCCTTCTCCAGCGGTCGGTTTGATACGGTCGTTTGTACCTACACGCTGTGCTCGGTCGATGATCCTGCACAGGTCATGTCCGAGATGCGACGGATCCTGAAGCCGGGCGGCAGACTGCTGTTCCTCGAGCATGGGCGCGCGCCGGATGCCAGTGTAGCCAAGTGGCAAGACCGGATCGAACCGATGTGGAAGCGGATTGGCGGGGGTTGCCATCTTACCCGCCCAATTGGCTCTGCCCTGCGTGGTGCCGGTTTTGACGTTGAGCCGTTGGGCCAGGGTTATTTACCCAAGAGCCCGCGGCCGTTCAGCTGGAATGAATGGGGAATAGCGCGCAAGGCTGGGGCCTGACGCAAAAAGAGGCGCGAAACATTTGGTCTCGCGCCCCTCTTGCTATCGATTGCGAAATTATTCGCCGAAAGTGCGTTGCCACCAACCGCCGCGTTTACCTGAAGAATCGCCCTGATCTTCGGATGCGGTAGCCTCTGTCTGAGGCAAAGCGGGCGCTTCCTTTGATTCTGCGGGCGCTTCCTCTGCCGGTTTGGCCTTCTTGGCGCGCGTGCGCCTGGCAGGCTTGGGCTTCTCTTCCGCAGAAGCCTCTTCAGCCGGCTCTGACGCCTCGGCAGTCTCGGTCTCAGCCGGGGCCTCAGCCTTCTTCTTGCGCGGCGCGCGTTTGCGCTTGGGCTTGTCTTCAGCCGCGGGCGTATCGTCGGCCCCGTCAGGTTCGCCAGCGTTCTCGGCCTCTTCCGCCGCGGGTTCGGTCTTCTTGCGGCGAGTGCGCTTGGGCTTGGGCTTCTCTTCCGCAGCGGGTTCGGCTGCGGTTTCGCCCTCGTTCGCTTCACCTTCGGCAGGCGCTTCGCCTTCCGCAGGAGCCTCTTCGGATGCTTCCTGCGTATCGGAATCGCTTACGCCCTGGTCATCACCCCTGTCTTTGCGCCGACGACGGCCACCCCGGCGGCGACGCTTTTTAGGCCTGTCTTCGTCATCAGATGTCTCGGATTCGGAATCATCTTCGTCTTCGGCCTCGTCAGACGGGCGATCATCGCGATTCTTGTTGCGACCACGGCCTCCGCGGCGGCGACGGCGGCGCTTCTTGCGCGCACCTTCGTCCTCACCGTCATCAGCTTCCTCGATATCCTCTTCGTCCTCGATCTCATCATCGTCATCTTCGACGACGATCGGTTCGAAGCGCGGAGCCTGGCTTGGACGAGGACCGGCGCTGGAAATGCTCATCTTCGCGCCTTCGTCTTCACCTTCCGGCACGACTTCGACCGTAACGCCATAGCGTTCTTCGATCTCGGCAAGATCGGAGCGCTTGGAGTTGAGCAGGTAGATCGCGGCTTCGGTGCTGGCACCCAGGCGGATGATGGTTCCCTTGCCGCGAGCGGCCTCGTCCTCGATCAGACGAAGCGCGGAAAGGCCTGCACTGGAAGCGGTACGCACCAATCCAGTGCCGTCGCAATGCGGGCAATCGCGTGTAGTGGCTTCGAGTACGCCGGTGCGCAGGCGCTGGCGGCTCATTTCCATCAGGCCAAAGCCCGAAATCCGCCCAATCTGGATCCGCGCCCGATCGTTCTTGAGCGCTTCCTTCATCGCCTTTTCGACTTTGCGGATGTTGGAATTGTATTCCATGTCGATGAAGTCGATCACCACCAGGCCCGCCATATCGCGCAAGCGCAGCTGACGGGCGATTTCCCTGGCTGCTTCAAGGTTGGTCGAAAGCGCGGTCTGTTCGATCCCGTGCTCCTTGGTCGAACGGCCAGAGTTGATGTCGATCGAAACGAGCGCCTCGGTCGGGTTGATCACCAGATAGCCGCCCGACTTGAGCTGCACGACCGGATCGTACATCGCCCGCAGCTGGTCTTCGGCGCCATAGCGCTGAAACAGCGGAACCGGGTCAGAATAGGCTTTCACCCGCCGCGCATGGCTGGGCATCAGCAGCTTCATGAAGGCGCGGGCAGATTTGTACCCCTCTTCGCCTTCGACTACGACTTCCTCGATTTCCTTGTTGTAGATGTCGCGGATCGCGCGCTTGATCAGGTCGGAATCTGAATGAATCAGCGTAGGCGCGGTGGAGGAGAGGGTCTTCTCGCGGATTTCGTCCCACAGGCGGGCGAGATAGTCGAAATCGCGTTTGATCTCTGCCTTGGTGCGCTGGAGCCCAGCCGTGCGCACGATCAGGCCCATAGTTTTGGGCAGTTTGAGATCGCCGACGATCTGCTTTAGACGCTTGCGATCGCTGGCTGAGCTGATCTTACGGCTGATCCCGCCACCGTGCGAGGAATTGGGCATCAACACGGTGTAGCGCCCGGCGAGGCTGAGGTAAGTAGTCAGCGCCGCACCCTTATTGCCACGCTCTTCCTTGACGACCTGGACCAGCAGCACCTGGCGGCGCTGGATAACATCCTGGATCTTGTAACGGCGGCGCAGGGCCATACGGCGTGCGCGAACTTCGTCCACTTCCTTGGCGCGGCTCTTGCTGCCACCGCCCTGACGGCGCGCGCGGCCACGACGGCCACGTCCACCGCGGCGCTTATCTTCGGAATCTTCGTCCTCGTCCTCGCTGTCAGACTTCTCCGATTCTTCATCGGATTCGTCATCGTCGGAATCTTCGTCAGAATCGTCATCGTCAGCGTAATCGCCATTCTCGACCTGACCGTCTTCTATGGTCGAAACGCGATCCTTTTCGCTGGTGTCGATTTCTTCCAAGCCGTCTTCGGCAAGATCTTCCGCCAGCGCTTCAGCCGATTCATCTTCGGCATCGTATTCCGCCCCTGGCGAAAAACCTTCCTCTTCATCCTCGGCGCGGAGGCGAGCCTCTTCTTCCGCCGCTTCGGCTTCTTCGGCCAGCAGGCGTTCGCGATCCTCCTTGGGGATCTGATAATAGTCCGGATGGATTTCGCTGAAGGCGAGGAAACCGTGGCGATTGCCACCGAAATCGACGAAAGCCGCCTGCAATGAGGGCTCTACGCGGGTTACTTTCGCTAAGTAAATATTGCCTTTGATCTGCTTGTGTTCGGCAGATTCGAAATCAAACTCTTCAATCCGGTTGCCCTTGAGCACTGCCACCCGCGTTTCTTCCGGGTGGCGCGCATCGACTAGCATACGCGTTGACATTATGAATTCTCCGTACGCGACCGGGCGGGGCGTGGCCGCCGCTGCGATTGCGCAAATATGGGTGATGGCTGGCATGCGGTCTTTCCCGCCCGCCAGCATGTTCGGTTCGGCCCCTGGTTTGGATACACAGGGGTAAAAGCTGCGTGTCTACAGCGATGCGATCGCACCAAATCGGTGCAGCCCGGCCAATCACCACCCCAGCGCGCATGCGGCGCTGCTGCTGGCTGTGCTGGAGGGGGCTTCTCATCGTTGTATCAACCTGTTCAATGCTTTCAGGGCCATACGCGCCATGAAACGGCGGAATTGGAAAACCAAGGCAAATGGATGATTTGCATCCGGAACCCGGTTTGATCCGCTGTTCGCGTGCTAGCACCGTGTATTACACCCCGCAACCATATTGCGTTTTCATGTCGCAACAACGTAACCGGGTCCCATCATGCCGCTTCGCATGCATCTTGCCCTGGCCGTCCTGCTACCCGCGGCGATTCTGGCCGCATTGATCGGCCTTGGGATCAAGGTGCCGGTGCCTGTGCTTGGGCGTGGCTATGTCCTGCATATCCAGTTGCCCGACCTTGCGGACGAAGTCCGGCTTCCCGGCATTTATGGTCCCGATGATGCGTCACGCCCGCTGGTGGTCATCGACCCGGGCCACGGTGGGCGAGACCCGGGCGCATCAGGCTACGGATATCAAGAGAAGAATATCACGCTGGGCTTGGCGCTGGCCTTGAAGGATGCCCTGGTGAAACAGGGCGGTATCCGTGTGGCGCTGACGCGAGAAGATGACCGCGTCCTTGTGTTGGAAGAGCGACCGGAGATCGCCAGGCGAATGGGCGCGGATCTGTTCGTCTCGATCCATGCGGATTCAGCGGGTGAGGAAAGTCCGGTGAGCGGGGCGAGTATCTATACGCTTTCGACCAAGGCCTCGTCTGCGGCGGCGGCGCGCTTTGCCGCGAGAGAGAATAATGCCGATCGGGTCAACGGCCTGTCGATAGAGGGGCAGGACGAAGCGGTGAACGCGATCCTGGTCGACCTTTCGCAGCGGCGAGCGCAGGAACAATCGGCCGAGTTCGCTTCGCTCATCAGGCGTGAAGGAGAAGGAAAGATGGTCTTCCATTCGGGCGCCCGCCGTTCTGCCGATCTTGTTGTCCTGCGGTCGCCTGACATGCCGTCGATCCTGTTCGAATCCGGGTTCGTGACCAACGAAAAAGACGCGCAGCGGCTCACATCGGTTCAGGGCAAGGACCAGTTCGCGCAGATGATGGCGCGGGCAATCGCGCTATTTTTTGCGCGGCAGCGTGCCCAGCGGCCGATTGGTTCCGGTTCTGAGGAATCACAGTAGCAAGCGGGCAAATTCGCGTGCTATGGGCCCGATCTGATCATGGAAGAACAATCGACAATCGACTATGCTAAATATCGCCTGCGGCGTGACAGCTCTGCTATAAGGGACTGGTTTCGCGACAATTGGCGGGGCAAGCGTCTGTTCCGATGGGCGGCGATGGCGCTGGCTGCATTCATCGTGCTGTGGCTGGCGATCTGGACCTTGCTGGCGCGTGATCTGCCGGATGCCGAATCGCTGGTCGATTATGAAACCCCACTGCCCACGGTGGTGCGGGGCATTGATGGAGAGATCGTCCATTCTTATGCCCGCGAGCGGCGGGTGCAGTTGCTTTATCGCGATTTTCCGCAGCAGTTGATCGAGGCTTATCTGTCAGCTGAGGACAAGACCTTCTTCACCCACGGTGGTGTCGATCTCACCGGCACGGCCAATGCGGTGCTCGACTATGCGCTGAAGTTCGGTTCCGGTCAGCGGGCGGTTGGCGGCTCCACTATCACCCAACAGGTGGCCAAAAACCTGCTGCTGGGTGACGAATATTCGGTCACGCGAAAGCTCAAGGAAATGATCCTCGCCCGCCGTATTGAAGGCGTGCTGAGCAAGGAAGAAATCCTGGAGCTCTATCTCAACGAGATTCCGCTGGGGCGGCGCAGCTTTGGGGTGCAGGCGGCAAGCCGGGCCTATTTTGACAAGGACGTGGGCGAACTGGAACTGCACCAGATGGCGTTCCTTGCGATCCTGCCCAAGGCGCCGGAACGCTATGGCCGCAAGGCGAACGAGAAGCTGGCGCTGAACCGTCGCAATTTCGTGCTGAGCCAGATGGAAACCAATGGCTTCATCACGCAGGCCCAGATGAAGGAAGCCCAGGCCAAGCCGCTGGGCCTTGTGACGCAGCGCAGCGAACGATCAGTCGATGCGGGATATTTCATGGAAGAAGTCCGCCGGCGTCTGATTGAACGCTTCGGTGAAACGGCAGAGGCTGGGCCGAACAGCGTCTATGCCGGCGGCCTGTGGGTTCGCACATCGTTGGACCCAGAGTTGCAGGTTGCGGCACGTGATGCCCTGCGCCAGGGACTGCTCAATTATCCCGGCAGCCGCAACTGGTCGGGGCCAATCGCAACGATCGATGTGTCGGAAGGCAATTGGGCCAGCCAATTGGCGAGTTCCTATCTCGGTATCCGTTACAAGGATTGGCGGGTCGGCGTAGTCACGCGCAGGAATGGCGAAAGTGCCGCCATTGGATTTTCGGATGGATCGGAACTGCCACTCACCAATTTGCCGGACCGGCTCAAGGCAGGCGATGTCATCGCCGCCTCGCCGCAGGGCAATGGCTATCGCGTACGCACCATACCAGAGGTTTCAGGCGGCTTCCTGGCTGAGGCGGTGCAGACCGGGCGTATTCTGGCGATGCAGGGCGGGTTCGATCACCGTTTGAGCGATTTCAACCGTGCCACACAGGCGCTGCGCCAACCGGGCTCTACCATCAAGCCGTTCGTCTATGCCACGGGACTGGACAATGGACTGACTCCGGCGAGCGAAGTGCCCGACCAGACATTCTGTTTCTATCAGGGCTCAAATCTGGGTGAAAAGTGCTTCCGCAACTTTGGCGGCGGCGGGGGCGGGGTCCACACCATGCGCTGGGGACTGGAGCAATCGCGCAATCTGATGACCGTGCATATCGCGATGGAAGCGGGGATGCCGAAGGTCATCAACACGTTCAAGCGGATGGGAATTGGCACCTACCAGCCATATCCTGCCTTCGCGCTAGGTGCTGGTGACACCACCGTGATCAAGATGGTCAATGCCTATGCCGCGCTGGCGAACCATGGACGTTTGCACACCCCGACAGTGATCGATTTTGTGCAGGATCGCCATGGCAAGGTGATCTGGCGGGCCGACAACCGCAAATGCACCGGCTGCAACATGCCCGAATGGGACGGCCAACCAATGCCGCGCCTTGGCAAGATTGGCAAGGAAGTGCTTGATCCGCGTACCGCTTACCAGGTGGTACACATGATGGAGGGCGTTGTTACGCGCGGCACGGCTGTGCGCCTGCGTGACCTGAACCTGCCACTGTTTGGCAAGACCGGTACCACTTCCGGCCCAACCAACGCCTGGTTCGTGGGCGGATCGCCCGAGATCGTTGCCGGCATGTATGTCGGGTTCGACCAGCCCCGCAATCTTGGTGGCTGGGTGCAGGGCGGCAATACCGCCGCGCCGATTTTCAAGCAGTTTGTACAGGCAACGCGCGAGCGTTGGAGCGATGAGCCCGCGGTTGCGCCTGCAGGGGTTCGCATGGTGCGGATTGACAGGCGTTCCGGCAAGCGTGTGTTCGATGCCTGGCCCACCGATGATCCGCTGGCAGATGTGATTTGGGAAGCGTTCAAACCCGATACGGAACCGTCACGCTCTACCCGGCAAGACGAAATCGCCGCCAAGCGCGACGAGATTCTCGAACTTATCAGGCGCGGTCGGGGCGAGGGCGGCCAGAATACGGGCATCACTGAAGGCAGCGGGCAACAAGTCGATTTCGTCGAGGATCAGGGCGGAATATATTGATCGCCTCGACATTTGGACGCTGTTTGGGAGGAACAGGATGAACCGGTTTGGACGAATAATCGCAATCGTTGCCCTTGCGCTGTCGCTTTCCGTGCCGACGCAAGCAGAACTTCCGGTTGGCCGCAAAGCGCCATTGTTCACGACGCAAGCGGCGCTGGCTGGCAAGCAGTTCAATTTCTCGCTTCGCAATGCGCTCAAGAAGGGGCCGGTGGTGCTCTATTTCTATCCCAAGGCCTTTACCCAGGGATGTACGCTGGAAGCCCATGAATTCGCCGAGAAAATGCCGGAGTTCAAGGCGGCAGGGGCCAGTGTGATCGGCATGTCGAATGACGATATCCCAACTCTCCTGCGGTTTTCCCGGGAAGAGTGCCGTGATGCATTTCCAGTTGGAGTGGCGAGCTCGAAAGTGATCCAGGCCTACGATGTTGCCCGGATGGTTGACGGCAAGAATACCGGGACAACGACCCGTACCAGCTATGTCATCGCGCAGGACGGTCGGATCACTATGGTTCATTCTGACATGGATTATCGCGACCACGTGAAGCTGACGCTGGCTGCGGTGAGGAAGCTCGCCAAGTAGCGCCTGTTTCCTTTACAATCGCCCTGCGCCCGCCTAGCGGGCCAACACATTTTTCAAAGGATTTACTATGCGTGCCGAAGGGCAGGCCAATATCGACAGGATTGAAGCTGCGCTGGCATTGGTGCGCCAATCGCTCGACTGGGATCGCGCTCTAAGGCGGCTCGACGAGCTGGATGCGCGCGTCCAGGATCCAACGCTGTGGGACAATCCCAAGCAGGCGCAGGCGATCACTCGCGAACAGAAGCTGCTTGAAAGCGCGATCGGGACGGTCAGGGAAATCGCTGCCGAAATGCAGGATGCCGTGGAATTCGTCGAAATGGGTGAAGCAGAGGGTGAGGAAAGTGTGGTTGAGGAAGGCCTCGCCTCGCTCCAAAGGCTGGCCGAGCGCGCCGATGCCGACAAGGTCCAGGCGCTGCTATCAGGCGAAGCAGACGGCAATGATACCTATCTCGAAATCCACGCCGGCGCGGGTGGCACGGAAAGTCAGGACTGGGCCGAAATGCTGCTGCGCATGTATGCTCGCTGGGCAGAGCGCAAAGGTTACAAGGTCGAAACGGTTGAATACCAGGCTGGCGAGCAAGCCGGGATCAAGAGCGCAACGCTGTTGATCAAGGGCGAGAACGCCTATGGCTATGCCAAGACCGAGAGCGGCGTACATCGTCTCGTGCGGATCAGCCCCTATGACAGTTCGGCCCGTCGCCACACTTCGTTCAGTTCGGTGTGGGTCTATCCGGTGATCGATGATGAAATCGAGATTGAGATCAACGAGAGCGATCTCAAGATCGATACCTACCGGGCCAGCGGTGCAGGCGGGCAGCACGTCAACACTACCGATTCCGCCGTGCGTATTACCCACGTGCCTACCGGAATCGTGGTCGCGAGTCAGAATGATCGCAGCCAGCACAAGAACCGCGCGACCGCGATGAATATGCTCAAGGCGCGGCTGTTCGAACGTGAGATGGCGGAGCGCGAAGCGGCAGCCAGCGGCGAATATCAGGAAAAGAGCGAGATCGGCTGGGGGCACCAGATTCGATCCTACGTCCTGCAGCCGTACCAGATGGTCAAGGATCTGCGCACGGGTGAAACCTCCAGTTCGCCTGACGCGGTGCTTGATGGTGCCATCGATCAATTTATCTCCGCGGCGCTGGCTCAGCGCGTAACCGGCGAGGCAGTGGAGGTAGAAGACGTCGAGTGATGCAGCGGTTGGCGGCCTTGACTGCGTTGTGCGCCCTGTTCGCCTGCAGCCCTGCTTCGGATTCGGCTGACCGCCCGGAAACCTCGCTCGAATTCCCAAGGGCTGATCGCCCGGTTTCGGAATTGGGCAAGACCGATTTTTCGTCCGAAGACGTGCGCGATAGTCGCGGCGAGGCGCAAAAGGTGATGGACCTGGCCAATATCAGCCCCGGAATGACCGTGGCCGATATCGGTGCGGGTGAGGGATATTACACCGTCCGTCTGTCAGAACGCGTTGGCGCCAGCGGGCGCGTGCTGGCGCAGGATATCGATCGAGCTGCGCTGGATCGGCTCGGTAGCCGGGTAGAACGGGATCGGATTGACAATGTCTCGATCAAGCTTGGCAGCTCCGATGATCCGCACCTGCCGCTGGATAGTTTTGACCGGATATTCCTGGTCCACATGTATCACGAAGTGGAAGAGCCCTATGCATTCCTGTGGCGGCTGTGGCCCGCACTCGTAGATGGCGGGCAGGTGATTGTGGTGGATAGCGATCGTCCAACAGACCAGCATGGCATTCCACCGCTTTTGCTTACCTGCGAATTCGAAGCTGTCGGTTATCGCCTGATCGAATTCGTCGAGAAGCCGGACATCAACGGCTACTTCGCACGCTTCGGCAGGGAGGAGAAGCGCCGCGAGCCCAGTGAAATAGAGGCCTGCAAGATCGCCCGCTAAGTGCTTTTGCCATGGCATCCACAGGGCGGATGCAGAAAAGCCTACGCATTCGATCCCGTTAACGTTAGGGGAGAGGGGAACGCAGGCCGGGATTTGACAGGGGCGGCCGCTGAAGGAGTTATTCATTGTTCAAGGGACTAAGCCCGATCAATTATGGCGGGCGCGAAGTTTGGCCGCTGGTTGAGGGCGGCAAAGGGGTTTCCGCCACAAACCACGCAAGTTCTGGCGCGTGGGCAGCCGCGGGCGGTATTGGTACGGTCAGCGCGGTAAATGCTGATAGCTATGATGAAGATGGCAATCCGATCCCGCAGGTCTATCCGCAGGCGACGCGCAAGGAGCGTTTCGAACAGCTTGTGCGCTATGGCATTGATGGCGCGACCGAACAGGTCAGGCGCGCCTATGAAATCGCCAATGGCCAGGGTGCGATCAATATCAATGTGCTGTGGGAAATGGGTGGTGCACAGCAGGTTCTGGAAGGCGTGCTGGAAAACTGCAAGGGTCTGATCACCGGCGTGACCTGCGGCGCGGGGATGCCCTACAAGCTGGCAGAGATCGCGGCGCGCTATAATGTCTATTACCTCCCGATCATCAGTTCCGCCCGTGCGTTTCGCGCGCTGTGGAAGCGCAGCTATTCCAAGGTGCCAGAATTGATGGCGGCGGTGGTATATGAAGATCCCTGGCTGGCTGGCGGGCACAACGGCCTGTCCAACGCTGAAGATCCGACCAAGCCGGAAGATCCCTATCCCCGCGTCAAGGCGCTGCGCGAAACCATGCGCGCCGAAGGTGTAAGTGAAGATACAGGCATCGTGATGGCTGGCGGTGTGTGGTTTCTGCGCGAATGGGAAAACTGGATCGACAACCCCGAACTGGGCAAGATCATTTTCCAGTTCGGTACGCGCCCCTTGCTGACCAGGGAAAGCCCGATTCCGCAGGTTTGGAAAGATATGCTCCGCACGGTCGAACCGGGCGATGTACTACTGCACAAATTCTCGCCCACCGGGTTTTATTCCAGCGCGGTGAAGACGCCTTTCCTCTATGATCTGATGCACCGCAGCGAGCGACAGGTTTCGATCTTCAAGCGCGGCGAGGAAGAGGGCACCGTGCCGCTGAGCGATCACGGCAAGGCGAAATATTTCTGGGTTCACCCCGGTGACCAGCGCAAGGCGCAGGCATGGATGCAGGAAGGGTTCACCGAAGCGCTCAAGACGCCCGACGATACTGTGGTTTTTGTCACGCCCGATAGCGCCGAACAGATCCGCGCCGATCAGCAGGGCTGCATGGGCTGTCTCAGCCATTGCCAGTTCTCAAGCTGGAAAGATCATGACGATCACACCACCGGTCGCCTGGCCGATCCGCGCAGCTTCTGTATCCAGAAAACGCTACAGGATATCGCCCATGGCGGCGATCCGGACGAGAATCTCGCCTTTGCGGGGCACGCGGCTTATCGCTTCAAGCAGGACCCGTTCTACTCGAACAATTTCACCCCCACGGTGAAGGAATTGGTCGACCGTATCCTGACCGGGGATTGATCGCGTGCATTGCAATCCGCACCGAGGAGCCGCGAAGCTTCTCGATGCGGATTTTGGATATTGGTGAAACTTGTCAGGCAACCTTGAGTTGCTGAACATCTCCTGCGCCGAGGCGATTGCCCCCGATCGCCCAATCGCCCTGTTCCACTTCCATAATGCGGACCCAAGTCACCTGGCGCATTCCTTCGCCTTCGACCTTGATCATGGCTTCGGTGACGTTCTCGATCAGCTGCGCCTTTTCCTCGGCGGTGAAGACGTCTTTGATCACATCGATAGTTACGAGCGGCATTTCAATTCTCCTGTTTTGTCCATTCGGGCCTGCTTGGCTCCGATAGGCACTTGATATCCGAGCCGATCTGGGGAAGCTTGAAGGTGGGCTGGAGAATTCGTGGAGATTACCTCCAGAATGTCGTCTGACGTGGTTCAATATCGATTTGGGGGCTTTGAGCTTGATCCGGCGCGCTTCGAATTGCGCCGGGATGGGCACGCGGTTGCGGTTGAACCGCAGGTGCTGTCGCTATTGCTCCTGCTGGTTGCCAATTCGGAACGGATGATCGACAAGGATGAGATCATCGAGAAGATCTGGGGCGGCAGAATCGTTTCGGAAACGGCGATATCATCTCGGATTAAATCCGCGCGGCAGGCGATTGGTGACGATGGCAAGGCGCAGCTTCTGATCAAGACGGTTCACGGCCGCGGGTTTCGGTTCGTGGGCGATGTGAAAAGCGATGTGGTGCGGCAAGCTGCTGCGGCCACTGTCGAAACACAGAACCAACCAGCCCCTGCACCAGAACGCCCCTCTATTGCCGTGCTACCTTTCCGCATCATTGGGGTGCCGGGGCCATATGATTTCATGGCCAACGCACTGCCGGACGAATTGATTACAGATCTGGCGCGTTTGCGATATCTGTTCGTGATCGCGCGCGGATCGTCTTTCCGCTTTACCAGCCACGAGGCGGATGTCGCGGCGATCGGTGCGACCTTGAAAGTGCGCTACATTCTGACCGGCAGCGTCGAAAGCGTTGGCGCGGAAGTGGTCATCCGGGTCGAGCTTTCCGACACGCGTAGCGGCGGGGTGATCTGGAACGAACGCTATCGCGGCGATGCGCGGGACGCCTCTGGATTGCGCGAGACAATCGTGGCGAGCGTGATCGCCAATGTCGAGCAGCGCATCCCGATGCATGAGGCGCAAGAAGCGCGCAAACTGCCCGATACGCTGCTGGATGCCTGGGCGGCCTATCACCTGGGGCTCGATCACATGTTTCGTTTCAACCGGGGCGATAATTTGCGTGCCGCGGAGCTGTTCAAGCGGGCAGTGGAGCAGGACAGCCACTTTGCCCGCGCATATGGCGGCCTGTCATTCACGCATTTCCAGAACGCTTTCCTGCACGACCCCGCCGATCATGCGGCAGAGGTGGCAGCGGCCAAGGCACTGGCCGAGCGCGCGATCCAGTGCGACGCGCTGGACCCGTTTGCCCATTTCAACCTGGGGCGAACCCATTGGCTGGAAGGCGACGTCAAGGCGAGTATCGGCTCGCTTGAACATTCGACCATACTAAGTCCTAACTATGCTCAAGGTGTCTATGCCAAGGCGTGGGCGCGGACGTTGGCGGGGGACAGCACGGGCGGCGATGAAGACGCTATAATGGCGCTCAAGCTGAGCCCGCTCGACCCGTTGCGCTTCGCCATGGTGGGTACACGCGCCTTTGCACACTTGACCAGCGGCCAGATCGAAAGCGGGGTGCAACTGGCTGAGCAGGCCGCCTATACGCCGGGTGCGCATCGCCACATCATGGTGATTGCGGCGATCGGCACGCAACTGGCCGGGCAGGCGGACAAGGCCCGCACATGGATTGCGCGCGCAGAGCAGGGCGGCATCAAGGCCAGTTCGGCCGAATTTTTGCGGGCCTTTCCCTTCGCCGAAGGGGAAGCGCGCGAAGTTATCGAACGATCCTTGCGGGACCTGGGCCTCTAGGCGTCAGTCCATTTCCCAGCCGCGTTCGCCATGGCTGGTGATGTCGAGCCCTTCGGTCTCCTCGTCTTTCGAAACCCGCATCGGGAACACCACGCTGACCATAAGCGCCACGATCACGCTGGCGACCGCACTCCACAATGCCACCAGCGCCACTGCCATCAATTGTCCGCCGATCTGGCTGCTCATGCTCATTCCTTCGGCATAGCCGGTTCCGCCCAAGCTTGGGGCCAGGAAGGCGCCCAACAGGATCGAGCCGAGCATGCCGCCCACGCCATGAACAGCGAAGACATCAAGCGAATCGTCGATCTTAAAGCGCTGTTTCACCAGCTGGATCGCGCCGTAACAGACCAGCGCGGCGAGGATGCCGAACAGGATCGCAGCGCCGGGAGAGATAAAGCCAGCCGCAGGAGTGACCGTTGCAAGGCCCGCGATCGCGCCGGTTGCCCAGCCAATGCTGGTCGGCTTGCCAATCGTGAAACGCTCTACCAGCAGCCACACCAGCGCGGCGGCGCTCGCCGCAACATGCGTGTTGAGGATGGCGGTGGAAGCGTCGTCAGTTGCGGCGAGGGCAGAGCCGCCATTGAAGCCGAACCAGCCGACCCACAGCATGGAAGCACCAATCATTGTCAGCACCGGGGCATGCGGCAGCAGGGGTTTGCTCGGAAACCCGTCACGCCGACCCAGCAAGAGGGCCACCACCAGCGCCGAGACGCCTGCTGTTGTGTGGACGACAATCCCGCCGGCAAAATCGAGCGCGCCCAACCGCTGGGCCATCCACCCGCCGCCCCAGACCCAATGTGCGACCGGCGCATAGACGATCAGGCTCCACAGGGCCGAAAAGCCAAGTACCCAGGAAAAACGTGCGCGATCGACCCATGCGCCGACCATCAGGGCCGGAGTGATGATCGCGAATGTCATCTGGAACAGCGCAAAGCTGCTTTCGGGGATGGTTGTGCCTGCACGCAAAGTGCCAAGGTCGGTCATCATCCAGGCATTGCCTGCACCGAGCCATCCCGAAGTGACATTGCCGAATGCGAGCGTATATCCCACCACGACCCACAGGACCGATCCGATCGCAGCGATGGCGCCGCATTGGACCAAGACCGAAAGTACGTTCTTGGTGCGCACCAAACCGCCATAGAACAGACCAAGGCCCGGGAGCGTCATCATCAACACCAGGGCAGATGCGGTGAGAATCCACGAGGTATCGCCGCCGTCACTGGTCGCTACCAAAGCCGGATCCTGTGCCACAGCTATGGCCGGAAACAGACAAGTAGCTGCGAGTGTCGCACCGATACGCTTCATGAAAAATCCTCCTGGCCCCAGTTTGGCTTTCGCGCCAATTAGTAGCGGTCGTTAGGGCAGATTCTGGCGCAGGCACAAGTCCAAACGAAATTATCCTGCGCAAGCAAGATTGAAGGCGGTTAAACCAGCGCTTCGAGCACCTGATCAGGCGGGCGATGCCCATCCATCCAAAAGCGAATATTGGCGATCACTTTTTCGCCCGAAGCTTCGCGCCCTTCAGCTGTGGCGCTGCCGATATGGGGCAGGGTCATGACATTGGGGTGGTCCAGCAGTCGTTGATCGACATTCGGTTCGTTCGGGTAGACGTCAAGTCCCGCACCGGCGAGATGGCCGCTCTGAAGTGCGGCGATCAGAGCTTCCTGCTCAACTAGCTCACCCCGCGCAGTGTTGATAATCGATGATCCGGGCTTCATCAGCGCAATCCGTCGCGAATCAATCATGCCACGCGTATCTTCGGTCAGCGGGCTATGGAGCGAAAGAATGTCGGACTCGCCGATCAAGGCATCCAGATCGGCGACAAACCGTGCGTGCAGCATGCGCTCCAGCGCTTCGGGCAGTCGATGGCGATTGTGGTAGGTGATCTCCAGCCCAAATGCGCGGGCGCGATGGGCCACCGCTTGGCCGATCCGGCCCATGCCGACGATGCCCAGAGTCTTGCCGCCAAGCTTGCGGCCAAGCATTCCCGATGGCGCCCAGCCAGTCCATTGCCCGCGCCGGACCAGTGCAACGCCTTCGCGGACCCTGCGCGGAATGCCGATAATCATCTCCATCGCAATATCGGCGGTGTCATCGGTAAAGACGCCCGGCGTATTGGTGACGATGATCTTGCGCTTCGCAGCCGCCGCCAGATCGATATGTTCGGTTCCCGCACCGAAGCTGGCAATCAGTTTCAGCCTGTCACCCGCCTGTTCGATCATCTCTGCATCGATCCGGTCGGTCACCGTGGGGACGAGAACATCGCAATCGCGCATGGCGGCGCTCAACTGATCCCTGGAAAGCGGAGCATCTTCGCTGTTGAGCACGGTATCGAACAGCTCAGCCAGCCGCGCCTCGACCGAGGGCATTAGGTGCCGGGTCACGATTACCCGGGGTTTTCCTTCGATGGGTTTGCGCAATTGCGCCGCGTCATGAGCCATGGTCATGCGCTAGAGCGGGCAGGGTGGCGCGGTCAAGATCGCATGCATCGTGGCTTGATGCGAATCCGGTTGGCAAGGTATTGGATGGCGATGCTTCGTCTTACACTGTTTCTTACCGCAATCGCTGCTTCCCTGGCGGCGATACCTGTCCAGGCCCAGAACCGAGAGGTGCCCTATTGGGCCTCGATCCGCGCCGAAAAAGTCAACATGCGAGTGGGACCAAGTGCGGACTATCGCATTGACTGGGTCTATAAGCGCAAAGGCTTACCGATGAAGGTCGTGCGCATCAAAGAAGGCTGGCGACTGGTACGGGACCCCGACGGCGCCCAAGGATGGGTCGTTGCCCGTCTGCTAAGCCCGGAACGTGGAGCGATCGTGATCGGGGAAGGGCCTGCTGCATTGCGCGAAGCGCCCAGGCCTGGAGCAAAGCTGAAATGGAATGCCAGCCCGGGCGTGGTGGGGGCTCTGGGCAAATGCGATGCCGGTTGGTGTGAGTTCGATGTCGGTGGGCGCAAAGGCTGGATCGAAGCAGATCGGTTGTGGGGCGCAGGAGAACCCTGAGCCGATACAAAAAGGGCGACCCATCAGAGGCCGCCCCTTTTCTTCAATTGCTTTGGCCCAGCCTATTCTGCCGCGGCCTCTTCAGCGGCTGCTTCCACCCGACGAACGGTTACGGTTTCACCATCATCCGACGTAGAAGTCCAGCTGCCGTCTTCACCGACTTCGCCGTTGGTCCAGCAATTGGTCGGTTGTTCTGGATCGTCGCCCTCAGGATCGAAGCAAAGCTTTCCGTCAACTTCGGTCACTGTGCCTGCACCGGTTTCTTCACCCATGGTGGCGGTGAAGGTGCCATCTTCAGCGGTGGTTACCGTACCAACCGATCCATCCGCATAGGTAACTTCGAATGTGCCGGGTCCTTCATTGGCGGCCGGGGCCGCTTCTTCCATAGCAGTCTCTTCCTCAGCCGGTGCTTCAGCCTGTTGGCAGGCAGCCAAAGCAGCGACACCTGCTAATGCAATCCATTTCTTCATAATCGATCCCCTCCAAGTGACATATCCAGGGCTGACCGCTTTTTCGCGGCGTTCTATTAGCCTGATTTGCAGGGTCTTTGCCCCGCCAGCGAGCCGAAGGCGGGGGTGTATCACGGGAATCCGAATTTGCGAAACTGAGTCTTATCCGGCCAGTTCAATCGCAATTGCAGTCGCTTCCCCTCCGCCGATGCACAGGCTTGCGATACCGCGCTTCTTGCCCTGCATCTTGAGGGCATTGATCAGCGTCACAATAATGCGTGTGCCGCTGGCGCCGATCGGGTGGCCCAGCGCCGTTGCGCCGCCGTTGACGTTGATCTTGTCATGCGGAATGCCGAGATCGCGCATCGCGAACATGGCGACGCAGGCAAATGCTTCGTTGACTTCGAACAGATCGACATCATCGACCGACCAGCCTGCGCTTTCGAGGCATTTGTTGACCGCGCCCACGGGGGCCACGGTAAAGTCCTTCGGCTCCTGCGCGTGGGCTGCAGTCGCGACAATCCGCGCGACCGGCTTGAGCCCTTTGGCATTGGCATTGCTGGCACGGGTGATGATAACCGCCGCCGCACCGTCCGAAATCGAGCTGGAGGTGGCTGCCGTGATGGTGCCATCCTTGGCAAAGGCGGGCCGCAATTGCGGGATCTTGTCCGGGCGGCCCTTGCTGGGCTGCTCATCCGTATCGACCGTGACTTCGCCTGCGCGCGTGGCGAAGCTCACCGGCACGACCTCATCCGCAAAGGCGCCGCCTTCGATTGCGGCATTGGCGCGGCGCAGCGATTCGATAGAGTAATTGTCCATATCTTCGCGCGTCAGCTGGTATGCATCGGCGGTATCCTGCGCGAAGGTGCCCATCGCGCGGCCGGCATCATAGGCATCTTCCAGCCCATCGAGGAACATGTGGTCATAGACGGTGTCGTGCCCGATCCGCGCGCCCGAACGATGCTTCTTCAGCAGATAGGGAGCATTGGTCATACTCTCCATTCCGCCCGCCACGATCAGGTCAGCCGAACCTGCCGCCAATGCTTCAGAACCCATAATCACCGTTTGCATGCCGCTGCCGCAGACCTTGTTGACCGTAGTTGCCTGGACCGACTTGGGCAGGCCAGCCTTGAGCGCAGCCTGGCGTGCCGGGGCCTGACCCAGGCCTGCAGGCAGGACGCAACCCATATAGATGCGGTCGATTTCTTCGCCGTTCACGCCTGCGCGTTCAACTGCGGCTTTGACAGCAGTCGCGCCGAGGTCAGTTGCAGCAACATCAGCGAGTGCGCCCTGCATCGCACCCATTGGAGTGCGGGCGTAGGAGAGGATGACGATCGGATCAGCTTCGGAAAACTGGGGCATGGGTAGGGCTAGCCTTTCTGGTCCAAAATGTGTTGCTTTCCGCAACGGATTTTGATTTCTGCAGGAAGCGGTCTAGTGTTGCACTGCACAAAAATCAAATGGAGAGAGCGATGGCCGGGGAAATTTGTATTCGCATGGAAGCTGTCCTGCGCAAACAGCGCGCGTCCTTCACCGCCGCCATGCCGGAATCGCTTTCTGTCAGGCGGGACCGGATCGATCGTGCGATTGCCATGCTGGTGGATCACAAGGATGATTTCGCCAAGGCGGTCTCTGCCGATTTCGGTCATCGCAGCACCGAACAGACCTTGATGACGGACATTATGCCCTCTGTCGGCGCGCTCAAGCATTCGCGCAAGCATTTCGAAAGCTGGTCACGCAATGAACGGCGCAAGCCGATGTTTCCGCTTAGCCTGCTTGGCGCAAAGGCAGAGGTCATGTGGCAACCCAAGGGTGTGGTCGGCGTAGTTGCGCCGTGGAATTTCCCGGTCGGCATGGTGATGGTACCGATGGCGGGTGTGCTTGCAGCGGGCAATCGCGCGATGATCAAGCCATCCGAATTTACCGAACGCGTGTCTGACCTGTTTGCCGAAATCGTCCCGAAATATTTCGCTGAAGAGGAGATGGCAGTGTTTACCGGCGGGGTGGAGGTCGGCAGCACCTTCACCAGCCTGCCGTTCGATCATTTGATCTTTACCGGCGCAACCGGGGTCGGCCGCCACATCATGCGCGCTGCGGCCGATAATCTGGTGCCGGTTACGCTGGAACTTGGGGGCAAGAGCCCGACCATCATCGGGCGCAGCGCCGACAAGAAGAAAGCAGGCGAACGCATCGCTATGGGCAAGATGATGAATGCCGGGCAGATCTGTCTCGCACCTGATTATTTGCTTGTGGCCGAAGAACAGGAAAGCGAAATGATCGAAGGCGTCGTTTCGGGCGTTTCGAACATGTATCCAACCCTGCTCGCCAATGACGACTACACATCGGTGGTCAACGGCCGGAATTTCGAACGGCTGCAGGGCTACCTTGCTGATGCCAGGGAGAAGGGCGCAGAGCTGATCGAGGTCAATCCGGGTAATGAGGACTTCGCCTCCTCAAATGGCAACAAGATGCCGCTTACCATTGTGCGAAATGTCAATGACGACATGAAGGTGATGCAGGAGGAGATCTTCGGCCCGATCCTACCGGTCAAGACCTACAAGACAATGGATGAGGCAATCGATTATGTGAACGATCATGATCGCCCGCTGGGCCTCTATTATTTCGGCAGAGACAAGGCTGAGGAAGTAAAGGTGCTCGGCCGCACCATTTCCGGTGGCGTGACGGTGAATGACGTCCTGTTCCACAATGCGATGGAAGACCTGCCATTTGGCGGTGTTGGCCCATCGGGCATGGGCAATTATCATGGCATGGATGGGTTCAAGACCTTCAGTCACATGCGTGCAGTCTATCGCCAGTCCGGCGTGGATGTGGCCAAGCTCTCGGGCTTCAAACCGCCCTATGGCAAAGCCACACATGCAACGCTGGCGCGCGAACTGAAAAAGTGAGGGCGCTGATCGGCGCGATTGCGCTGGCGCTGGCCAGCAGTTCAGCCGGGTTGGCGCAGGAAGCCACCAGGGAAGTGGCAGCATGGCATGCGGTGGACGAGCAGACCGGCAAGGTCAGTGATCTTGCGGGGCTCCAGGAACTGGCCACAGCTTTCCCAGACAGCGGAACCGTGCGGCTTCGTTTGCTTAATGCGCAGCTGGAGGCGGGCGAGCTGGACGCACTGCTCGAAACGCTCGAGTGGCTTAAGGCTCGCGGCTATGTTTTTTCCGAGGTCGCCCAGCAGCAAATCCCCGAGCTTATGGGTGAAGATTATGCTGAACGGGCAAGGGCTCTGCTGATCCCCGAAGCGCGGGTTGTCGAAACCAGCGAGGTGATTGAAACAACACCTGTGGAGGCTGGCCTGACCGAAAGCGTGCTGCGCGATCCGATTGACTACCGGTTGGTGATTACCAGTGTTTCGCATCGCGGGGTATTGGGCAAAAAACCATACGCCGGGTGGGACGGATTCGCGATCGAGGGTGTTGCCAATATCAGCGGCATAGCCCGCTCGCCCGACAGCCGGATCATCTGGCTTGGTGCGGGCCATATCGATGGCTCTGAACCCGATGGCAGCTTTACAGGGTTGGTCGGCCTGACCCGCGTCGGGCGCGAAGTGATCAAGATTGCCGCGCCGCAAGGAGTCTCGATTTCCGACATCACCGTCGCCGCTGACGGCACGATCTATGGAAGCGATCCGATCGGGGGAGGGGTCTATCTCGCCGGTCCTGACGACACGGAAATGCGGACGCTGGTGGCGCCTGGCACCTTCCGCTCACCGCAAGGGCTGGCGGTTAGCAAGGACGGCGGGCATCGTTACGTCAGCGATTATCGCTATGGCATCGCGATTATCGATCTGGAGAGTCGCGAAGTTTCGCGCTTGACGACAAATCTCGACCTGATCCTTGACGGTGTGGACGGCGTGTGGCGCTATGACAATGAGCTGATCGTGGTCCAGAATGGTACCAGTCCGATGCGGATCGCCGCCCTGGAGCTGAGCGAGGATGGCATGTCCGTGATCGGCTATCGCCTGCTCGAACAGGCGCATTCCGAATGGACCGAACCACTTTCTGGCAGTCTGGATGGCGACGCACTTCTCTATATCGGCAATGGCCAGTGGGACCGTTTCGTGCAGGGCGAGCCCGCACCGAACAAACCCACACTGCCAACCCAGATAAGGCGGCTGCTAATCTATTGATCGCCTGCCAAACCAAAGTGATCGGGAAATAGACGATTCCCGGCCTTGCACCTTGTTGGCAGGCAGCCTAGAGGCACCCGCAGATTCTTGCCCCCGTAGGATTCCTCGTGGTTGACCTGAGCCAATATCTACCGATCCTGATCTTCCTGTTCATCGCGGTCGGACTCTCTGCGCTGTTTGTGTTCCTGCCGATGGGCGTCTCCATGCTCACCGGTTCGCACAAACCCGATGCCGAAAAGCTCAGCGAATATGAATGCGGCTTCCCCGCCTT